>NZ_JAATJI010000001.1:1200000-1500000 GCF_011927825.1 Polymorphobacter fuscus | reverse complement strand
TCGACATCCTGTCGGCGATGGCACCGGAGACGCTGGCGGCCGATTCGCGTGCCTATGCGGCGCTGATGGCGCATCTGAAGGCGACCGACGGCACGGACAACACCGTCGTCATGGTCCAGGTCGAAAACGAGATCGGCATGTTGCCGGTGGCGCGCGACCATGGCCCGCTCGCCGAAGCCGCGTTCCGCCAGCCGGTTCCCAAGCAACTGATCGACTATCTGGTGGCGCATCGTGCCACGCTGGTTCCCGAAATGCAGCGGATGTGGGCCGATCGCGGTGCGCCTGTCGAAGGGTCGTGGGAAGCGGTGTTCGGACCGGGCGACGCGGCGGCGGAAGTGTTCACTGCCTGGCATTATGCGCGCTTTGCCGATGCGCTGACGGCGGCCGGCAAGGCGGCCTATCCGCTGCCGATGTATGTCAATGTCGCGCTCAACCGCCCCGGGCGCGAACCCGGCGTCGGTTATCCCAGCGGCGGGCCGCTGCCCCAGCTGATCGATGTCTGGAAGGCCGGGGCGCCGAGCCTCGACCTGATCGCACCCGACATCTACTTTCCGAACTTCGTCGACATCGTCGGTCGCTACAAGCGCAGCGACAATCCGCTCTTCATCCCGGAAGCCAACAATGCCGACCGTGCCGATGGCCCGGCCAACGCCATCTATGCGATCGGCAAGCATGACGCGATCGGCTTTTCGCCCTTCTCGATCGAATCGATCGACGGCGGTCCGAACCGCCTGGCGGACACCTATGCCGGGCTGGAACAGCTGGCACCGGCGATCCTGGCGGCCCAGGGGCTCGGCCGGATGTCGGCGTTCAAGCCGCGGGCGCTGTACGACGAGACCGTGGTGGCCGAGCCGGCCAGCGAGACGATCGGCGACTATCGCTTCACCGTGTCGTTCGCCGATATCCAGAAGCCGGTGATCACGCCCGAAACCGGCGGCTATGGCGGCATGATCATCCAGACCGGGCCGGAGGATTATCTCATCGCCGGGCAGGGGATAACGGTCACCTTTGCGCCTGTCGGCGACGGGCCGCCGCTCGCCGGAATCGATTCGGCTTACGAAGGCAAGTTCGTCGATGGGCGCTGGGTGGCAGGGCGGCTGCTCAACGGCGACCAGACCCACCAGGGACGGCATATCCGGCTGGCGCCGGGGCCCTTCCAGATCCAGAAAATTCGTCTTTACCGCTATCGTTGAGCCGGCTTGACAAGAATAACTCGTAGTAATAATCTCCCATGATAGCGCTAACAAAGCGCATGACCGACCAGCCGACAATGAAGCGGTGGTCGTACAGGGGGAGGCATCATGAATCGCATTTTGCACGCGCATTCCGTCCGCGCTTCGCTGCTCGCTGCAGTTTCGGTCGCCGGACTGTCGGCATCCACGGCAAAGGCAGCACCCACGCCGGTGCCGATGCCCGCAGCTTCCGGCGGCGTCACGACACCGGCGCCGGTCATCCTCAACGCCAAGGCCTATCCGGTGCTTGCCCAGGCAACCACGACCCAGGCGGCCCCGGCCAGCGGCCCGGGTGATTCCGCACCGACCGATCCGACCGCTGCAACGGCGGACGATACCGAAATCGTCGTGTCCGGCTTTCGCGCGTCGCTGGAACGCCAGACCGACGCCAAGCGCAACGCCGTCGGCTTCGTCGACACCATCTTTGCAGAAGACATCGGCAAGTTCCCCGACACCAACATCGCCGAATCGCTCAACCGCATTCCCGGCGTCACCATCAGCCGCGAAGTGACCGGCGAAGGCTCCAACGTCGCCATCCGCGGGCTCGGCACCAACTTCACCCGCGTGCTGCTCAACGGCGCGCCGGTGGCGATCGCATCGGTGCGCTTCGATGCGCAGAGCACCAATCGCGAAGTCGATCTCGACATGCTGCCGACCGAGCTGTTCACCCAGCTGACGGTCAGCAAGTCGCCGGTCGCCAGCCAGATCGAAGGCGGCGCCGCCGGCACCGTCAACCTGCGCACGGCGCGCCCGTTCGACAATCCCAAACCTTATGTCAGCTATGGCTTTCAGGGTTCCAAGGTCAGCGGTGCCGACAAATGGGGCTATCGCGGCCATGTCCTGGCCAGCGCCACCTTCGGCAATTTCGGCATCCTTGGCGGCGTTTCGGTGTCGAAGAGCCAGTTTGCCGTCGACGGCTTCGAAACCATCGGCTGGACCAACCCCAACCTGACCGCGGCGCAGAGCAGCAGCGCCACGCGCAACGCGACGGGTGGCGGCAACTTCACCATCCCGGCGACCGTGCCCGTCAACGCCGGCAACGGCCTTGTCACCGGCGCCGTCATCGACCAGGCATTCCTGCTGCGCAACAATCCCGGCGCCACCATCGATCAGATCGACAACGGCCTGATCCCGCGTCTTGGCCGGCCGCGCACCGAAGTCGGCTCGCGCGACCGCCAGAGCTATATCGCGTCGGCCGAATGGCGGCCGAGCGACGATCTGCATTTCTACCTCGATGGCATGTACGGAAAACGCACCACCGAATTCACCCGGACGGCAATGAACTGGGTCGGCCGCAACGGTGCCGTCATCCCGCTCAACACCAAATACGACCGAACCGATTGCGCCGCCGGGTGCGTGGTCACCGAGGGCACCTACGCCAATTCGCAGTTCTTCCTCGAATATCGGCCCTATCGCGACACCCAGGACTATTGGGGGATCAACCCGGGGCTGGAATTCAAGGTCAACGACTGGATCAGTGGTGATCTGCAGGCCAATTATACCAAGAGCAATTTCCGCCGCGAGAGCCCGACGGTGCTGGTCATCACGCCGGAACGCGCCGGTACCACGGTCAACTACACCAACGATGGCGGCATCCCGCAGATCCTGACCAATGTCGACCTCAACAACCCGGCCAATTTCGGCTGGGCGGGCGGTGGCCGGGTCAATCTGAACGGCGAGGAGCGCGCGACCGAAACCAAGGGCGTGCGCGGCAGCGTGCTGTTCGGCGACGCCAACCGGTTCAGCGTCCGCGTCGGCGGCGCCTATGATGATACCCAGCGGCGCATCACGCCGTTCGACAACACGGGCCCCTGGCAGAACGCCATTTGCGGCAACGGGCCCAATGTTTCGTTGCTGGCGCCCAACACCGGCACGACACCGTGCACCGGCCTGTTCCAGCCCGGCACGACGCCGCCCGCCGGCTTCCCGACCTTCCCCGGCTATGGCACCAACGCCACCGCGGGCGGACCGCCGATCGTCTATGCCGGCTCGCTGGTCCCCACCGCGCAGGTGCCGAGCTATCTCATGCCCGGCAGCAATGGCTACATCACCGTCGATTGGGAAAAGTTCAAGGCCGCCACCGGCTATGACGCGCTGCTGGCCAACGCGACCGAGATCGGCGCCGGCAGCAGCGGTGCCAATGGCGGCCTGATCCAGGAAAAGGTGACGGGTGCCTATGCCGAAGCCAATGGCGTCATCGATGTCGGCGACAACACGCTGCGGCTGAACGGCGGCCTGCGCTATGTCCACACCATCCAGATCGTCGGCGGCCGGGTCAGCGTTCCCGACCCGCGCAACACCCTGGCCAATGGCCAGCAGATCCCGGACGGCGGTCGCTATCCCAACACCAACACCTTCCCGACGACCCGCAGCTCGTACAACAACTGGCTGCCGTCGGCGAGCGTGGCGTTCGATTTCAACGGCCTCGCCGTGGCGCGCGCTTCGCTGTCGCGGACGATGTCGCGGCCCGATCCGAACGCGCTGCTGCCTGGCGCCAGCTTCGTCCAGCCGTCGGCGGATATCGGCACGGTCGGCAACCAGGAGCTCGATCCGTACATCTCCACCAACATCGACGTCGGTTTCGAATTCTACACCGGCGGCGAAGGCGTCATCGGCTTTGCCGCCTTCCGCAAGTCGATCACGGGCTTCACGGTCAACGGCCTGCGCACCGTGCCCTTCTCGTTCCTGGAACCCTATGGCATTTCGATCGACTCGCTGACCCAGGCGCAGCGCGACGCACTGGCGACGCGCGCCGCCCCGGGCCAGGCGCTCAGCGATGTACCGATCGTCATCCAGCAGCAGGTCAATTCGGACGGCAAGCTCAAGGTCAACGGGCTCGAATTCCAGCTGACCCAGCCGTTCGACTTCCTGACCAGCCGGTTCGGCGTCCGCGGCTTCGGCATCCAGGCCAATCTGACCTTGATCGACCAGAAGGGCGATGGCGCAGGGGCCCCGGCAATCGCCATCGGCGTTGCACCGACGACCTATGTGCTGACCGGCTATTACGACAACAACGGCATCTCGGCACGCCTCGCCTATACCTACAACCAAGGCTCGCAGGGGTCGGGGACAAACCAGAACGGCATCCCCGCTGCCGCCATCTTCGGCCGCGACTATGCGCAGCTCGACTTTTCGGGAAATCTCGATCTCGCCCGCCTGTTCGGCAAGGATTATCTGCCGACCGTGGTGCTCAACGTCATCAACATCACCAAGGAATCGCAGGGCGCCTACTTCCAGTTCCCCAATGCGACGTTCAATCAATACAATCCCGGCCGTACCGTTCTCGTCGGGTTGCGCGGCCGCTTCTGAGGCTTCCCAAAGTTACTCCCCAAATCGGGTCGGCTGGAAACAGCCGGCCCATTTTTTTGCCTGTCAGACGCAGCACACCGCATTGATCTTCCATTTGTCTGAGTTTATCCAATCGCCTTCGAAGCCGCGGAGTGCCAACAATGTCCAATACGAAGCCCAAGCTCCGCAGCCGCGCCTGGTTCGACAATCCCGACAACATCGACATGACGGCGCTGTATCTCGAACGCTATCTCAATTTCGGGTTGAGCCTTGAAGAGCTCCAGTCGGGCAAGCCGATCATCGGCATCGCGCAGACGGGATCGGACCTGTCGCCGTGCAATCGCCACCATCTCGTTCTTGCCGAACGTGTCCGCGAAGGCATCCGCGAAGCCGGCGGCATCGCCATCGAATTTCCCGTTCATCCGATCCAGGAGACCGGCAAGCGGCCGACCGCCGGGCTCGATCGCAACCTTGCCTATCTGGGCCTGGTCGAAACGCTGTACGGCTATCCGCTCGATGGCGTCGTCCTCACCATCGGCTGCGACAAGACCACGCCGGCGTGCCTGATGGCGGCGGCGACGGTCAATATCCCGGCCATCGCGCTGTCGGTGGGGCCGATGCTCAACGGCTGGCACAAGGGGGACCGCACCGGATCGGGGACGATCGTCTGGAAGGCGCGCGAATTGCTCGCCGCCGGCGAGATCGACGATGCCGAATTCATCCGGCTGGTGGCGTCGTCGGCGCCCTCGACGGGCTATTGCAACACCATGGGCACGGCGACGACGATGAACTCGCTGGCGGAGGCGCTGGGCATGTCGCTGCCCGGGTCGGCCGCGATCCCGGCGCCCTATCGCGACCGGCAGGAAGTCGCCTGGCGCACCGGCAAGCGCATCGTCGCCATGGTCGCTGACGATCTGAAGCCGTCGGACATCCTGACAGAAGACGCCTTTCGCAACGCCATCGCGGTCAATTCGGCGATCGGCGGGTCGACCAACGCACCCATCCATATAACGGCGATTGCCCGCCACATCGGCGTCGACCTGCCGTTGCAGACCTGGCAATCGCACGGCCTCGACATTCCGCTGCTGGTCAATCTCCAGCCGGCGGGCGAATATCTGGGCGAGGATTTCTACCGGGCCGGCGGCGTGCCGGCGGTCGTCGGCCAGCTCATCGGCCAGGGCCTGATCGCCGAAGGCGCGATGACCGTGAATGGCAAGACCATCGGCGAAAATTGCCGCGGCGTCGCCATCGAGGACGAAAAGGTCATCCGCCCGTTCGATGCGCCATTGATGGCGGCGGCAGGCTTTGTCGTTTTTTCGGGCAATCTGTTCGACAGCGCCATCATGAAGACCAGCGTCATCTCGCCGGAATTCCGCGAACGCTATCTGTCCGATCCCGCCGACCCCGACGCCTTTGAAGGACCGGTGGTGGTGTTCGACGGGCCGGAGGATTATCACGCGCGCATCGACGACCCCGCAACCGGGATCACCGACCGCACCCTGCTGGTCATGCGCGGCGCCGGGCCCATCGGCTATCCGGGCGCTGCCGAGGTCGTCAACATGCGCGCGCCGGCGCATCTCATCCTCGACGGCGTCCATGCGTTGCCGTGCATCGGCGATGGCCGCCAGTCGGGCACCAGCGGCAGCCCGTCGATCCTCAACGCCGCTCCCGAAGCGGCGGCCGGCGGCGCGCTGGCGGTGCTGGAAACCGGCGACCGGGTCCGCATCGACCTGCGGCGCGGCAGTGCCGATGTGCTGATCGACGCCGAAACGCTGGCGGCGCGGCAGGCGGCGCTGGCAGCGAAGGGTGGCTATCGCTTTCCGGCCTCGCAAACGCCCTGGCAGGAAATCCAGCGTGCCGTCGTCGGCCAGCTCGGCAACGGCGCGATCCTGGAGGGTGCGGAGGCCTATCAGCGCATCGCCCAGACGCGCGGACTGCCGCGCGACAACCACTGAGTGGTGGCGGACCGGGTTTCACAGCAGTGAAACCCGGTCCTTCATCAGCTTCGCAGCGCCAGCCCCATGTCGGCGAGCGCAAGCCTGAGCAGTTCGGCCATTGCCGCGCGCGCGGCGGCACCGTCCCGGTCGCGGATGGCGTCGAAGACGACAATATGGTCGGGCAGCGGGTCCCGGGGCAGGGCGCGTTCGCGCTGCTTGAACTGGGTCGTCCAGCGCACGGCGGCGCCGACGCTGCTCGCCAGCGCCGCCAGCGGCTCGTTGTCGGCAGCCGCGAGGATGGCGCGGTGGAAGCGCTGGTCGGCGTCGCGGCCGCGTGGGTCGGCAAGGCCATGCCGCTGCATTTCGTCGAGCGCCATGCCCATCGCGGCGACGTCCCCGTCGCTGCGCCGTCCCGCCGCCAGGGCGGCGGCGGCGGGCTCGATCAGGCTGCGCAGCTCGAACAGGTCGAGGATGAAGCGCGGGTCGGGCGCGCCTTCGAACGTCCAGGCGAGGACATCGGGATCGAGCAGGTTCCAGCGATGGCGCGGGTTGACGCTGGTGCCGGCCTTTGGCCGGCTCTCGATCAGTCCCTTGGCGGCGAGGATGCGGATCGCCTCGCGATAGGCCGTGCGCGACACGCCCAGGGCTTCGCTGGCTTCGATCTCGCCGCCGAAAATGTCGCCGGGCTTGCGCAGCCCGCTGACGATCTCGACGCCGATATCATGCGCGATGGTGCCGTGAATGCGCGGCAGCGGACGTTCCCTTGCCGCCACGCCTCAGCTCGACGGCTTCGATGCTTCGCGAACGCCGTCGATGCGCCGGGCGACGCGCCAGGGGTTGGCGTCGTGGAGCGCCGCCGGCAGCAGCGCCTGGGGCAGGTTCTGGAAGCAGACCGGGCGCAGGAAACGGAGCATTGCCAGCGTGCCGACCGAGGTGGTGCGGTTGTCGCTGGTGGCGGGGAAGGGGCCGCCATGGACCATGGCATGGCAGACTTCGACGCCGGTCGGCCAGCCATTGGCAAGGATGCGCCCCACCCGGTCGGCAATCGCCGGCACCAGCGTCGCCGCCTCCGCCTCGTCGGCGGGATCGACGTGCAGCGTCGCGGTCAGCTGGCCTTCGAGCCCGGCGATCACATGGGAGACTTCGCCGAGGTCGCGGCAGCGGACGATCACGGCCGAGGATCCGAAGACTTCGTCGCCCAGCGCGCGATCGGCCAGGAAGCTCGCCGCGTCGGTTTCGAACAGCGCCGCGACGGCTTGGTTCGGGCCGGTGTCCGGGCAACCGCGGGCCACGGTGCGAACGGCCCGGTGGCCGGCGAGCGCGTCCACGCCCTTTTCGTAATGGGCATGGATGGCGGGTGACAGCATCGTCGTGGCGGCACTTGTGCCCATGGTGGCGGCGGCAGCGGCGATGAAGCCGTCGAGCGCCGGGGTGTCGAGCGCCAGCACCAGGCCGGGGTTGGTGCAGAATTGCCCTGACCCCATGGTCAGCGACTGGACGAAGGCGGTCGCCAGCGCCGGGCCGCGCGCGGCAAGCGCCGCCGGGAACAGGATGACGGGATTGATGCTCGACATTTCGGCATAGACCGGAATCGGTTCCGGGCGCGCCGCCGCGATCCGCACCAACGCCAGCCCGCCGCCGCGCGAACCGGTGAAGCCGACTGCCTTGATGGCGGGATGCGCAACAAGGGCGCCGCCGAGCTCGTTGGTTTCGCCGGGCAGGTAGGAAAAGATGCCGGCCGGCAGGCCCGATGCAGCGATGGCGCCGGCGATGGCGCGCGCGACCAGTTCGCCGGTGCCGGGGTGCGATGGATGGCCCTTGACGACCACCGGACAGCCGGCGGCAAGCGCCGAGGCGGTGTCGCCGCCGGCAACCGAGAAGGCGAGCGGGAAGTTCGACGCGCCGAATACGGCGACCGGGCCGATCGCCATGTTGATGCGGCGCAGGTCGGGGCGCGGCAGCGGCGCGCGGTCGGGCAGCGCGGGATCGATGGTCGCGTCGAGCCAGTCACCCTGGCGGACGAACTGCGCGAACAGGCGCAGTTGGCCGGTGGTGCGGCCGCGCTCGCCTCCCAGCCGCGCGCGCGGCAGGCCGCTTTCGGCCATGGCGCGGACGATCAGGTCGTCGCCGACAGCCATGATCGCGTCGGCGATGGCTTCGAGCAGCGCGGCGCGCGTTTCGAGATCGGTCGCGGCATAGACGGGGAATGCAGCCGCCGCCGCGGCTGCAGCGGCATCGACCGCATCGCCGCGCGCGGAGGAAAAGCTGGGTGCGAGAACCTGGCCGGTGGCGGGGTCGATCGCGGTGAAGCGGTCGCTGGCCTGGCGCGTTTCGGCGCCGATCAATATTGCTCCGTCGATCACGAAATCACCTTCCAAAATAACTCAGACTTAATAGGATGGTGGCACGGCGACCGCAAGGCGGCGCAGGCGTGGGGAGCAACGATCTTGGCCAGAAGCGCGATCATCCTGGCGCTCGCGGCGCTGCTGGCGGCACCGGTCGTGGCGGCACCCGCCCGCTTCGCCTGGTTCGAATATCGCGGCACCGACGGGCCGCCGGCGGCATCCGGCCAATACCGCAACCCGATCCTTGCCGGCTTCTACCCCGATCCCAGCATCACCCGTGTCGGATCCGATTTCTACCTGGTCAATTCGACCTTCAGTTGGTTTCCCGGCATTCCGGTCTTCCACAGCCGTGACCTTGTTCACTGGCGCCAGATCGGCAACGCCATCGACCGGCCCGGGCAACTCGACTTCAAATCGCTGGCCATATCGCGCGGCGTCTTCGCGCCCGACATTGCCCATCACGACGGCCGTTTCTTCATCGTCAACACCTGCGTCGATTGCGGTGGCAACTTCGTCATCACCGCCACCGATCCGGCCGGCCCCTGGTCCGACCCGGCGTGGTTGCCGACCGTGGAAGGCATCGACCCGGGGCTGTTCTTCGACGATGACGGCAGCGCCTGGCTGGTCAACAATCGTGAACCCGTCGGCGGGTCGAAATATGCGGGGCACCGCGCCATCTGGATCGAAGGCTTCGACCCCAAAACGCTCAAGATGCGCGGCAATCCCAGGATGATCGTCGATGGCGGCGTCGACCCCTCCAAAAAGCCGATCTGGATCGAGGGTCCGCACATCTACAAGAAGAACGGCGCTTATTTCCTCGTTGCGGCGGAAGGCGGCACCAGCGTCAACCACAGCCAGGTGGTCCTGCGCGCCGACACGGTGACCGGCCCCTATGTCCCGGCCCCCGCCGGCATCAACCCCATCCTGACGCAGCGCGACCTGCCTGCCGATCGGCCCGATCCGGTCAGCGCCGCGGGCCATGCCGGGCTGGTCGACCTGCCGGATGGCGGCTGGTGGTCGGTGTTTCTCGGCACCCGGCCCTATGCCGCGGATTTCTACAACATCGGCCGCGAAACCTTCCTGCTGCCCGTCGACTGGTCGGGCACATGGCCGATCATCCTGCCGCGCGGCACGGCGGTACCGCGCCTGGCGCCGGTACCGCCGCTGCCGCCAGCGCCCGGCGCGCCGCCGACGACGGGTACGTTCACCGCGCGGGACGATTTCGACGGCCCCGGTCTCGGCCGCGAATGGATGTCGATGCGCGCGCCGAACCATCGGCTGGGCGGCGGCGACTTGCTCCTCGAACCAACCAGCACCGGCATCGGCGACTTCGGGCGGCCGGCGTTCGTCGCGCGGCGCCAGCAGCACAGCAACGCCGTCGCCACGACCGAAATCCGCTTCACGCCGGGCGAAGGGCAAGCGGCGGGTCTGGCGGCCCTGCAGAACGACGAATTCTTCCTGACCGTCGCGGTGACCCGTCAGGGTGGCCGGCCACTGGTGCGGGTGGCGCGGCGCGCCGGCGCGTCCGATCCGCGCGACGGTGTCACCATCGGCGCGGTGCCGCTGGCGGCGGCCGGCCCCGTCCAACTGCGCATCACGGCGCGCGGCGGCCGCTATGACTTTGCCTATCGCAGCGGCAAGGACTGGGTTGATGTCGCCCGCGACGTCGATGCCACCAACCTCAGCACCGCCAGGGCAGGCGGCTTTGTCGGCACGATGATCGGCCCGTTCGCGGTCGGACGCTGACGATCGCTCAGCGGGCGACGGGCTGCCCGAACATGTCGCCGAGATCGAGCGGCGGCTGCGCGCGCGCCCGCGTGCCATCGTCGAGGCCGGACAGGGTGACGCCGAGCAGGCGGATGCCCTGATCGACCGGCAGCAGCGATCGCAACAGGGCGTGCGCCGCGACCGCGATGGCGTCGCGGTCGGCCATCGGCAGCACCGTTGTCCGTGACCGCGCCACCAGCCGGAAATCGGCGAACTTGGCCTTGAGCGTCAGCGTGCGCCCCGACGCGCCGGCCCGGGCGATGCGGGCCCAGGCGGCGTCGATCACCGGTTCGAGCGCCCGTTCCAGATCGGCACGACCGGCGAGGTCGGTGCCGAACGTCCGCTCGGCGCCGATCGATTTCGATGGCCGGTCGGGCCGGACCGGGCGATCGTCCTCGCCATGGGCGGCGCGGTGGAAATAGCCGGCGCTGCTGCCGAAGTGCCGGGCCAGCTCGGCGATGCTGCGATCGCGCAGGTCGGCGCCGGTGTGGATGCCGAGGCGTTCCATCTTCGCCGCCGTGACCGGGCCGACCCCGTGGAATCGCTTCACCGGCAACGCGGCAACGAAGGCGGGCCCCTGCGCCGGCTTGATGACGCAAAGGCCATCGGGCTTGTTCTGGTCGGACGCGAGCTTGGCGATGAACTTGTTGTAGGAAACGCCAGCGGAGGCGGTGAGCCCGGTGTCGGCCTTGATCCGGGCGCGGATTTCGGCGGCGATCGCGGTCGCCGAGCCGATGCCGCGACGATCCTCCGTCACATCGAGATAGGCCTCGTCGAGCGACAGCGGCTCGATGAGGTCGGTATAGTCCGCGAATATGGCGCGGATCTGCTGCGATACGGCGCGATAGACATCGAAGCGCGGCGGCACGAACACCAGTGCTGGGCAGCGGCGCAGCGCCGTGACCGACGCCATCGCCGATCGGACCCCGAACACGCGCGCCTCGTAACTGGCGGCCGCGACCACGCCGCGGGCCCGGGCGCTGCCGACGGCCACCGGCTGCCGGCGCAGGGCCGGATCGTCGCGCTGCTCGACCGATGCGTAGAACGCATCCATGTCGATATGAACGATCTTGCGCAGCGACATGAGGTGGGGCGGGCCAGATTAATGCGCCGATCGGAAGCGGTGCCGGGACCGACGTTCACGACATGTTCTGATCGACTGCCGCAGCAACGTCAACCGGTTTTGGCGCGGCGCGCCTTGCGCCGCGGTGATGCAGCTGCGCCATCCGCGTTCAGCTCGATCCAGGCGGGCGCGTGGTCGCTGGGATGGTCCCAGCCGCGGACATCGCGGTCGACGCCGGCGCCGGTCAGACGGGGGACCAGCGCGGGGCTGAGCAGCAGATGGTCGAGCCGCAGGCCCGCATCACGGGCATAGGCGTTGCGGAAATAATCCCAGAATGTGTAGATCGTCTCGCCCGGGTGCAGATGCCGGATCGCATCGGTCCACCCCTGGGCAAGCAGCGCGGCAAAGGCCGCCCGCACCTCGGGCGCGAACAGCGCGTCGTCGTGCCAACGCTCGGGCTTGTAGACATCCGCCTCGGTCGGCATGACATTGAAATCGCCGGCGATCACCACAGGTGCGCCGCTGTCCATCAGCATTGTCGCATGATCGCGCAGCCGTGCCAGCCAGGCCATCTTGTAGTCGAACTTGGGGCCGGGGCGCGGATTGCCGTTGGGGAGATACAGCCCTGCCACCAGGACACCGTTGACGGCGGCTTCGATATAGCGGCTCTGGACGTCGCTCGCATCGCCGGGGAGTCCGCGGCGGGTCTCGATCGGGTCGCAGCCGCGTGCCAGCAGGGCGACACCGTTCCAGCTTTTCTGCCCCAGCCAGACGGCGCCATAGCCGGCGTCGCTGATCGCGGCTTCGGGAAAGCGCTCCTGCGGCGCTTTCAGCTCCTGCAGGCAGACGACGTCGGGCGTGGTCGCGGCCAGCCAGCGAAGCAGGATTTCGATGCGGCCGTTGATGCCGTTGATGTTGAATGTGGCGATGCGCACGGTCGTTATTCGCTTTTCCAGGGTTCGCGATTCCGACAACGTTCCGCGCGGCGTCGGCGCTCCGCTATGGCTTTCCGCAGCGACCGGCAGCGGCGCGGAAATTTACCATGGACTTCGCGCCGCCGGCGCGGATGATGGCGCGATGATCCAGACCGCGATGACCCGAACGACTCCGTTGCAGTGCCTCGTCATCCTTGCCTTCGCAGGCGCGGTTCCGGCGGCGGCCGCCCCGGTCGCATTGGTGCCCGAACAGACCGAAAGCGACGCCTACACCCGCTACGAACTGCTGGCGCCGGGGTCGGGGCGTTTTCGCATCCTGTACGATGTGACCGCCACGACACCGGGTGCGCGCTTCTACTTCAACCCGATCCGCAAGGGCAGCATCGCCACCGACGAACATGTCACCGACAGCGCGACCGGAAAGCCGCTGCGCTTCGCGGTGGTCGGCGCCGACATCGCCCGCGCCGGCGGCCTGCCGCGTGCCGAGGCGGGCAGCGCGTATATCCGCGTCGCGCTGGCGCGCCCGGTGCCCCCCGATGGCGAGGCGCGTATCCGGATCGACAAGACCTATACCGACCCCAAAAGCTATTTCGTCGACGGTGACACCATCACCTTCGACCGTCCGCTCGGCATCAAGCGCAATGCGATCGTGTTGCCGCCGGGCTATGAGCCGGTTTCGGTCAACTACCCCTCGCAGGTGCTGCAAGAGGCCGACGGGCGGATCAAGCTGAGCTTCTGGAACATCGGCCCGGCGGCGGCCCCGCTGGTGGTCAAGGCGCGCCGCACGCCCGCATCGGGCGCGACCCCAGCGGCGCTGGCCGGCCGGCTGCAGGAGCGCAGCAGCCAGTCGCGCGAGATCGTCTATTATCTGCGTGACCCCGAAACGCACAGTTTCGACCTGACGCATGACTATACCGAAACGCGCCCCGGCGTCGGTGTCTATACGAACGTCGTGCGGGCCGGCAGCCGGGTGTCCAACCCGTCGGCGCGCGATCTCGACACCGGCGCGGCCCTGCCGACCGAAACCTTGCGCGGCGCGGCGATCGCTGCGGCCGGCGGTGACGCGCCCGGCGCCACGGCCGATACCGAGGCCGTGCTGTTCCGCTTCCCGGCGCCCGCGCCGGGCGAGAGCCGTCGCCTCCGCATTGCCGAGACCTATACCGATCCCGATCGCTACAAGCTGGTCGGCGACACGCTGGTGTGGGAACGCGCCTTCGGGCGGCCGCTTAACGCCATCGTGCTGCCGGCCGGCTGGACGCTGACCAACAGTTCGGTGCCGGCGACGATCAGCCGGTCCGCCGACGGGCGGGTGCGGCTCGACTTCATCAACCCGCGCACCGACGAATTGTCCGTCCTGGTGACCGCCCGGCGCCGGTGAGGCCGGCGCCGCTGCCATCGGCTAGACGAAGCGGTTGACCAGATTTTCCAGCCGCTCCTGCTGGCCCGACCGCGGCTGCGGATCGATGGCGCTGCTGACGGCGAGATCGGCAATGCCCGCCAGGTCGAGCCCGGCGACCTGCTGGCCGAAGGCGCCGTCCCACCCGGCATAGCGTTCGGCGCGGGCGGCATCGATGCGGCCGTCCTCGATCAGCGCGGCGGCGTTGAGCAGGCCGCGCGCGACGGTGTCGATGCCGCCGATATGGCCGTGGAACAGGTCGACGGGTGCCATCGACTGGCGGCGGACCTTGGCGTCGAAGTTGAAGCCGCCGGTGGTGAAGCCGCCCGCGCGCAGGATTTCCACCATCGCCAGCGTCAGTTCGGGGACCGAATTGGGGAACTGGTCGGTGTCCCAGCCATTTTGCGGGTCGCCGCGATTGGCGTCGATCGACCCGAAGATGCCCAGCGCCGCCGCGGTGGCGATCTCATGCTCGAAGGTGTGGCCGGACAATGTGGCGTGGTTGGCCTCGATGTTGACCTTGACTTCGTTTTCAAGGCCATAGCGCTTGAGGAAGCCATAAACCGTCGCCGTGTCGAAATCATATTGGTGCTTGGTCGGTTCGTGCGGCTTGGGCTCGATCAGGATGGCGCCGGTGAAGCCGATCTTGTGCTTGTGCGCGACGACGAGCGACAGGAAGCGGCCGAAATTGTCGAGCTCGCGGCCGAGGTTGGTGTTGAGCAACGTCTCATAGCCTTCGCGGCCGCCCCACAGCACATAATTGGCGCCGCCGAGGCGATGCGTGGCTTCGATGGCGTCGCGCACCTGCATGGCGGCGAAGGCGAAGACTTCGGGGTCGGGGTTGGTCGCGGCGCCGGCGGCGAAGCGCGGGTGGCCGAACATGTTGGCGGTGCCCCACAGCAGCTTGCGGCCCGATGCGGCCTGGAGGCGTTCGAGGTCGTCGACGGCTTCGGCGAAGTTGCGGCGATGCTCGGCGACATTGTGCGCCTCTGCCATCACATCGACGTCGTGAAAGGCATAGAAGGGGATGTCGAGCCGGGTGAAGAAGTCGAAGGCGACGGCGCGCTTGTCGGCAGCGGCGGCGGCATCATTGGCGCCGCGATGCCAGGGGCGGTTGAAGGTGCCGGCGCCGAACACGTCCGAACCCGGCCAGCAGAATGTGTGCCAGAAACAGGCGGCGAAACGCAGATGATCCTCCATGCGCTTGCCGAGGACAACGCGGTCCTTGTCGTAGAAGCGATAGGCGAGTTCGTTGGTGCTGTCCGGGCCTTCGAAGGCGATCGGCGGGATATTGGCGAAGTAATCGGTGGCCATCGAAGGGCTCCTTACGGGTGATGCGGGGCAATGCGGGGGTAGGCGGCGCGGAACGCCTGGCGCTTGGGGGCGAGGCGGGCGGCGAGGTCGGGATCGGGGTCGATGACGTGCGCGGTCGGCGGCGGCGTGCAGATATCGGCGGCGCTGCCGCCGTCGACCGCCAGCTGCGCCAGCCGTGCCGCGCCAAGGGCCGGGCCGGCCTCCCCGCCGCGCAGGTAAACCAGCGGCGTGTCCATGGCGGCGGCGATGGTTTCCCCCCAATAGCGCGACCGCGCGCCGCCGCCGATGACGGCGAGCTCGCTGACCGTCGTGCCGGCTTCGCGCAGCACGTCGAGGCCGTCCGCGAGCGCAAAGGCAACGCCTTCGAGAACGGCCTGGGCAAGGCGGTTGGGGTTGGTGTCGTTGTCGAGTTGCAGGAAGGCACCGCGGACCTGGGGGTCGTTGTGCGGGGTGCGTTCGCCCGACAGATAGGGCAGGAACAGTTCGGGGCCGCTGGCGGGGCCAGCAAGTTCGGCGCGGGCGAAGAGTTCGGCGGCACCGCTGGCCCCCGTCAGCCGGGCCACCCAGTCGATGCAGGCAGCGGCGCTGAGGTGCACCGACATTTGGTGCCACAGATCGGGCAGGCAGTGGCAAAAGGCATGGACGGCGCGCGCCGGATTGGGCGTGAACCGGTCGTTGGCGACGAAGATGACGCCAGACGTGCCGAGCGACAGCAGCGCCTTGCCGTCGCGCACGACACCCACCCCGGCGGCGCCGGCGGCATTGTCGCCACCACCCGCAGCAACCGGCACCTGCGCCATGCCCCAGCGTTCGGCGACGTCGGCGCGCAGCGTGCCGCTGATGTCACTCCCTTCGAGCAGGCGCGGCATATGCGCCGTGGTTAGCGAGCAGGTCGCCAGCAGCGCGTCGCTCCACCGCCGCGCGGCGACGTCGAGCCACAGGGTGCCGGCGGAATCGGACATGTCCGACGCTTTTTCGCCGGTCATGCACAGCCGCACATAGTCCTTGGGCAACAGCACGGTGCGGATTTTGGCAAAGGTCGCGGGCGCATGGTCGCGGACCCAGCGCAGCTTGGGCGCGGTGAAGCCCGGCATGGCGATATTGCCCGAAATGGCGCGCAGTTTGGGAAGTTCGGCCTCCATCGCGGCACATTCGGCGAAGGAGCGGCCGTCGTTCCACAGGATGGCCGGCCCGAGCGGGCGGTCGTCGTCACCGAGCAGCGTGGCGCCGTGCATCTGGCCGGCCAGGCCAACAGCGCGCACGGCGCGGCGCATGGCAGGATCGATCGAGCCGATGGCGGCATTGGTCGCCGCCCACCAGTCGTCGGGGTCCTGTTCCGACCATGAGGGCTGCGGCCGCTGGACGGTCAGCGCCGCCGTGCCCTGGCCGACGATGGCGCCGTGGCTGTCGAGGACGATCGCCTTGACGCCCGACGTGCCGATATCGATGCCGAGGAACATGGCCTATTTGACGAACGGATCGATAAGCTTGATCGTGCCGTCGGCGTTATAGGACAGCTCGGTCATCTTGACATTGCGCAGCCGCGTCTGGCCCGACAATTGCGTATCGGCATACAGCAGCCAGGTCTTGCCCTGCCAGTCGACGATCGAATGGTGCGTCGTCCAGCCATCGACCGGCAGCAGGAAATGGCCCTTGTAGGTAAAGGGGCCATAGGGATTGTCGCCGACGGCATAGTTGAGGAAATGCGTGTCGCCGGTCGAATAGCTGAAATAATATTTGCCGTCGTGCTTGTGCATCCATGACGCTTCGAAGAAGCGCCGGTCATGGTCGCCGCCGGTCAGCGGCTTGCCGTTTTCGTCGAGGATGACGACGTCGCGCGGCGTTTCGGCGAATTCGGTCATGCCCGGCGCCATGGCGGCGACCTTGGCGGTCAGCGCCGGCTTGTCGTCGGCGCCAAGGTCGGTCTTGGAACCGTTGGGGTCATAGGTGCCGCTGGTGTTGCGCTGCAACTGGCCGCCCCAGATGCCGCCGAAATACATGTAGCTCTTGCCGTCGGTGTCGGTGAACACGGCGGGGTCGATCGAAAAACTGCCCTTGATCGGCTGCGGATTGGCCTTGAAAGGGCCCATCGGGTCCTTCGACGTGGCGATACCGATGCGGAAGGCGCCGGCTTTGTCCTTGGCCGGGAAATACAGGTAATAGGTGCCGTCCTTGAAGGCGGCGTCGGGGGCCCACATCTGCCGGTCGGCCCAGGGCACGTCCTTCACATCGAGTGCCACCGGGCCGATGACGGTCTTGCCGCCCGGCGTGTCCACGCGCAGCACGCGATAGTCACGCATTTCGAAGTGCGCGCCCAGATCGTCCTCGGCTGTCGGACCGTCGATATCGTGGCTCGGATAGATATAGAGCTTGCCGTCGAAGACATGGCCCGACGGGTCGGCAGTGTAGATTTCGCTGACCAGCGGCTGCGACAGATATGTCTTCGGCGGTGACGTCGGCTGGGCGAGCGCCCCGGTCGACACCGACACTAAGGCGGCCGCAGCGATGGCGCTGATCTTCATTCGTCTCTCCCAAGCCAATCCGCGATCTCCTGGTCGCTTGGGGTGAAAGGTAGCGCTAACAACAATGTTCCACAAGCGCTAAAGCCGTTGCGATCCGACCATGGCGAGATCGAGATCCTTGATCGTCCGGTGCCCGCTGCTGCGAAGGTCGCGGACATTTTCCAGCGCGAAGACCGTTCCCGGGGGCGTGCGCAGGCGGGCGATATCGATGGCGGCGACGTCCTTCAGATACAGTGCCGGGCGCGGATCGGTCCTGGCGACGGCGATCTCGACATTGCTGATGCTGACCCCGCGCGCGTCGCGGATGAAAAAGCCCGTGGCCGGCAGGTCGCCGAACATCGACGGTTCGGGATAGGCGAGCTCGTTGAGCGGCGGCTGCAGCGAGGCCCAGGCGGCGGGGGCGCCGCCGCGCTGGTGCAGGAAGACGTCGCTGATGTTGACGTCCTCGACCGGGTGGCCCGGCAGGCCGGCGATGATCGACGGCAATTGCGCGGCGTCCGAACTGGTAACGTTGGTGATGAGGACACGCTTCATCGTGCCGATGCGGGCACCGGCGGGCCCGCGCATGCGGCGACCGAGGCGCAGGAAGAAGGGTGAGCTGAAGTTGCCGCGCATGGCGATATTGCTGATGGTGATGTCCTCGAAATCGGCGCCATCGACGGTTTCCAGCGCCAGTCCCTGGCTGTCTTCGAACACGCAATTGGTGATGGTGATGTTCTTGAAGCCGCCGTTGGATTCGGTGCCGAACTTGATGCGGCCGTGGACAGAGGGCGCGAAACTGTCGGGCATTTTCTTGCGGGTGCCGTCGAGCAAGGTGCCAAGCTGATAATTGCCGGTGACGAAGCAGTTGGAAATCATCAGATTTTCGGTCGCCCGGGGGTAACCGAGGGCATAGCTGCTTTTCGGGCAGATGGCGTCGTCCCAGGGCGAATTGACGGCGCAGTTGGTGATGCGGACGTTGCGGCAGCAATCGAAGTCAAAGCCGTCGCGGTTGGTGTCGACGAGCAGATTGTCGATGGTGATGTTGTCGGTGCCGGTGGCGAGCAGTGCGAACCAGCCGCCTTCCAGCACCTTGAAATCGCGCAGCAGGACGTTGCGGCAATTCTTCAGTGCGATCGCCTTGTTGCCGGTGCCGGGGCCGTTGGGGTCCTTCAACCAGGCGTCCTTACCGTCGCCGCGACCAAGCCCCTTGCCCCAGATGAGGCCAGAGCCGGTGATGGCGATGTCGTGGAGGCCGTCGCCCCAGATCAGGCTGTTCTGCCAGTGGTTGTGGCCGAAATCCTGAAAGGGTTCGATCGCCGGGTCCTGCGGTTCGGCAAGGTCATAGCCGCCCCTGCCATCGGCGGGCGCGGGCGCGGCGAGGATGGTGGCGGCGATATCGAGGTGAAGTTCGATCTTGCTGCGCAGGTGGATGGAATGACAGGCATAGGTGCCGGGGGGGAAATGGATGGTGCCGCCGCCGCGCGCGGCGGCATGTTCGATCGCGCGGTTGACGGCCGGGGTGTCGAGGGTGTGGCCGTCGCCCTTGGCGCCGAAGTCGCGGACATTGAGCCAGCCGGCGCCGCCAGGGGTGACGGCAAACGCCGGGCGGCCGATCGATGCGGCGGCGAAGCCGGCACCGACGAGGAGCGAGCGGCGATCAAGCATTGGAAGCTCCAAGGGTTTGCACGTCGAACATGTCGACGTCGATGCTGCCGCCGGCGGTGCCGCGGGTGAAGCTGAACAGCGCCGGGCGCGCGCCCTTCCACCACGAGAATTTGGCCAGCGCAATGGGGTCGCCAAGGCGCTGGAAGCTGGCGCCGCCATCGGTGCTATAGGCATATTGCACCGTCTGGTCGCTGCCGACCTCGGCGCGCAGGTCGATGCTGGTCCCGGCCAGCACCGGCCCTGGGGTTTCCGCGCCTTCGATTCCCAGCGTCACGCGGGTCTGGCCGTTTTCGCGCACCAGCCCGATCCAGCTCGGGCGCACGCCGAACAGCGCCAGCCCGGCACGCTGGCCGTCCGCCATGCGCGACGCGTCGATGCGAGTCGTGATGCGGCTGGCGGGGCCTTGCAGGATCTGGGTCAGCGTGTTGCGCGCGGTGACGAGATGCTCGGCGGGAAGGGCGCGCAGCCGCAGGAAACCAGGGCGTTCGGTCAGGCTCCAGCCACTGTCATCGGGGTTGTGGTTCCATTCCCATTGCAGCCCGAGCGTACGGCCGGCGAAACTGTCTGATGCCTGGAGACGGTCGCGCGTCGGTGGGCTGCCGGTATCGGGCATGGCGTGGGTCGCCACCGGCTGGCCTGCGCTGGTGCCCGGGATGGGCGTGCCGATCACCGGCCAGTCATCGACCCATTTGACTGGTTGCAGATGGACGATGCGGCCGAAGGCGCCGGTGGAATTGAAATGCGCGAACCAGCCCTCGCCGGACGGCGTTTCGACCCAGCCGCCCTGGTGCGGGCCTTCCAATGCCGTGCTGCCCTGTTGCAGCACGACGCGGTGTTCGTACGGCCCTTCGATGTTGCGGGCGCGCAAGGCGACTTGCGCACCTTTTTCGACACCGCCGATGGGAGCGAAGATGTAATAATAGCCGTTGCGCTTGTAGAGCTTGGGGCCTTCAAGGATGGGCAGCCTGGCCTTGTCTTCGACGATGACCTTGCCGGCGTCGAGAACGCGGGTGCCGTCGGCGCTCATGCGGTGGAGGATCAGCGGTCCGGCGCCGTGGCGCGAATGGACAAGCCAGGCGCGGCCGTCGTCGTCCCAGAATGGCGCCGGGTCTTCGAGCATCGGCTGGTCGATGACCTTGACCGGCGCGCTCCACGGTCCTTCGGCGTGCCTGGCGGTGGCCATGAAGACGCCTTCGTCGGGCGTTGCCCAGTAAACGTAGAACTTGCCCTTGTGGTGGCGGATCGACGGTGCCCAGACGCCGCCGGCGTAGCGGGTGCCGCCGACGGGTTTGGAGACTCTATCGGTCAGGCTGTGCGGGCCGGGCATGTCATATTGCGGCGCGAAGGGCAGTTTCGGAAGCACATGGCCGATGATCTTCCAGTGCACCAGGTCGCGCGAGCGCAGGACCGGGATGCCGGGCGAAAAGTGAAAGCTGGAGGCGATCAGGTAGTAATCGCGTCCGACGCGGGTGATGTCGGGGTCCGAATAGTCGGCGTGGAGGATCGGGTTGGTATAGGTTGCGGGTGCAGCGGCAGCCAGCAACAGCGCCAGCAGGGGCAGGAAGCGTCGCATGGTCAGACCGCCATCGCATTGCCACGACCGGTGACGATCGTCGCTGTCACGCACGGACCGAGCCCGCGCCGCGCCAAGCGCCGTCCGCGCCGCGCCCCCGCCGGCGAAGGCGCCGAATTTTCAGGGCGTTTCCTGCGGCGCTTCCCCGAACGCGCGGGACTTGAGCACAGGCACCGCAATGCGATAATCGCTTCGTACCAGATGTTGGTACGGCTGGTCGTTGTCGCTGCGGGCAACCGTCGCGCCTCCCCGGGGCTCTTGTTTGCTTGTTTGTTCCATACTATGGGAAGGCATACTACGCAATGGGAAAAGCCAGCTTGGACAAGGACGCCGATGGCGGCGCGGATGGCAAGCCGAAGGCGGTCAGCCAGACGCTGTTGCGCGGGCTCGACGTGATCGATGCTGTCGTCGACGGGCCGCTGACGCTGGCGGCGCTGGCGGCCAAGCTGCAGCTGACGCGATCGACGACCCATCGCCTCGCGGCGGCGCTGATCGACCGGCGCTACCTCGTCTTCACGCCGCGCACCGGTTACCAGTTCGGGCCGAAGCTGCTCGAGCTGGGCTTTGCGGCGCAGCGGCAGACCGACATCATTCAGGTGGCGCGGCCGCATCTGGAAGCGCTTGCTGCCGATACCGAGGACACGGTGCATTTCGGCATCTCCGATGGCGACCGCGCCCTGTATCTCGACAAGATTCCGGGACGCCGGCGGGTGGAGATCAGCAGCCGCGTCGGCGATCGCCAGCCGTTGACGGCGACTGGCCTTGGCAAGGCGCTGCTGCTCGACGATGTGCCGGCGCGCTGGCGGACGCTGTTCGATGCTGACCGCGCCAATGGCGCGCCGGCGGCCGATTACGATATCTGGCTGCAGCGCATGGAAGCCTATGTCGCCGCCGGGCGCGCCTATGACCTTGAGGAGAACGAGGACCAGATTCGCTGCGTCGCGGCGCCGGTGCGCGATGTGAAGGGCCGCATCGTCGCCGCCATCAGCGTGTCGAGCGCAGCGCAATATATGGCCGATGGCCGGATGGCGGCGCTGTCGGACGATGTGCGCGGCGTGGCGGCGGCGATCAGTGCCGATCTGGGCTGGACCGGCCGCAAGCGATGAGCCCTGCTTGCCGCGTCAGATCCGGCTGACGGGCCTGCCATTGACGCGGACATTGTTCAGCCCGAGCCGGTCGATATGCGCGACGACGCTCGGCCGGGTCACCCCCGCAAAGCGACAGTCGCGCAGGGTGATGTCGGACACGGGCGCGCCGGGCAGGCCCTGGATGTCGGCGACCTGCGGTGCCCTGGCCACGTCCATCCGCTCGATCAGCAGGTTGGACAGCGACGGTCGAAAGCCGCCGTTGGCGCCTTCCTCATAGTTAAAGTCGCAGGTGATCGCGGCGCGCGCCACCTGGCCGACGCGGATGTCGCGGCAATGGACCTGGTCGACCGCACCGCCGCGCATGGCGTTGTTCTTGATGCGCACGGCATACCAGAGGTCGGGGCTGTCCATCGTGCAGCGTTCCATGAAGACGCGGCGGACATCGCCCGAGATTTCGCTGCCGATGACCAGCCCGCCATGGCCGGCGCGCATCCGGCAGTCGCGGATGACAATGTCCTGCGCCGGCCGCGCGACGCGCCGGCCATTGGCGTTGCGCCCCGATTTGATGGCGATGCAATCATCGCCGGTGTCGAAGGTGCAACGCTCGATCAACATGCGATCGACCGATTCGGGGTTGCAGCCATCATTGTTGGGGCCATGGCCGCGCACGGCGACGCCGCGCATGACGACATCGCGGCAGAGCACGGCATGGCAGTTCCAAAGCGGCGAATCGCGCAGCGTGACGCCTTCGACCAGCACGCGCGCGCAGTTCTGGAACTGCACCAGCGGCGGGCGCAGGTAGCCGCCCGCACCGAAGCGCCGCTCGGCGACGGGCACGCCGGCTTCGGCCATGGCGAACAGCCGGGTGCGGGCGGCGCGCTGGTCGGGCATGCCGGGTTTCCAGCCGAATTGCGGCCCGCTGCTCCACGGCCACCAGGCCGCCCCCTGGCCGTCGAGCGTGCCGGTGCCGGTGATGGCGACATCGGTTTCGCCGTCGGCAAAGACCAGTGGCGCATAGTTGACGCATTCGACACCTTCCCAGCGGGTCGCCACCATCGGATAATCGGCAGGATCGGTGCTGAACACCAGGGTGGCGCCGGCGGACAGGTGCAGCGCCATGTTTGACCCCAGCCGGATGGCGCCGGTGTGGAACCTGCCCGGCGGGACGACGACGCGGCCCCCGCCCGCCGCGGCGCAGGCAGCGATGGCGGCGGCGATCGCGGCGGTCGCCGGCGGGCCGCCCGCGACCGCGCCATGACGGGTGATCGGGACGTCGCGCCGGGGAATGGCCGGGGCGGGGATGGTGTCGGCGATGCGGCGCGCGGCCTGCCAAGGTGACGCGGGCGCGGCCGCCGTGGCCACGGGCCAAAGCGCGGCGGCGCCGAGCATGGTGCGCCGGTCGATTGTCGTCAGTGTGACTTTTCTGCCGCGCTGCATCGCCATTTTGCCCCTTCTACTGTCCCGCAAGCGCACGGCCACCGGGCGCAACCTATTGAAACATATACGTCGGCCCAAGTAGGGATAGCGCTAACATTTTTGGTTTCACAATATGCTGCGGCGTTGTATATGATGAGACGACGCCGCAGAGAAGCGGCGAACCGGACAGAGATCCGGCTTTTCGAGGGGGACGATCATGATACGCCAGCATCTTCTTGCGAGCCGCGCCAAGGCCGGTACCGCGCTCGCCCTCAGCCTTTTCGTCTGCCCGGCGATCGCGCTCGCGCAGGTCGCACCGGCAACGCCGGCTGCCGAAGCGCCTGCGGCTGCCGATGACGGCGCCGGCGAAATCGTCGTCACCGGCTCGCGTCTCGCGGCGCGCGGTTTCGAGGCGCCGACGCCGGTGACGGTGATCGGTGCGCAGGAATTCCGGCTTTCGGGTACGGCCAATGTCGAAACCCTGCTCAACGATACGCCGCAGTTCCTCGGCTCGCAGAACAATGGTCCGACCGCCAACACCGTTCCCGGCGGCACCGCGACGCTCAACCTTCGCGGCTTCGGCGCGCAGCGCAATTTGGTCCTGGTCAACGGCCGGCGCTTCACCATCACCGGGCCTGACCAGACGACCGATATCAACACGGTGCCGGCGGCGCTGATCGAACGGGTGGAGACCGTCACCGGCGGCTCGTCGGCGGTCTATGGATCCGACGCCATCACCGGCGTCGTCAACTTCATCCTGAAGAACAATTTCGACGGCATCGAGCTGACGGGCGGCATTCGCGCCGACCAGCATACCGGCACGCCGACCTACAATGCCTCGCTGACCTTCGGCACCAATTTTTCCGGCGACCGCGGCAACATCGTCGCGTCGTTCGACTACCTCAACCGCGGCGGCTTTTCGCGCGGCGACCGCGGCGGCTGGGCGACGCCGAACATGGCCGATGGCTGCGTGACCTCGGCCAGCTTCAGCGAGACGCGCCCCGGCACGCCGCTGGCGGTGCCGGCCGGCCAGACCTGCCTGACGGCGGGCGGTCGCCCCGGGCTGATCTTCGGTGGCAGCGGCACCATCCCCAACGGCCGCTTCGCCAATATCCCGTCGGTCGGCTCGGCCCAGTCGAATCCCGGGCTCGATGCCGCGCTGGTCGCCGCCGGTCTCGGCGGCATCGGTGGCCGCGGGTTCACCTTCAACGATGCCGGCACCGTGGCGCGCCCGGCGTTGACGCCGCAGGACGATTACGACCTGGGGCCGGCCGGCTATCTGGTCATCCCGCAGCGCCGCGTTGCGCTCAACCTGATGGCGCATTACGACTTTTCGCCGGCGCTGACTGCCTATGCCGAGGGCAATTTCAGCAACAACATCGTCGATGTCCAGCTCGCCCCCAGCGGCATCGGCGGCAACTTCCTCGTCAACACCAACAATCCCTATCTGACCCCGCAGCTCCGCGAGGTGATGCGCCAGCTCGACCTGCGCGAAACCGGCACGACGACGGTGACCAACGGCACCTCGCGGCTCAGCACGACGCCGGGGGATGGGCTTGCCGTCCTCAACGTCAACCGCCGCCTGCCCGATGTCGGCCTGCGCACCAACCGCAGCGACCGCACCGCCTATCGCGCCGCGCTCGGTTTCCGCGGCGACATCGGCAGCGTGTCCGAAGGCTTCATGCGCAACCTCGCCTATGATGTGTACGGCACCTACACGCGGACCACCGACACCAGCATCTCCACCGGCGCGGCGTCGCTCAGCAAGTTCCAGGCCGGGCTGCTGTCGGTCAACGGCGCAGCGCCACTGCTCAACATCTTCGGGCAAAATCTGTCGGCGGCCGGTGCGCAATCGATCGCGGTGGCATCGACCAACTATACCGAGGCCGACCAATATGTGATCGCCGCCAACCTGCGCGGCGAATTGTTCGACCTGCCGGCCGGCCCCGTCGACTTCAACACCGGCGCCGAATATCGCCGGGCTTCGGCGAACTTCGTTCCCGACAGCTTTCTGGCGTCGGGCGATGTGTCGGGGTTCAACGCCGCGCTGCCGACCAGCGGATCGTCGGCGGTGAAGGAGCTGTATGCCGAGCTGCGGGCGCCGATCCTGCGCGATTCGGCGTTCGGCAAAAGGTTCGGAATCAACGGCGCGGTGCGCTATTCCGACTATAATCTGAAGGGCGTCGGCAGCGTCTGGACCTATTCGGTCGGCGCCGAATATGCGCCGATTTCGGACATCACCATCCGCGGCCAGTTCCAGCGCGCCATCCGCGCGCCGAACGTCGGCGAATTGTTCGGCGGCAACACCGTCAGCGGCCCGTCGGCGACCGATCCCTGCTCCAGCCGCCAGCCGCTGGCGCAGCAGACCGCCGCCGTGCGCGCCGTCTGCGTCGCCACCGGGGTTCCGGCCGCCGCGGTGTTCACCCAGAATGTCCAGCCCAACGTCTTCATCAGCCAGGTGTCCGGCGGCAACCCCAATGTCGGCCCCGAAACCTCCAACACCAAGACGGTCGGCGTGGTGCTGGCGCCGCGTTTCATCCCCGGCCTGACCGCCAGCATCGATTATTACAACATCAACCTCGACGGCGCGATCGCCCCGCTGGGCGGCGGCATCTCCAACACGCTCAACCTTTGCTACAACGTCATCCAGAGCGCGACGAGCGAGTTCTGCCAGGCGATCACCCGTGACCCGTTGACCGGCCAGATCGCGGCGCCGGGCTTTGTCACCACCACCAACGGCAACACCGGCGGGCTGAAGACTTCGGGCATCGATTTCGAAGCCGGCTACCGGGTCAATTTCGACTGGACGCTGCTGGGTGACGAAGGCAGCACGCTCGATTTCGGCACCAATCTCAACTGGACCAACGAATTCACCGCGACGCCGGTGCAGGCGATCCCGACGATCAAGAACAATTGCGTCGGGTCGTTCGGGCCGACCTGCGGCCAGCCGATCCCCGAATGGAAGGGCATCACCCGCGTCACCTGGAAGACCGGGCCGCTGGCGCTCAGCCTGCGCCACCGCTTCATCGGCGCCGTGACCGTCGACACCTATGTCCTGCCGACCCGCGCCGGGACGACCGCACCCGCGCTCGATTCGCTGACGACGCCGCGGATCGGCACCCAGCATTATTTCGATCTGTCGGGCTCGTACGACTTCTCGCGCAAGCTCATCCTGACCGCCGGCATCCGCAACCTGTTCGACCGCGATCCGCCGATCCTCGGATCCTCGGCGCCGGCCAACAACACCTATGCCGCGACCTATGACATCGAAGGCCGGGTGTTCTATGCCAGCCTGACGGCCCGCTTCTAAAGGCCATTGCAACCACACGGCCGTGTCGTTCGCCCGGCCGGGTGCGCCATGAGGTGCCGCGTGTTCCGGAAAGCCATCACAGCCGCGATTGCCGCCGTGCTGGGCCTGGCGAGCGCGACGGTTGCGGCGGCGCCGATCGATCGTCCGGCGCTGGTGGCGCGGCACGACCCGGTGTTCACGGCCATCGACCGCCATGCGCCGGTGATGCTGGGCAATGGCGCGCTGGGCTTTACCGCCGACATCACCGGGCTGCAGACGTTTCCGGAGCAATATGCGCCGACGTCGCCATTGCTGACGATGGCGCAATGGGCGTGGCACAGCTTTCCCAACCCCAGGGGCTATACCGCCGCCGATGGCGAGGTTCTCGTGCCGGTGCCCGGGCGCGGCCGCCAACCCTATGCCTATATGCGCGATTTTGCCGAGGCGGCGC
This sequence comes from Polymorphobacter fuscus, assembly GCF_011927825.1. Classification (NCBI taxonomy): domain Bacteria; kingdom Pseudomonadati; phylum Pseudomonadota; class Alphaproteobacteria; order Sphingomonadales; family Sphingosinicellaceae; genus Sandarakinorhabdus; species Sandarakinorhabdus fusca. Next base: position 1,472,737 of record NZ_JAATJI010000001.1, on the reverse strand, counting down.
AGCGGCCGGCGCTGGCGTGGCTGCGCGAGAATCCGCACCGCATCTCGCTGGGCCGCGTCGCGCTGGCGCTGACGCTGCCGGACGGCACGCCGGCGACCTTTGCGGCGATTTCGGACACGCGCCAGCGGCTCGACCTGTGGACCGGGACGCTGCACAGCGACTTCCGTTTTGCCGGGGCGCCGGTGTCGGTCGTGACCCGCGTCGATGCCGGGCGCGATGCCGTGCTGGTGGAGATCCGGTCGCCGCTGGTCGCCACCGGCCAAGTCGGCATCGATGTCCGCTACCCCGGAGTCGCCGCCGGCCTGAACCCCGACCCTTCGGACTGGAACCACCCCGATGCCCACCGCACCATCGTCACCGGGCGGGTGCCGGGGGGGCTGACCGTCCGCCGCCAGATCGACGGCACGACCTATTATTCGGCGCTGGCCGCGGCGGGCGCGGTGATCCGGCCGGCCGGACCGCACGGGTTCCGCATCCTGGCGCGGTCGGGCGACCGGCTGGTGGCGTCGATCAGCTTTGAACAGACGGCGTTGCCGGCGCGGTTCGACGAAGCCGCGCGTGCTGCCGCCACGACCGAACATTGGCGCGATTACTGGACAAAGGGCGGCATGATCGACCTGTCGGGCAGCACCGACCGCCGCGCGCCCGAACTGGAACGGCGCATCGTGCTGTCGCAATATCTGGCGGCGATCAACCAGGCCGGCGCCGTGCCGCCGCAGGAGGAGGGGCTGTTTTCGAACAGCTGGAACGGCAAGTTCCATCTGGAGATGCACCCCTGGCACGCGGCGCATTTCGCCATCTGGGGCCGGCCGGAGCTGCTGGAGCGCAGCCTTGGCTGGTATCGCGCTGCACTGCCCGGCGCGATGGCGGACGCGCGGCGCCACCGGGTCGATGGCGCCTGGTGGCCCAAGATGTCGGGCCCCGAAGGCCGCAGCAGCCCCAGCCCGATCAACCCGTTCATCATGTGGCAGCAGCCGCACCCGATCTATCTGGCCGAACTGGCTTGGCGGGCGCAGCCGGACAAGGCGACGCTGGCACGCCATGCCGAAATCGTCGAGCAGACGGCGCGGTTGCTGGCCAGCTGGCCGCGGCTGGACCCGGCAACCGGCCGCTATTCGCTGGGCCCGCCGATCATCCCGGTGCAGGAAAACCATGATCCGATGACGACGGTCGATCCGGCGTTCGAGCTGGCCTATTTTCGCTGGGGGCTGGAAACGGCGCAGGCATGGCGCGTGCGGCGCGGGCTGGCGCGCGACGCCGGCTGGGACCGGGTAATCGCCGGGCTGGCGCCGCTGCCCGTGCGCGACGGCCTGTATCTGCCGGTGGCGACGGCGCCGGATTTCTGGCGGGTTTCGGCCAGCGCCGCCTGCCGACGCAACGCGGTGCTGCCGCAATGCCTCAACCGCGATCATCCGTCGTTTCTGATGGCGCATGGGCTGATCGCGGGGGCGGGTGTGGACGCCGCTGCCATGCGCGCGACGCTGGCGGCGACCGATGCCGATTGGGACCTGCGCCAGACCTGGGGCTGGGATTTTCCGATGATTGCGATGACGGCGGCGCGGCTCGGCGATCCGGAGGCGGCGATCGACTGGCTGCTGCGGGCCGAGGTCAACAACCAATGGGGGCCGACAGGGATGACGCCGCGTGTCGCGCTCGACCCCGCAGCGCGGGGCGGCCCCGACGGGCCGGGGTTCGTGCGCGTTGCCGACACCTATTTCCCATCAAACGGCGCGTTGCTGCTCGCCGTCGGCATGATGGCGGCGGGCTGGGATGGCGCCGAGGGGCCGGCACCCGGATTTCCGCGTGCGGGGTGGCAGGTGCGCAGCGAAAACATCCGACCGTTGCCATGAGGACGGCAGCCATCCTGTGCGCGATGCTGGCGACGGCAGCCGGGGCGCGGCCGGTGATCGCGCCCACCTTCGATGATCTCCCGGCGCACGGGGCGCTGCCGCCGGGCGAAACCCGCGCCGGGGTGGCGGGCGCGATCATCGCGGCGCTGAAGCAGGCGCGGGTGCCCGGGCCGCATGGCTTCGTTAATGGCGCGCTGGTCGGGGCCGATCCGGCGCCGCTGGCGATGTGGCGGGCGGCGGGGTTCCCGATCGGCAACCATGGCTGGTCGCATGCCAATCTCGATGTGACGCCGGTTGCCGATTATGTCGCCGACATCGATCGCAACGCGGTGCCGGGTGACGGGCGCTGGTTCCGCTTTCCGTTCCTCGCCGAGGGCAAGGACCCCAAGGTGCGGCAGGCGGTGCGGACGGCGCTGGCCGAGCGCGGCTACAGGATCGCTGCGGTGACGATGAGTTTCGGCGACTTCCTGTGGAACGATGCCTATGCGCGGTGCGCCGGCGACCCGGCGGCGGTCGCGGTCCTGGAACGCAGCTATCTTGCTGCCGCGTCGGAAGCGGCGGCGGCGTCGCGGGCGGCGGCGCGCCAGCGCCATGGCCGCGATATTCCCTATGTGCTGCTGCTGCATGTCGGCGCCTTCGATGCGCGGCTGCTGCCGCGGCTGCTGGCGCAATATCGCCGCGAAGGCTTTGGCTTCACGACGCTGGCCAGGGCGCAGCGCGACCCGGCCTATGCCAGCGACACCGATCCGGCGCGGCCGCCGGTGCCGGCGTTGCCCTTGCCGCAGGTGCATAATTATGGCCCGATGCTGGCGGCCCTGTGCCGCCCTGAGGAGAGTGCGCGATGATCGATCGGCGAGGCGTCTTGAAGGGTGCAGCGGCGGCGGCCGCGCTGCCGCTGCTGGGGGCGGCGACGGCGGCGGACTCGCTGGCGGCGGTGGCGGCATCGAAGGGCCTGCGCTTCGGCAGCACCGTCGGCGGCAAGAATTTCGAGGACCCGGCCTATCGCGCGCTCAATGTCGCGCAATGCGGGCTGATCGTTCCCGAAAATGCGATGAAATGGGTGGCGCTGCGCCCCGACGCCAAAAGCTTCGATTTCCGCGCGGCGGACGCGATCGTCAGATGGGCGGTCGACAATCGCATGGGCGTGCGCGGGCATACGCTGCTGTGGCATTCGCCGCAGTGGATGCCCGACTGGGTGACGCGCCATGACTACGGCGCCCAGCCGGCGCGCGAGGCGGCGCGGCTGCTCGCCGATCATGTCGGCACCGTCGCCGCGCGCTATGCCGGGGTGATCGACAGTTTCGACGTCGTCAACGAGGCAGTCGATTCGGACACCGGCGGGCTTCGCGAAACCGCGCTGTCGAAGGCGATGGGTGCCGAAAACGCCATCGACCTGGCGTTCCGCACCGCCCGGCAGGCGGCGCCCGGCGCGCAGCTGGTCTATAATGATTACATGAGCTGGCAGGACGATGGCGGCAAGCATCGCGACGGCGTCCTGCGGCTGCTCGAGGCATTGAAGAAGCGCGGTACTCCAGTCGATGCGCTGGGGGTGCAGGGCCATCTCGGCAGCAAGTACAGCGACACGCCAACGGGGCTGGGGTCGCTCGACGTGCGCGCCTGGCGGCGCTTTCTCGACGATGCGACCGGCATGGGGCTCGACCTGCTGGTCACCGAACTCGATGTCCATGACAATCCGCTGCCGGCGGACTTTGCCGTGCGCGACAAGCTCGTTGCCGATCACACACGCGCCTATCTCGACCTGATGCTGTCCTACCCGCAATTGAAGACGATCATGTGCTGGGGGTTGAGCGACAAATACAGCTGGCTGCAGGGCTTGCGCCCACGCCCCGACGGCCTGCCGAAACGGCCGCTGCCGTTCGACGCCGATTTTGCGCCCAAGCCGATGCGCGATGCGATCGCGGCGGCGATCAAGGCGGCGGCACCGCGCTGACGACGGGAAAACAGCGACTGTGTTGGTTAACGGATCTTCAGAAAGTCTCGAAAGTCACAGTGAATCGCTTGGGTGGCCTTGCACATGCGGGCTGTTCGGCCGGCAAGGCAGAATCGGCACGCGCGGCGCAGTGTAACCTATCTGGATCGTGTAGGACAGGCCTATCGGCTGTTCGCCATCTTGACCTGCAACGCGGGGCGTTCAGCGTGCCAAACCTGCGCCTTGAAGACGCCTGCTTTGTGAAAAAATGTTCACCAGTGTTGACCCGTTTCGACCGGAAACCGCGCCTTAGCTTCTGAACCCGGTCGGCGTCGTGCGGACCGGACAAAGAGGAGGGCATGTGATGCAGCGTGGACCGGTGGGCAATCTCTTGTTGGTGGCGGGTGTGTGTCTGGGGGCGGCAGGTGCGGCGCAGGCGGCGCCGACCAATCTTTCGACCTGGACCGCGGAAGGGTCGGGGGGCAATTGGGTCAGGGCCGCCGACAACAATTCGGTTACCCAGACGATCAACGGCACGCCGACGGTGTTCTACAGCGACTTCGACGGGCAGGGCGTGCGGCTGTCGGGCACGATCAGGGTCAATACATCCGGCGACGATGATTTCATCGGCTTCGTGCTGGGCTTCAACGGCGGCGACCTGGCCAGCACGGCCACCGATTTCCTGTTGATCGACTGGAAGCAGACGTCGCAGAATTACAACGGCTTCGCGCCCGCCGGGCTTGCGCTGTCGCGGGTGACCGGGGGCCTGCGCGACAATGCGGGGGCCTGGGCGCACAATCCCGCACTGGGCGTGACCGAGCTGGCACGCGCCAACACGCTGGGGGCGACAGGCTGGGCCGACTTCCAGACCTATACCTTCGACATTGCGTTCACGGCGAACAATGTCCGGGTGCTGGTCGACGACGTCCTGCAGTTCGACGTCAACGGGACTTTCGCCAACGGCAGCTTCGGCTTCTACAACTACAGCCAGTCCAATGTGACCTATGCCGGCATCACCGACGAAATCCTGCCGCCCCCCGCGTCGGCGGTTCCGGAGCCGGGTTCATGGGCGATGATGATCGCGGGCTTCGGCCTGGTCGGCGCGGCGGCACGCCGGCGCACGGCGGCGTCGGTCGTCGCCTGAGCCTTTGCAGCGCGGCCGCCTGGCCCCCGGCCAGGCGGGTCGCGCTGCGACGCGCGCGCGGATGCAGGCGGCGCGTTGACATTGCCACGGCTTGTGCCAGCTTTCGCTGATGGCATCCCGATCGCATTCCGCCCCCGGTCCGTCACTGGCGCTGATCGTCATGGTCGGGCTGGTGATCATGCTCAACTATATCGATCGCGGCGCGGTGAGCATCGCGGCACCGCTGATCAAGGACGAGATGGGACTGTCGGCGACGGGCTATGGCCTTGTCGTTTCGGCCTTTTTCTGGACCTATGTGCCGATCCTGGTGCTGGCGGGGTGGCTGGCGGACCGGATGTCGGTGTGGTGGCTGATGACTGGCGGCGTCGCGATCTGGGCGTTGGCGACGCTCTTGATGGGGTTTGCCGGCGGGCTGGCGACGCTGGTGGTGCTGCGGCTGCTGATGGGTGTGGGCGAAGGCGTCGCCTTTCCCTGCGCGTCGAAGCTGATGGCGCGCGCGCCGGAGGCACGGCGCGGGGTGGCGAACATCTCGCTGTCGGCAGGGCTCGCCATCGGCCCGCTGGTCGGCACGCTGATGGGCGGGCTGATCCTCGAACATTATGGCTGGCGGCCGATGTTCGTGGTGTTCGGGGTGATGACGCTGGCGTGGCTGGTGCCGTGGCTGTGGCGGCGGCGCGAGGTCGATGCGCCGCTGGCCGATGATGCGGCAGGGGCGGTGGGCTATGGCCGGCTATTGCGGACGCCGGCGCTGTGGGCGCTGTCGCTCTACCATTTTTCGGGCACCTATGTGCTGTACTTCGTCATCGCCTGGCTGCCGCTCTATCTCGTCAAGGCGCGCGGCTATGACATCGGCGACATGGCGCTGCTGACGGCGTTCTTTTACCTCGGCCAGGCGGCGGGCGCAGCCTTTTCGGGCGGCATCGGCGACCGGCTGATCGCGGCCGGGCGCACGCCGTGCCAGGTGCGGCGCGGCATCGGGCTGCTGGCCTCGGGCGTGTCGGCGGTGGGCATCCTGGCGATCGCGCAGACCGAGACGACATTGGCGCTGATGGTGTGGCTGGTGCCGACGAGCATCGCCATCGGGACGATCACCGGCATCCTGTTCGTCGTCGGCCAGACGCTGGCCGGGCCGGAATCGGCAGGGCGCTGGGTGGGGACGCAGACCGGCTTCGGCAATCTGTCGGGGGTGGTGGGTCCGGTCATCACCGGCGCGATCGTCGATGCCGCGGGCTATGGGCCGGCGTTCGTGGTGACGGCGGTGATCGTGGTGCTGGGGGCGATCGTGTTTGCGGTCGGGGTGCCGCGGGTCGTGGCGGTGGACTGGGGGCGAGCGACCTGAATCCGCTCGGGATGAGCGAGAACTCGGGAAGGGGCGTTTGCGGGTGAGGTTTGCCCCGCACGACGCGCCGCACACCCTCACCCGTGGCCGGCTTCGCCGTCTCTCGACCTCTCCCGCAAGCGGGAGAGGGGAGTCAGCGCCCCCGCGTCTTGCGGTGCTCCGCGAGGTTGAGGACTTCGGGTTCGTCTTCCGGCGTCAGGCCGAGGCGGCGGGCGACTTCCTGATAGGCTTCGGCCTCGCCGCCGAGGTCGCGGCGGAAGCGGTCCTTGTCGAGCTTTTCGTTGGTCTTCATGTCCCACAGGCGGCAGCCATCGGGGCTGATTTCGTCGGCGAGGATGATGCGGCTGAAATCGCCATCGAACAGGCGACCGAATTCGAGCTTGAAGTCGACGAGGCGGATGCCGACGCCGGCGAACAGCCCGGCCATGAAGTCGTTCACGCGGATCGCCATGTCGGCGATGTCGTGCATTTCTTCCTGAGTGGCCCAGCCGAAGGCGGCGATATGCTCCTCGGTGATCAGCGGATCATTGAGGGCATCGTCCTTGTAATAATATTCGAGGATGGTGCGCGGCAGGGTGGTGCCTTCCTCCAGCCCGAAGCGCTTGGCCAGCGAACCGGCGACGACGTTGCGGACGACGACCTCGATCGGCACGATCTCGACCTGGCGCACCAGCTGCTCGCGCATGTTGAGGCGGCGGATGAAATGCGTCGGGATGCCGATCGTCGCGAGCATGGTGAACAGATGCTCGGAGATGCGGTTGTTGAGCACGCCCTTGCCGCTGATCGTGCCCTTTTTCTGGGCATTGAAAGCGGTGGCGTCATCCTTGAAATACTGAATGATCGTGCCGGGTTCGGGCCCCTCGTAGAGGATCTTGGCCTTGCCCTCGTAGATCTGGCGGCGGCGCGACATGCCTGTCCTCCTCGGCGGGTCCAGCGCCAGGGCTGCGCGGGACCGATGGAAAGCAAATGCCCCGGAAAACAGCTGGTCGACAGCCGCGCCCGGGGCGAAGGGCGTCCATAGCGCGGGGGCGGCGATGCTGCAATGCTGACGATGGCGGGTCAAAACAGTGTTGGCGATTGAACCGGCGGGCGCGCGGCTCTATCTGGGGCAACGACACCTTGCGAGAAAGCCCGCTGCATGACGACGTTCGACGACCGCCAGACCGCCTTCGAGAACAAGTTCGCGCATGATGCCGACCTGCAGTTCAAGGTGGCGGCGCGCCGCGACAAGCTGGTCGGCCTGTGGGCGGCGACGCAGCTGGGCCATGACGGCGAGGCGGCGGACGCCTATGCCCGCAGCATCGTCATTGCCGACCTGGAAGAGGCCGGTGACGAGGATGTGGTGCGCAAGCTGGTCGCCGACCTGGCCGGCGCCGGCATCGACGAGGCGGCGATTCGCGCCCAGCTGGCGCTGGCGGCGACCGAGGCGCGGCGCCAGATCATGGATTCGATGTAACATGGCGATGGCGGCGAGCGAGATCGAAACGGCCATCGTCGCGGCGTTGCCCGGCGCGGTGGTGGAAATCACCGACCTTGCCGGCGACGGCGACCATTATGCGGCGCGGGTGACGGCGGCGCAGTTTGCCGGCCTGTCGCGGGTCAAGCAGCACCAGCTGGTGTACAACGCGCTCGGCGGGCGCATGGGCGGCGCGCTGCACGCCCTGCAATTGACGACGATTTCGGCCTGAGGAGGCATAGATGACCACAACGACCGTGCACGATCGTATCGAAACCCTGGTGTCGAACAACGACATCGTGCTGTTCATGAAGGGCACGCCGATGTTCCCGCAATGCGGCTTTTCCAGCCAGGCGGTGGCGATCCTGGAGCGGCTGGGAGTCGGCTTCGAGAGCGTCGACGTCCTCGCCGACCCGGAAATCCGCGCCGGGGTGAAGGAATATTCGGAATGGCCGACGGTGCCGCAGCTTTACGTGAAGGGCGAATTCGTCGGCGGGTCGGACATCATGATGGAGATGTACCAGGCCGGCGAACTGACGGCGATGATCGAGGCGGCCGGAATTTCGCGCCAGCCGTCCTGATCCGGTGTCCAGGGCGGGGCCACTGACGGTCGGTGCCATCTGGCAGGGCATGATCGACGCCCTGCGCCCGGATTTCGGCGTGTTGTTCGCGGTCGCGGCGCCGTTCACACTGCTGGTTTCGATGGCGCTGGCGCTGTTCGGCCCGGCGCCGCCGACAACGATGGCGGCGTTGACGCCGCGTGTCGTGATCCTGCTGCTGGTCCTGCCGAGCATCGTCGGCGCCATCGGCCAGCTGGCGGTGACCTGGCTGGTGGCCAATCCGGGCGGCACGCCGCGGCAGGCGCTTGCGGTGGCGGCCCGCGTCTTGCCGGCCTATCTCGGCGCGCTGCTGCTGGCCACGCCGGCGACGTCGCTGGGGCTGATCGCGCTCATCCTGCCGGGGCTGTACATCTTTGCGCGGGTCTTCCTGATCGGCCCGGCGGCGGTGATCGAAGGGCTCGGCCCGGTCGCGGCGCTGCGGCGCAGCTGGGCGATGACGGCGACCAGCGCCTGGACGATCCTGGCGTTCATCATCGTCGGGCTGTTGTTCATGTTCGGCGCCGCCGTGCTGTCGAGCGGGGTCGGCGCCGCGCTGGGGCTGTTGCTGACGACGCTGGGGTTGAAATCGGTCGGCGGCTTTGTCGGCGCGCTGATCGGCGCGGTCGTGTCGACGCTGTTCGCCATGGGCAGCGCGGCGGCCGGCGCGGTGGTGTTCCAGCGGTTGCGATAGCGCGCGCGTCCGCTTTGCCCGCGATGCAGGCGTCAGAGCAGCGGAATTCCGGGCGCGACGTCGCGGGCGTAAAGGCCGGTGGCGCGCGGATCGGGGTAGATTTCCACGGCGCGTTCGAAAGGCACGAAACCGTGGCGCTGGTAGAAGCCGAGCGCTGCCGGGTGATCGAGGTCGCAGGTGTGGACCCAGACGCGCTTGACCGCCGGCACCCAGGCCATGCGCAATGCATGCGCCATCAGCCAGGCGCCATGGCCGTTGCCGGTCATTCCCGGGACGAGGCCGAAATAGGCGATCTCGCAGGTGTGGGCGACGGAGAAATCGAGTTCCAGCAGGCCGACGGGCGTGCCGTCGCGGCGGGTGGCGACATGGACGGTGGTGGTGCGGGAATCGAGCACGGCGGCCAGCGCATCGGCGTCCATGACCAGCCGGCCACGCCACAGCCAGGGAGCGCCGATCTGGCGGAACAGCCAGAGGTAGCGGGTGCGGTCGACCGGCGCCGGCCAGTGTTCGAGACGCAACGCCGATTTGCGCGGTTCGCCGATGGGCAGCGGCGCCAGCATCTCGAGGCTGGTGACGATGGTGGCGATATGCCCGGTGGGCACGGGCGTGAAGCTGTGCCCTGCGGGCACGATATCTTGTCTGTGCCCTCCGGGCACGGGTGGCGGGACGATCAAGCTCAGTCCCAGCGTGCTTCGGGCGGCAGGCTCATCAGGATGGCGTCGACATTGCCGCCGGTCTTCAGGCCGAAGGTGGTGCCGCGGTCGTAGACGAGGTTGAATTCGGCATAGACGCCGCGATAGCGCAGTTGCGCCAGCCGCTGTTCGGCGGTGAACGGCGTGTGCATCCGCTCGCGGACCAGCCGCGGGTAGATATCGACGAAGGTGTTGCCGACATCGCGGGTGAAGGCGAAATCCTTGTCCCAGTCGCTGCTGAGATGGTCGTAGAAAATGCCGCCGACGCCGCGATGCCGGTTGCGGTGGGGCACCCAGAAATATTCCTCCGCCCATTTCTTGAAGGCGGGGTAATGCGCCGGGTCGTGGCTGTCGCACATCGCCTTGACGGCGGCGTGGAAGGCGGCGGTCTGCGCGTCGTCGGGGAGCGCCGGGTTGAGATCGACCCCGCCGCCGAACCAGCGCTTGGTGGTCACCAGGAACCGCGTGTTCATGTGGATAGCGGGAACGAGCGGGTTGCAGGGGTGGATGACGAGGCTGATGCCGGTGGCGAAGAAGCGCGGATCTTCGCCGGCGCCATTGATCTGCTTGGCGAAATCGGGCGAGAATTCGCCATGGACGGTGGAAATGTTGACCCCGGCCTTTTCGAACACCCGGCCCTTCAGCACCGACATGACGCCACCGCCGCCATGGCCGCCGCTGGCATCGGGCCGGTCCCAGGCGGTGCGCTGGAAGCGGCCGGCGGGGCCGGGGCCGGTGCCTTCGTCCTCCAGCGTCTCGAGGGCGGAGCAGATGGTGTCGCGCAGGGTGCGGAACCAGGTCTGGGCGGCGGTCTGCTGGTCATCGAGTGTGTACATGCGCGGTGTTTAACCGCATCGCCGCCGGCAGCGGAACCCTGATATTGCAAAGGGGTCGTGGAGACGGTGAAATTGGCGTGTCGGCACCGCCGCGCCAATTTGTCCGCCAAAAACATCGTTGCGTTGGCGGGCGCGACGCGTCTATTGCGGCACAATTGTCGGTACTGCGAAGGGGCACGCCGGCGCCAGATCGACGTGACATGTTTTCGGAAGGTTTCTGATGGCTAGCCAGACGCAGCGTCCTGCCGCTGCCGCGCTCCCCCCGGAGGGTGAGCGCCGCCGCGATTTCCTCTACATCGCCACCGGTGCCTTTGCCGCTGTCGGCGGCGCCGCGGTCGTGTGGCCGATGATCAACCAGATGAACCCGTCGGCCGACGTGCTGGCGCTGGCATCGATCGATGTCGACCTGGCGGCGGTGCAGCCGGGCCAGGCGATTAAGGTCAGCTGGCGCGGCAAGCCGGTGTTCGCACGCCGGCTGACGCCGGCCGAGATCGACGCCGCCAACAAGGTTGATGTGTCGACGCTGCGCGACCCGCAGACGCTGGCCGAGCGCACCAAGCCCGGCAAGCAGGAATGGCTGATCACCCTGGGCGTCTGCACCCACCTCGGCTGCGTGCCGCTGGGCGCCGGCACCGGTGAGAACCGCGGCGATTATGGCGGCTATTTCTGCCCCTGCCACGGGTCGCAGTATGACACGGCGGCACGCATCCGGTCCGGCCCGGCGCCGACGAACCTGGTCGTGCCGGACTATACGTTCCGGTCAGACACCGCCGTGACGATCGGCTGAGGAGGATCAGATGAGCTTTCCCTGGGCCAAGCAGTACGAGCCGACGACCGGCATCGGCAAATTTTTCGACCAGCAGCTGCCGCTGCCGCGGTTTGTCTATGGTGCCCTGGGCGCCGGCTATCCGACGCCGAAAAACCTCAATTATTTCTATAACTTCGGCGTTCTGGCCGGAGTTGCGCTGGTCATCCAGATCATCACCGGCGTCATCCTGGCGATGCACTATGCCGCCAATGTGACGGTCGCCTTCGACAGCGTCGAGCACATCATGCGCGACGTCAACGGCGGCTGGATGTTCCGTTACATGCACGCCGTCGGCGCGAGCTTCTTCTTTGCCGTCGTCTATATCCACATGTTCCGCGGTTTGTATTACGGATCGTACAAGCCGCCGCGCGAAGTGCTGTGGATGCTCGGGCTCGTCATCTTCCTGCTGATGATGGCGACAGCGTTCATGGGCTATGTGCTGGTCTGGGGGCAGATGAGCTTCTGGGGTGCGACGGTCATCACCGGGCTGTTCTCGGCCATTCCGATCGTCGGCGACTATATCCAGACGCTGCTGCTCGGCGGCTTCGCCCCCGACAATGCGACGCTCAACCGCTTCTTCTCGCTCCATTACCTGCTGCCGTTCGTGATCTTCGGGGTCATCATCCTGCACGTCTGGGCGCTGCACATCCCGGGGTCGAACAACCCGACCGGCGTCGCGGTGAAGACCGAAGCCGACACGGTGCCGTTCCACCCCTATTACACCGCCAAGGATTTCTTCGGCCTCGGCGTTTACCTGACGCTGTTTGCCGCCGTGGTGTTCTTCGCGCCGAACGCGCTGGGCGAGCCCGACAACTATATCCCGGCCAATGCGCTGTCGACGCCGGCACACATTGTCCCCGAATGGTATTTCTGGCCCTTCTACGCGATCCTGCGTGCCTTCACCGTCGACTTCCTGTTCATCCCGGCCAAGCTGATGGGCGTGCTGGCGATGTTCGCGGCGATCCTGCTGCTGTTCTTCCTGCCCTGGCTCGACACGTCGCCGGTGCGCTCGAACAGCTATCGTCCGCTCAACCGGATCCTGTTCTGGGTGTTCGTGGCGGTCTGCCTTGTCCTCGGGGTCGCGGGCGGCAAGCCGGCCGAAGAACCCTGGGTGCGGCTGAGCCAGGTGCTGACGGCCTATTATTTCGCGCATTTCCTCATCATCACGCCGCTGGTCGCGCGCTTTGAAAAGACGCTGCCGCTGCCCCGGTCGATTTCGGAGGCCGTGCTGGCGAAGTACGGCAGCGGCCCGAGCGGCACGCCGGGCGCTGGCCCGGCCGCCGTCGCGCAGCCGGCTGAATAAGGGTCAATCACATGGTTCGTCTTGGCGCTCTGGTCGTTGGCCTGTTCTTCTGCATCGCCGTCCTGTGGGGCGCTGTGCAGCCGCGCGAGGCCGTCGCGCCCGATCCGGTGAAGGAGGTTGTCCAGCACCCGGAAAAGATGGTGTGGGCACACAACGGTATCGGCAATCTGGGCATCACCGGCACCTTTGACCGCAAGCAGCTGCAGCGCGGCTTCCAGGTCTATCGCGAAGTCTGCTCGGCCTGCCATTCGATCAACCGCGTCGCGTTCCGCGATCTCGCCGCGCTCGGCTTTTCGGAAGCGGAGATCAAGGCGATCGCCGTCAGCTACGACATTCCGAGCATCGACGATGCCGGTGAGCCGACGACGCGCAAGGGGACGCCGGCGGACAAGTTCCCGCTGGTCTATCCGAACGAAGCTGCGGCGCGCGCGGCACAGAACGGCGCCTACCCGCCCGACCTGTCGCTGATGACCAAGGCACGCGAGGATGGCACCAACTATGTCCATTCGCTGCTGCTCGGCTATCGTGACGAAGTGCCGAAGACGCTGACGGCGCCGGAAGGGCTGTATTACAACCCCTGGTTCCATTCGGCCTTCATCGCCATGCCGCCGCCGCTCGCCGCCGACGAACAGGTGACCTATGCCGACGGCACCAAGGGCACCCGCGCGCAATATGCCGCCGATGTGTCGACCTTCCTGACCTGGACCGCCGAGCCCAAGCTGGAAGCCCGCAAGTCGACGGGTGTTGCAGCGGTCATTTACCTGCTCATCCTGACCGCGCTGGGTTATCTCAGCTACAAGAAGGTCTGGGCCGATGTGAAGGGCGACGCCCGTCGCAAGGGCGCGCACAGCAACGTCGTCGACAAGGTCTGACCTGCCGACGCGCATCCTGCCGGTGCCCTGCGGCATCGGCGGGACGCGCGGCACGGCATTTCCCCCTGGCAATGGCGGTCACCCGAGGTTAGCCTCCGACGCGACATCGGGGAGCGGGTGATGATCGGGAAAATGAGCATGGTGGCGGCGCTGGCCGTCGCAATCGGCGGGCTTTCGGCGCCCTTGGCGGCGGCGCCGTGCAAGGATGCCAAGGGCAAATTCGTCAAATGCCCGCCCGTCACCACCCCGGTCCGATGCAAGGACGCCAAGGGCAAGTTCACCAAGTGCAGCGCACCGGGTGCGGTGCCGATCAAATAGGACGGGTTGATGGCGAACGAGGATCTGTACGCACTCGTCCGCACCATCGCCGATTATCCCAAGCCCGGGATCCAGTTCCGCGACATCACCACCCTGCTGCTCGACGGCCGCGGCTTCGGCCTGGCGATCGAGCGGATGGCTGCTGCGGTCGGGCCGGCGCCCGATCTCGTGGCCGGCGTGGAGGCGCGCGGGTTCATCTTCGGCGCCGCGCTGGCGCACCGGCTCGGCTGCGGCATGGTCCTGCTGCGCAAGTCGAACAAGCTGCCGGGGCGCGTCACCGGGATCAACTACGCCCTTGAATATGGCCAGGACCGGCTGGAAATGCACAGCGACGCGGTGACACCGGAACAGCGCGTGCTGCTTGTCGATGATCTGATCGCCACCGGCGGCACGGCGTTGGCGGGCGTCGACCTGCTGCGCGGGGCCGGCGCGGTGGTCAGCGGCGCGTCGTTCGTGATCGACCTGCCGGACTTGGGCGGGGCGGAACGGCTGCGCCGTGCGGGCGTGGCTGTGTCGGCGCTGCTGGAATATGCGGGGGACTGAGAGCCTCCGGCGGGCAGGGCGTTACGCCCTGCACCCGATCATCGGGTAGCGCATAATCCTGAAAATCGAGGCACCATCGACGGGTGCAGGGCCGCCGGCCCTGCCCGCCGGAGGCTCTTGCCTGACGGCGTCAGCGGCCCTTCTTGCGGGCGGCGTAGCGGGCGTCGCGCGCGGCCTTCTGGGCGGCTTCGCGCGCAATGGCTTCAAGCCGGGCCTGTTCGGCCTTGACGATCGCTTCGGCTTCCTTGGCCAGCCGGGCTTCCTCGGCGCGCACGGCGGCTTCGGCGCGTTCACGCTTGCGCTGTTCTTCACGTTCGGCACGCTTTTCGGCGGCGCGAGCGCGGGCGGCCAGTGCCTCTTCGTTCGGCGGCGGCGCGCTCTTGAACTTGTCGAGGGCGGCCTTGCGGGCTTCAGCCGCGGCCTTGGCGCGGTCGGTGTGGTCGGGGAGTTTGAATGCCATATGGCGCGCTCTGTAGCCGCGACTTCATTCGGCTGCAACAGCGCTGCGCACCGGCGCGACATCGACGGGCGTGCCGACCAGCGCCGCATTGCCCGACAGGGGGTCGATGCGGTGGCGTTCGGTCAGGTCGTTGACCGAGGCGCCGGGGTGCGCCTGCGCCACGGCAAGGCGGACGCCGGGGCGGTGGTGGCCAAAGCCGTGCGGCATCGACACGACCCCCGGCATGACCGAATCGGTGATTTCGGCGGCAACTTCGACCGTGCCGGCGCCGCTGCGGACGACGACGCGATCGCCGTCGGCAATGTCGCGCGGCGCGGCGTCGCCCGGGTGGATCATCAGCGTGCAGCGCGGCGGGCCCTTGGCGAGCCGGTGCGAATTGCCCAGCCAGCTGTTGTTGTTGCGGACATGGCGGCGGCCGATGAGCACCAGGCCATCGGCGGGTGGCGCCGACAGCCAGTCCGCGAATCGCGCGGCTAGGTCGGCGATGAGCTCGGCCGGCGCGCAGGCGATGGTCTTGTCCGGCGTGCGCAGCCGGTCGGGCAGGCGCGGTTCGAGCGCGCCGAGGTCGAGGCCATGGGGGTGCGCCTCGACGTCGGCGAGGGTGAGGCCGCGCGGGGCGTTGCGCAGCATCCGATCGAGGCTGTCGCGCGGGGGGACGATGTTGGGCAGCGGCTGGCCCTGCGCGCCGGCGATGGCGCGGGCGAGTTCGGCAACGATTTCCCAGTCGCTCTTGCTGCCCGGCGTCGGCGGGAAGGTGGGCGGCGAATATTTGGCAAAATTGCGCACCGCGATCGGCGCCAGGAAAAGCGGGTAATGGTCCTTTTCCAGCGGTCCGCACGGCGGCAGGATGTAATCGGCATGGGCGCTGGTCGCGGTCACGTACATGTCGATGCTGACCATCAGGTCGAGCGTGGCGAGTGCCGCATCGAGCGCATTGCCATCGGGCACCGACAGCACCGGATTGCCGGCGATGGTGAAGAACGCCTTGATCTGGCCGGCGCCGGGGGTGGCAATTTCCTCCGCCATGGCAACGGCGGGAAATTCGCCGAGCACTTCCGGGTGGCCCGAGACGCGGCTGTGGAAGCGGCCGCGCGACCCCGACCCGGTCTGCCCGACGATATCGACGGCGGGGGTGGAGAACATCGCGCCGCCGATGCGATCGAGGTTGCCGGTGGCGATGTTGAGCAGGTTGATCAGCCAGTGGTTGAGCGTGCCGAAGGCGGCGGTGGACACGCCGATGCGGCCATAGACGATGGCGGGGCTGCCATCGCCGAGCTGCGCCGCGAGGTCGCGGATGACGGCGGCGTCGATACCGCAGGCGGCGGCGAGGCGGGTGATGTCGAAGCGGCGCAGCGCTGCCCAGGCGGCATCCCAGCCGGCGAGCATGGCGGCAAGGCGGCCGGGGGCGACCAGCCCGGCCTCGTCGAGCGCCAGCAGCAGCGCGATGAGCAGGGCGGGGTCGCTGCCGGGCCGGATGAAGTGGTGGGCGTCGGCGACGGCGGCGGTTTCGGTGCGGCGCGGGTCGATGACGGTCAGGCGGCCGCCGCGCGCCTGCAGCGCGGCGATGCGTGTGCGCACATCGGGAACGGTCCAGACGCTGCCGTTCGACGCCAGCGGGTTGCCGCCGATGATGACCATGTGCCGGGTGCGGTCGATATCGGGAATGGGGAACAGCGCGTTGTGGCCGTACATCCACAGCTGGACGAGCTGGTGGGGCACCTGATCGACGCTGGAGGCGGAGAACATCGCCTTGGCGCCCAGCGCCTTGCGCAGCAGCGGCAGTTGCGGGGCGATGCTGTAATTGTGTGCGTTGGGGTTGCCGGCGTAGATCGCCGTTTCGCCGCCGGCGGCGCGGATGGCGGCGACGCGGGCGGCGATTTCGGCGAAGGCCGTGTCCCAGGCGATCGGGTGCCAGGCGCCGCCGACGCGCTTGACCGGGGTGCGCAGCCGGTCGGGGTCGCTTTCCAGGTCGGCGATGGCGGTCGCCTTGGGGCAGATATGGCCGCGGCTGAGCGGGTCGTCGGAGTCGCCCCTGATCGACAGGACGCTGCGGCCATCGACGGTGACGATGATGCCGCAATTGGCTTCGCACAGGTGGCAGGTGCGCAGGTGCGTGGTGGGCATGGGGCGTCCCCTGATTGTGGATCAGATTACCCGGGTGCGCGGTCGGGGGGAAGCTGGTGGTTTTGCGTTGTGGCGGGGTGATTGAGAGTCGGCGTCGCAACGACTAAGCACCATCCATGCGCCGTATCCTCATCATCCTGCTGCTGGTCGTGGTCGCCGTGACGGTCGCGCTGTCCTTCTACCAGCCGCCGATGCGGTTGATGCCGACGCCGAAGCTGTTTCTGGATGGCGCGCCCGATGCCTTTGCCGCCAACCCGGCGCTGGCGAAGACCAATGGTATCGAGATCTTCTATGCCACCAACCGGTTGCCGGTCGGGCCGCGGACCAGCCGCACCTATGCGGTGGTGCCCGGGCGCGAGCTGAAACTGGGGGTGGCGACGATTCGCATCGGCGGGCCGGAAACCAGCTGGGAGACGATCTATGCCATGTCGACCAATGTCGTCGATGACCAGCGGCCGCGGCTGAACCTGCAGACGCTGGCGGAGATGGCGTCCGTCGACGAGGATGACCGGCGGCTGTCGCCCGGCACCCGCGCCTGGCTGGCGTTGGTCAACGCCGCCATCGACCGGTCGCCGGACAAGGACATCATCATCTATGTCCATGGCGCCAATTCGACGGTGGAGCGGGCGGCGGGGCAGGCGGCGCAGTTGCGGCACTTCACCGGGCAGAATTCGGTGGTGCTGCTGTTCGCCTGGCCGACGGCGGAAAACTTCCTGCGCTACCCGCGCGACATGGTGACGGCGTTCGGCGCGGCGCCGCAGCTGGCACGGCTGGTCGGCCTGCTGGCGCGGCAGACGCGCGCGCGGAACATCGACGTGCTGACCTACAGCGCCGGCGGCACGGTGGGCAGCGAGGGGCTGGCGCTGGTCGGGCGGCAGGCGCGGCTGGCGGGCGCCGCCGACCCGCGGCTGGGCGAAGTCTATCACGCCGCGCCCGATGCCGACACGCGCGGGTTTGTCGACGACCTTCGCGATTATGCCGGGGTGGCGCGGCGGGTGACGGTCGCGGCCAACATGGGCGATGTGACGCTGCGGCTGTCGCAGGCGGCCAATCGCGGCTCGCGCGCCGGGCGGCCCGACATCGCCGAGCTGAGCGCCAACCAGACGCGCTTCCTGCTCGATGCGACGCAGGCCAAGGGGGTTGAGCTGCTGCGGGTACGGCCCGAGGACATTCCCGACCTGTCGGACCGGTCGCACAGTTTCTGGTACAACGACCCCTGGGTCAGCAGCGACGTGCTGATCACCTTCCTGTTCCACCTGCCGCCGGGCGAACGCGGGCTGGTGGCGGGCGACGCCGGCGGCGCGGTTTACTGGGGCTTTCCGCCCGATTATCCGGCGCGGCTGCCGGGCGTGCTGGCCGGGTTGCGCGCGACGGTCGCCGATCAGCGGGCAAAGGCGCCGGTCGCCAGATAGGCGCGGACCTGGTCGATGACGGCGGCGTCATGGACCATGAAGGTGTGCTGGACCGGCAGCACGATATGGTCGCGCATGCCGTCGATGCGGGTGGCGGCGACCGAGACCTTGCCGTCATTGGCGCCGGGCAGCAGCCGCGGCGCGATGATCGGGTCGAACGGCCGGTCGCCGGCGATGATGCCGAGGTCGAAATCGACGGCACCCAATTGGGCCTGGTGATCGTCGGGGCGCAGGGTGCGCAGGTGCGGGCCGACCGGGCCGAAGATCAACGTGTCGAGGCCGAGGTCGAAGACGAAATCGGCAAGCTCGCTGCCGGCGTTGGGCGGCGCCAGCATGACCACCCGGCCCAGCGCCGGCGGGCGATGCGCGGTGATATAGGCGCGCGCCACCAGCCCGCCGAGCGAATGGGTGACGAAGTGGAGGGGACCGGGGTTGGCCGCGGCAAAGGCGGTGATGCGCGGGTGGAGGAAGGCGATGATCTCCGCCATCGACCGGCGCAGGCCATAGGAGGGCGACAATGTCGGGGTGCCGCCGCGGCGCAGGGCGGCGGCGATGCTGCGCAGCGAAAACCCGGTGCGGCCCATGCCGTGGAGGAGAACGACGCCGCCGCTGCCCTGGAACCTGTCGGTGCCGTTGCTATCGGCCGCTGGATCGGGAGTGGACGCCATGATGCGATGATGCGCGATGCCGGCGCCGGCGGCAACATCGCCGGACCGACACCACCGTTTCGAACGCAGATCAGGGCCATTACGGTTCCGGTTCGTCTTGCTTGCGGCTTTTGACAGGTCGATCTCGAAGGGGTGGAGGACGCGCTACGGACGGGCATTCCGGATGCGGCCATCCACAACAGCAGCGCGCAGCCGCGCGGTTGGGGGTCGTCCATGCAGAACATACGCGCGTCGGAAATCTGTCTCGGTGGACACGCCGCGGCGTCGGACACCGGCGCGTCGGGCCGCCGCCGAACACTCTGGTACCGGTTGCGCCTGGGGTGGCGCTGGTACCGGCGCAGCATCCGCAAGCCGATGAGCGAGGACGAGCGCATCCAGAGCCAGTGGTGACGCAATCGGCCCCGTGCTGATCAATAGTGCGGGGTAGGCGGCGGGGATCGCAGTGCCTAATCCGGCACGGTGCGTTCGACCGGCGGGCCGCGGGGGCAACCGCGCGGGGCATGGCCAGCGAATGCCCGATCGCCGGGGAGACATGATGCATCCGTTCGTCCACGCCGCCGCCACGCCCGACAAGCCGGCCATCATCATGGCTGGGACCGGCGAGACCATGACCTATGGCGCGCTCGAGGCGCGATCGAACCGGGTGGCGCAGCTGATGCGGGCGCAGGGACTGGTGCGCGGCGACACGATCGCCGTGCTGATGACCAATTGCGCCGATTACCTCGCCGTGTGCTGGGGGGCGCAGCGATCGGGGCTGGTCTATGTGGCGATGTCCACCAAGCTGACCGCCGAGGAAGCGGGCTATATCCTCGCCGATTCGGGCGCCAAGCTGATCGTCGCTTCGGCCTCGCTCGGCGCGGTTGCCGCGGGTGCGGCGGCGGGGCTGACGGCGCGCTATGCCAGCGGCGGCGCGATCGACGGCTTCGACGATCTCGACACGGCGCTGGCGGCCCAGCCGGCGACGCCGATCGCCGATGAAAGCTGCGGCCGCGACATGCTCTATTCGAGCGGCACCACCGGGCGGCCC
The DNA here is from genome assembly GCF_011927825.1 of Polymorphobacter fuscus. Lineage (NCBI taxonomy): Bacteria > Pseudomonadati > Pseudomonadota > Alphaproteobacteria > Sphingomonadales > Sphingosinicellaceae > Sandarakinorhabdus > Sandarakinorhabdus fusca. Next base: position 1,452,665 of record NZ_JAATJI010000001.1, on the reverse strand, counting down.
AAGGGCGTGCGCGGGCCGTTGCCCGAAGGCGCGCTCGATGCCGGCGACGCGCTGACCGGGCTGGTGGCGATGCTGTACCAGTTCGGGCCGGACATGGTCTATCTGTCGCCGGCGCCGCTCTATCACGCGGCACCCTTGCGCTATTGCATGGCGGTACAGCGCTTCGGCGGCACCGTGGTGGTGATGGAACGGTTCGATCCCGAAACCTATCTGGCGCTGGTCGAGACATACCGCATCACCCACAGCCAGCTGGTGCCGACGATGTTCGTGCGGATGCTGAAGCTGGACGAGGACGTGCGCACACGCCACGACCTGTCGAGTTTGAAGGCCGCCATCCATGCCGCGGCGCCGTGCCCGGTCGATGTCAAGCACGCCATGCTCGCCTGGTGGGGCCCGGTCATCTACGAATATTATTCGGCGACCGAAGGCGCCGGCTTCACCACCATCAGCCCGCAGGAGTGGCTGGCGCGGCCGGGGTCGGTCGGCAAGGCGATCCTGGGCGAAATCCGCGTGCTCGGCGACGATGACGAATTGCTGCCGCCGGGGCAGACGGGGCGCATCTATTTCGCCGGCGGGCCGGGATTTTCTTATCACAACGACGCGGAAAAGACCGCGAGCGTGATGGGGACGCACGGCGCCACCTTCGGCGATATCGGCCATGTCGACGAGGATGGCTATCTGTTCCTGACCGACCGCGCCGCGTTCATGATCATTTCGGGCGGCGTCAACGTCTATCCGCAGGAGGCGGAAAATGCGCTGACGCTGCATCCTGAAGTCGCCGATGTCGCAGTGTTCGGGGTGCCCGATGCCGAAATGGGGGAGGCGGTGAAGGCGGTGGTGCAACCGCGTGACATGGCCCGCGCCGGGCCGGAGCTGGAGGCAGAACTGATCGCCTTCGTCCGGTCGCGATTGAGCCATGTCAAATGCCCCAAGAGCATCGATTTCCTGCCCGAGCTGCCGCGTCACGACACCGGCAAATTGTACAAGCGCCTGTTGAAGGACCGGTATTGGGCGGAGGCGGCGGCCTGAGGGCGCGGGTGGACAGGTGACATTCAGCGGGTGACGATTATACCCGCGGCCATGCGAATCCCTGCCTTTTTCCTCGCCGCCGTCCTTGCGTGGCTGTTGCTCGCCGTCCCTGCGACGGCCGCGCCCAAGGCCTGGGTGGTGCGCGACGGCGATACCGAAATCACCCTGTTCGGCACAATCCATGCGCTGCCCAAGGGCACCGAATGGCTCAGCCCCGCGGTGGCGCAGCGGCTGGATACCGCCGACACGCTGGTGCTGGAGGCGGTGCTGCCCGACGACCCGCAGGCGTTGATGCCGCTGATCGCGCGCGTCGGCATGCGGCCCGGGCTGAAGCCGCTGGCACAGCGGGTGCCGGCCGATGCGCTGCCCAAGCTCACCGCGGCAGCGGTCGCGGCCGGGGTGCCGATGGCAACGCTCGACCGGATGGAAAGCTGGCTGGCAGCGGTCACGCTGGGCGATGCGGCGTTGGCCGGAATCGGCGTGTCGTCGGACAGCGGGGTGGAGCCGGTGCTGACAGCGCGGGTGAAGAAGCGCGGCCGGCCGGTGATCGGGCTGGAAACGGTCGAGGAGCAGCTGCATTTCTTCGATGGCCTGTCGCAGGCCGACCAGACCGCGATGCTGCTGTCGACGATCGACGAGGTGGCGACGGCGAAGGCCAACATGGCGAGCGTCACCGGCCTGTGGCAGGCGGGTGACGTCGATGCCATCGCCCGCGATTTCGACACCGAGACGCGGGGGTCGCCGCTGCTGCGCCAGCGGCTGCTGGTCGGGCGCAACACGCGCTGGGCGGACTGGATCGTCGGCCTGATGCGACAGCCGGGCAAGACCTTCATTGCCGTGGGGGCCGGGCATCTGGGCGGGCCCGATGGCTTGCTGGCACTGCTGCGCGCGCGCGGGTTGGCGGTAGAGGCGGTCGGCTGATGCGCGGGGCTTGCTGACGCTTTTTTGCGCTTCCCGGGCGTCCCGCGACTTCGCTCGGGATGCGCAGGAATTATGGGCGCGGGTGAGCGCCATTGTGCCGGGCGCGACGCACGGGATCATGTCGCCCGGGACGCGCGGTTGCATGGCCGTGGCGCGGCGGGCATAGAGCCAGCGTCGACGCCATGTGAGATGCCATGCTGCCCTTGCGCTATCGCCTCCGCACCAAGCTTTACAATGCGTCGAGCTGGATGTTGCGGACCTGGTATGTCAGCGTGCTGGGCATGACGATCGGCGTCGATTGCCGGATCTCGCGATCGGCCAAGCTCGATCGCACCAACCCGCGCGGCGTCCATATCGGCGACCATACGCTGATCTCCTTCGACGCGGCGATCCTGACGCATGATTTCGTCGGGGGCCGGCATGTCGATACCTTCGTCGGCAGCAACTGCTTCATCGGCGCGCGGTCGCTGATCATGCCCGGCGTGCGGATCGGCAACCATTGCATCATCGGGTCGGGATCGGTGGTGACGAGCGACATTCCCGACAATTGCGTGGCGGTGGGCAATCCGGCGCGGATCCTCCACCGCAACATCGTCACCGGGCGCTGGGGCATCCGCAACCCCAAGTTCCTGGTCAAGGAAGGCATCATCGCGGCGCCGGCGGCGGACGGATTTTCCGCCGGCTAAGGGCTTTGCCTTGCATTTCGGGGACGCTTCGCCTATGCGCCACCGCTTCGCGTCGTCCCCGATTCTGCATCCCTGGAGGCCTGGGGGGCGCGAGCCATTATCTGGAGATGCGAGCAAATGAGCGAAACACTGAAGCTCGCGGCCGAGATGCGTGAACGGGCAGGCAAGGGAGCCTCTCGGGCAATGCGTCGTACGGGCCGCGTTCCGGCTGTCATCTATGGCGCCGGCGAAGCTGCTACCCCCATCCATGTCGAGGAAAAGCTGCTGGTCCGCCAGCTGTCGTCCGGGCATTTCATGAACTCGGTCGTCGAGATCGCCGTCGGTGACGGCAAGGCGATCCGCACGTTGCCGCGCGACGTGCAGTTCCACCCGGTCACCGACCGGCCGATCCATGTCGACTTCTTCCGCCTGCAGGGCAATGCGTCGATCACCGTCGAAGTGCCGGTGCATTTCAGCGGCGAAGAGGAATCGCCCGGCATGAAGCGCGGCGCGGTGCTCAACATCGTCCGTCACGAGCTGCAGCTCGATTGCCCGTCGAACGCCATTCCCGACCAGATCGCGATCAGCCTGTCCGGTCTCGATATCGGTGATTCGATCCACATCAGCGCCGTCACCCTGCCCAAGGGCGTGACGTCGCACATCACCGACCGCGATTTCACCATCGCGACGCTGGTCGCACCGTCGGCGCTGAAGAGCGAAGACGATGCCGCCGAAGCTGCGGCCGCCGAAACCGCCGCGGCCTGATGTCCTGAGACCGGCGAAGTGAAAATCTTCGCCGGGCCTCGTCTGGTTGGGCCGGCAAGATGAAGATTTTTGCCGGGCTGGGCAACCCGGGCGCGGCGTATGCGCTCAACCGGCACAATATCGGCTTCATGGCGGTCGACGCCATTGCCGCGGCGCATGGCTTCGGCCCCTGGAAGTCCCGCTTCCTCGGGCTGGCCAGCGACGGGCGGATCGGCGCCGACAAGGTGACGTTGCTCAAGCCGGCGACCTTCATGAACGACAGCGGCCGTTCGGTTGGCGAGGCAGTGCGCTTTTTCAAACTCGACGCCGCCGAGGCGCTGACGGTGTTCTACGACGAGCTCGACCTCGAACCGTTCCGCATCAAGGTCAAGCATGGCGGCGGCGCCGCCGGGCACAATGGCATCCGATCGATCGACGCGCATCTGGGGCCGGATTACCGCCGGGTGCGGATGGGCATCGGCCATCCGGGGCACAAGGACCGGGTGTCGCCATATGTGCTCGGCAATTTCGCCAGGGCAGAGATGGACCCGCTTGCCGATGTGCTGGGGGCGGTGGCGGCGGAGGTGCCGTGGCTGCTCGCTGGCGACGAGGCGCGGTTCATGAGCGAGGTCGCGCGGCGCTGACGCCTTCGCCTTCTCCCCTCCCGCTTGCGGGAGGGGTCGGGGGTGGGTAGTGGCAGCTTCGTTCGCCCCGAAAACCCACCCCCGACCCCTCCCGTGCCGGGAGGGGAGAAGAAAGACGTTTATGGCCATTCGCTGCGGGATTGTCGGGCTGCCCAATGTCGGCAAGTCGACGCTGTTCAACGCGCTGACGGAAACCGCCAGCGCGGCGGCGGCGAATTACCCCTTTTGCACGATCGAGCCCAATGTCGGCAATGTGCCGGTGCCCGACAGCCGGCTGGACGATCTGGCGCGGATCGGCGGGTCGGCGAAGATCATCGAGGCGCAGCTGGGGTTCACCGATATCGCCGGGCTGGTGCGCGGCGCGTCGAAGGGCGAAGGGCTGGGCAACCAGTTCCTCGCCAATATCCGCGAAACCGACGCCATCGTCCATGTCCTGCGCTGCTTCGAGGACGACGATGTCACCCATGTCGAAGGCCGCGTCGACCCGGTGTCGGATGCCGAGACGGTGGAAACCGAGCTGATGCTCGCCGACCTCGAGAGCCTGGAAAAGCGCGTGCCGGCGTTGCTGAAAAAGGCGACGCAGGGCGACAAGGACGCCAAGGTCCAGGGCCGCGTGCTCGGCGAGGCGCTCGATCTGTTGCGCGATGGCAAGCCGGCGCGGCTGGTGGTCCCCAAGGACGAGGAGGAAGCCCGCGCGCTGCACCAGGCGCAGCTGCTGACGACCAAGCCCGTCCTCTACGTCTGCAATGTCGAGGAAGCCTCGGCCGCCAGCGGCAATGCCCATAGCGCGGCAGTGCAGGCGATGGCGGCCAAGGTGGGTGCCGGCGCGGTGATCATTTCCGCCGCGATCGAAGCCGAAGTGGCGATGATGGAACCGGCCGACCGGCCCGACTATCTGGAAGCGCTTGGGCTGACCGAAACCGGGCTGACGCGGGTGGTGCGCGCGGCGTACGAACTGCTCGGGCTGATCACCTTCTTCACCGTCGGGCCGAAGGAAGCCCGGGCGTGGACGGTGACGCGCGGATCGAGGGCGCCCCAGGCGGCGGGTGCGATCCATGGCGATTTCGAAAAGGGCTTCATCCGCGCCGAAACGATGGCGTTTGCGGATTATGTGAAGTTCAACGGCGAGGCCGGCGCGCGCGAGGCGGGGAAATATCGGTCGGAGGGCAAGGATTATGTCGTGCACGATGGCGATGTGATGTTGTTCCGGTTCAACGTGTAGCGCCGCGAGCGCGCGTGCTGCGCGCCGACAGGCGCAAGCGCGGCCGGCGGGGCGGCGCGGCCTTCGCGCGCCGAACCCGTCCGACGGCGCGGCTTTGCCGTGACGCTGCCTTTTCCACGCAACTGGCGCGGTTCCGGACCCCCGCCTGCGCGGGGGTGACGGCGTTGGGCAGGCGGGCTACACCCCGCCCATGATCGCCCGTCGTCGCTTTCTCGCGCTGTCCGCTATGGCCGGGCCGGCATTTGCGCAGTCGGTCGACCTCCACCTGCCCGGCGGGCCGAGCTTGCGGCCGCTGACGACCGATTTTCCCGGCAAGGGACCGATGATCGTGCAGCGGACGATGGCGCCGCTGCTCGAAACGCCGATGGCGGTGTTCGATGGCGATATCCTGACCCCCAATGACCGGCATTATGTGCGCTGGCACTGGCCGTTCCCGACCGAGGTCGACCCGGTGGCGTTTCGGCTGACCGTGGGTGGCCGGGTAGCGCGGCCGCTGTCGTTGTCGCTCGCCGAATTGCAGCGGCTGCCGCAGGGCGAGATCACCGCGGTCAACCAATGTTCGGGCAATTCGCGCGGGCTGGTGACGCCGCGTGTTGCCGGTGCGCAATGGGGGCATGGCGCGATGGCCAATGCGCGCTGGACGGGGGTGCGGCTGCGCGATGTGCTGGCGCGCGCCGGGGTGCGGCCGGGGGCGGTGGTGGTGCGGTTCGGCGGGCTGGATGTGCCGCCGGTCGCGGGCGCCCCGCAGTTCCTCAAATCGCTCGCCATCGACCATGCGCAGGATGGCGAGGTGATGATCGCCTGGGCGATGAACGGCGCGCCGCTGCCGATCGTCAACGGCTTTCCGCTGCGGCTGGTGGTGCCGGGGTGGTTCGCGACCTATTGGGTCAAGGCGCTCGACCGGATCGAGGTGCTCGACCGGCCCGACGACACTTACTGGATGGCCAAGGCGTACAAGGTGCCGGCCAACCCCGCCGCCGATGTGGCGCCGGGGACGAAGGATTTCCCCGCCGAGCCGATCGGCCGGATGCCGCCGCGATCCTTCATCACCAGCATCGCCGACGGCGCGGTGCGGGCGTGGACACCGCGGCTGGCGGTCGGCGGGGTCGCCTTCGGGGGCGATTCGGGGGTGCGCGGGGTGGAGGTTTCGGGCGATGGCGGGGCGAATTGGGTGCCGGCGCGGCTGGGCGTGGACGCGGGGCGCTACAGCTTCCGGCGCTTCGATGCCGAGGTCGCGGTGGCGCGGGCCGGCGCCGTGCTGATGGCGCGCGCGACCAGTGACGCCGGGCGGGTGCAGCCGATGACGGCGAACTGGAACCCCGGCGGCTATGCCCGCAATGTGGTGGAGACGGTGCGGGTGGGGTTCGCATGATGCGGGCGATCGCCCTGTTCGTGCTGCTCGGCGCGGCGGCGCCGGTGCGGATCGACCTGCCCGATGCCTTTGTGCCCTTCGTCGACATTCCCGGCGGGCCGGCCGCCGATGCAGTCAACGCCAATTGCCTCGGCTGTCATTCGGCCGAGATGGTGCTGACCCAGCCCCGGCTGTCGCCGATCGCCTGGCAGGGCGAGATCGACAAGATGCGGGCCGCCTACAAGGCGCCGGTCGATCCCGGCGACGATGCCGCGATCCTCGCCTGGCTGGTGGCGATGCAGGCGCGTGATAACCGGACAGACTCTGGCGGTTGACCCGTTCGGCTTCGCGCCGCTACACGCGGGGCATATTTTGCACCTGCGAAGGGCCGTTCCGCTGAAGCCGCTGTCGTTCCAGAACATCATCCTGACGCTCCAGAATTATTGGGGCGCGAACGGCTGCGTCATCCTGCAACCCTATGACCTGGAAATGGGCGCCGGCACCTTCCACCCGGCGACGACGCTGCGCGCGCTGGGGCCGGACAGCTGGAACGCCGCCTTTGTGCAGCCGTGCCGGCGGCCGAGCGACGGGCGCTATGGCGAAAACCCCAACCGGCTGCAGCATTATTACCAGTTCCAGGTGATCCTGAAGCCGTCGCCGGACGACCTGATCGACCTGTATCTGGGGTCGCTCGACGCCATCGGCATCGACCGGCGGGTGCACGATATCCGCTTTGTCGAGGACGACTGGGAATCGCCGACGCTTGGCGCCTGGGGGCTGGGCTGGGAAGTCTGGTGCGACGGCATGGAGGTGACGCAGTTCACCTATTTCCAGCAGGTCGGCGGCCATGAATGTGCGCCGGTGGCGGGCGAGCTGACCTATGGGCTCGAACGGCTGGCGATGTATGTGCAGGGCGTCGAGAGCGTCTATGACCTCAGGTACAACGATGCCGGCGTCAGCTATGGCGATGTGTTCCTGAAACAGGAGCAGCAGTTTTCGGCGTATAATTTCGAGCATGCCAATACCGAGCGGCTGTTCCAGCATTTCAAGGATGTGTCGGACGAATGCCGGGCGCTGGTGGAGGCGGGGCTGCCGCTGCCGGCTTATGACCAGGCGATCAAGGCGAGCCATATCTTCAACTTGCTCGGCGCGCGCGGGGTGATTTCGGTCGCCGAGCGCCAGGCCTATATCGGGCGGGTGCGCGATCTGGTGAAGGCCGTCGCGGACGTGTGGGTGGCGCAGGCATGAGCGATTTCCTGCTCGAACTCGCCAGCGAGGAAATCCCGGCGCGGATGCAGGCGGCCGCTGCCGAGCAGCTGCGCACGCGCCTTGTCGACGGGTTGAAGGCGGCAGGCCTTCCGCACGGCGACGTTATTGCCGATGTGACGCCGCGGCGGCTGTGGCTGATCGCGCGCGATGTGGCCGACGCCAGCGCGGCGGCGAGCGAGGAGCGCAAGGGGCCGTCGGCGAGTGCGCCCGAGGCGGCGATCGCGGGGTTCTTGCGCTCCACCGGGTTGACCCGCGACCAGCTCGAGGAGCGGCAGACGCCCAAGGGCGTGGTGCTGTTCGCGCATATCCGCACCGAGGGCCGCCCGGCGGCGGCGATTCTGGCCGAACTGGTGCCGGCCATCGTGCGCGATTTCGCCTGGCCGAAGTCGATGCGCTGGGGGGCCGCATCGGCAGTGGCGGGCAGCCCGCGCTGGGTGCGGCCCTTGACCGGGATCGTGGCGCTGCTCGATGGTGAAGTGGTGCCGTGCGCGGTCCATGGCGTCACCAGCGGGCGGGTGACGCGCGGCCACCGGATCCATGCGCCGGAACCGATCGAAATTGCGGGTGCCGACAGCTATGCGGCGCAGCTGCGCGACGGCAAGGTGATCGTCGCATCGGCGGAGCGGCGGGCGGTGATCGAGGCGGGCGCGGCGGCCGTGGCGGCAGCGCGCGGGCTGGTGGTGCGCGCCGATGCCGGGCTGGTGGCGGAAAATGCCGGGCTGACCGAATGGCCGGTGCCGATGCTGGGGGCGTTCGACGCGGCGTTCCTCGCCGTGCCGCCCGAAGTCATCCAGCTGACGATGCGGACCAACCAGAAATATTTCGCCTGCGAGGATGCCGGCGGCGTGCTGGCGCCGGCATTCGTCTGCGTTGCCAATCTGGAAGCGACCGACGGCGGCACGGCGATCGTGGCGGGCAACGAGCGGGTGCTGAGCGCGCGGCTGGCCGATGCGAAATTCTTCTGGGACCAGGATTTGAAGGCGGAGCTGGAATCCTTCCTGCCCCGGCTGGGCGACATCGTCTTTCACGAGAAACTGGGGACGGTGGCCGACAAGGTCGCGCGGGTGGCGAAGCTGGCGCGCTGGCTGGTGGAAAGTGGCGCGATCACCTCTCCCCTTGCGGGAGAGGTCGGACTCGGCGCAGCCGAGCCGGGTGAGGGGGGTGCGGGCGACGACCCCTCACCCCGCTCGCCTTCGGCGAGTCGCCCTCTCCCGCAAGGGGAGAGGGAGGAACTGGCCGACCTTGCCGAACAGGCAGCACGGCTGTGCAAGGCCGACCTCGTCTCGGCGACGGTTGGGGAATTTCCCGAAGTCCAGGGCATCGCCGGGGCCTATCTGGCGCGGGCGCAGGGGCTGGACGCGCGCGTCGCCGACGCCATCCGCGATCATTACAAGCCGGTCGGGCAGGGGGATGATGTTCCGACGGCACCGGTGAGTGTGGCGGTGGCGTTGGCGGACAAGCTTGATACGTTGGTCGAGTTTTTCGAGGTTGGCGAGTTTCCGACTGGATCTAGAGATCCTTTTGCGCTGCGCAGGGCAGCGCTTGGTGTCATCGCCATCGTTGTGAAGAATGAACTTCGATTGCCGCTTTGGGATGTTGTGCTTGAACGCTTCGGCGCGGTTCACGCAGACTTGGTTACCCTGTCGAAGGTGGAAGTAGGCAGTGCTCCAGCGGATGAGGTTTCCCCAGCGGTCGCACTGGTGGCCACTAAAGCAGTCAGAAACGGACGTCTGTTGTCCTTCTTTGCCGACCGACTAAAAGTTCAACAGCGTGACGCGGGCGTACGGCACGATTTGATTGATGCGGTACTCGCAAATGGCATCGACGATTTGGTTCTTGCGCTCGCACGGGTGCGGGCGCTGCAGTTGGTGTTGGCGACCGAGGATGGGGCCAATCTGCTCGCCGGGGTGAAGCGCGCGGCGAACATTTTGCGTATCGAGGAAGGCAAGGAGGAGGCGTTCGCACCGCAGTCCGACGCTGCGCTGTTCGCCGAACCCGCCGAAACCGCCCTCGCCACGGCGCTCGACACCGCCGTCCCGGCCATCGCTGACGCCGTAGCCCGCGAGGACTTCACCGCTGCCATGGCGGCGCTCGCCGGCTTGCGTCCGGCCGTCGATGCGTTTTTCGATTCTGTCATCGTCAATGCACCCGATCCTGCTATCCGGGCCAATCGGTTGGGATTGCTCGCGCGGTTGCGCGCGGCGGCGAACAGTGTGGCGGACTTTTCGAAGGTCGAAGGGTGAATAGACGCCGTTATGGCATCAGTATCCCTCTCCCGCTTGCGGGAGAGGCGAGAGACGCGCGAAGCGCGGCCCGGGTGAGGGTGTTTCCTCGTCTTCGGCGCGTGGGTACACCCTCACCCGGCGCGCTGGCGCGCGTCTCGCCTCTCCCGCAAGCGGGAGAGGGAATATGGAGCAACAGATGACCAAGTCGGTGTTTCGTTTCGGTGGTGGCAGCGCGGATGGCGATGCGTCGCAGCGTGACCTGCTCGGCGGCAAGGGGGCCAATCTTGCCGAAATGGCGGGGATCGGGCTGCCCGTCCCGCCCGGCCTCACGATCGCGACGTCGGTCTGCGCTGCCTTTTACGATGCCGGCGGCAAGCTGCCCGATGATGTGAAGGCCGATACGCTGGCGGCACTGGCGCATGTCGAGCAGGTCACCGGCAAGACCTTCGGCGATGCCGCCGACCCGCTGCTGGTCTCGGTCCGCTCGGGTGCGCGCGTTTCCATGCCGGGGATGATGGACACCGTCCTCAACCTGGGGCTCAACGATGTCACCGTCGAAGGGCTGGCCAGGGCGTCGGGAAATCCGCGCTTTGCCTGGGACAGCTATCGCCGCTTCATCCAGATGTACGGCGATGTCGTTCTCGAGCTCGATCATTATCTGTTCGAAGATGCGCTGGAAATCGCCAAGGAGGACCGCGGCGTCACGCTCGACACCGAATTGACGGCCGAGGATCTGCAGGGGCTGGTGGCGCGCTACAAGGCGATCGTTGCCGAAAACTGGGGCGATGCCTTTCCGCAGGACCCGCACGAGCAATTGTGGGGCGCCATCGGCGCGGTGTTCGGATCGTGGCGGTCGGACCGGGCGCGGACCTATCGCCGGCTCAACGACATTCCCGAAAGCTGGGGCACCGCCGTCACCGTGCAGGCGATGGTATTCGGCAACCGCGGCGACACTTCGGCGACCGGTGTCGCGTTCACCCGCGATCCGGCCAATGGCGAGCGCGTCACCTATGGCGAATATCTGATCAACGCCCAGGGCGAGGATGTCGTCGCCGGCATCCGCACGCCGCAATATCTGACCAAGGCCGCCCGTGAACGGGCCGGCGCGCGGGCGGCGTCGATGGAAGAGGCGATGCCGGTGGTGTTCGCCGAACTCGCCAAGGTCTTCGCGTTGCTCGAAACCCACTACCGCGACATGCAGGACATCGAATTCACCGTCGAGGACGGGCGGTTGTGGATGCTGCAGACGCGCAGCGGCAAGCGCACCGCCAAGGCGGCGTTGAAGATCGCCGTCGACATGGCGAGCGAAGGGCTGATCACCGAGGCCGAGGCAGTGCTGCGGGTGGAGGCCGGCGCGCTCGACCAGCTGCTGCACCCGACGCTCGACCCCCATGCACCGCGCGACGTCATCACCCGCGGGCTGCCGGCGTCGCCCGGCGCCGCGTCGGGGGCGGTGGTGTTCGACAGCGACACGGCGGAGGCGCGCGCCAAGATGGGCGATGCCGTCATCCTGGTCCGCACCGAAACCTCGCCCGAGGACATTCACGGCATGCACGCGGCGCGTGGCATCCTGACGGCGCGCGGCGGCATGACCAGCCATGCGGCGGTGGTGGCGCGCGGCATGGGGCGGCCGTGCGTTTCGGGCGCCGGCAGCATCAGCATCGACCTGACGGCGCGCACCATGCGCGTCGGCAACCGCATGATCGGCGAAGGCGACCGCATCACTTTGGACGGCACCACCGGCGAGGTGATGGTCGGCGAAGTGGCGACGGTGGAGCCCGAACTGGCGGGCGATTTCGGCCTGCTGATGGAATGGGCCGACAAGCATCGCCGGCTGAAGGTGCGCACCAATGCCGAAACGCCGGCGGACTGCCGCACGGCGCGCGGCTTCGGCGCCGAAGGCATCGGCCTGTGCCGCACCGAGCATATGTTCTTCGAGCCGAGCCGCATCACCAGCGTGCGCCGGATGATCCTGGCGGAAGACGGCGCCGGGCGGGCATCGGCGCTGGCCGAACTGCTGCCCGAGCAGCGCGCTGACTTTGCCCGTATTTTCCGTGAGATGGCCGGGTTGCCGGTGACGATCCGCCTGCTCGACCCGCCGCTGCACGAGTTCCTGCCGCACGACGAGGCGGGCTTTGCCGATGTGGCGGAAGCGACCGGGCTGAGCGTCGGCACGGTGCGGCGGCGGATCGCCGAGCTGCACGAGTTCAACCCGATGCTGGGGCATCGCGGTTGCCGGCTGGGCATCACCTATCCCGAAATCTATGCGATGCAGGCGCGGGCGATCTTCGAGGCCGCGGTGGCGGTGGCGAAGGACACCGGCGAAGCCGTGGTGCCCGAAGTGATGGTGCCGCTGGTGGCGACGGCGCGCGAGCTGGAAATCACCAAGGCGGCGATCGATGCCGAAGCGCGTGCGGTGTTTGCCGAAACCGGCCGCACGCTCGATTACATGGTCGGCACGATGATCGAATTGCCGCGCGCGGCGCTGCGGGCGGCGGAAATCGCCGAATTCGCGGAGTTCTTCAGCTTCGGCACCAACGACCTGACGCAGACCGCGCTCGGCATCAGCCGCGATGACGCATCGCGCTTCCTCGGCGTCTATGTCGAACAGGGCATTTACCCGCGCGACCCGTTCGTCGGCATCGACGAGGAAGGCGTCGGCGAACTGGTGCAGATCGCCACCGATCGCGGCCGCGCGGCGCGTCCGGGGTTGAAGCTGGGCATCTGCGGCGAACATGGCGGCGACCCGGCGAGCATCGCCTTTTGCGAGCGGCTGGGCCTCGATTATGTCAGCTGCTCGCCGTATCGCGTGCCGATCGCGCGGCTGGCGGCGGCGCAGGCGGCGTTGCGCGCGAAGGGGTGAACGACCCCCGGGGAAGGCTATGAACCTCCGCTCGGGATGAGCGGGGGGATGATCGGCTGACCGGGCAGCCCGACCCGCTTCACCCGATCGCGTTGGCCTGTTCGACCCAGTTGTCGCGGGCGATGCGGCCCTTGAAGGCGCCGAGGCGGGCATCGACTTCGGCGACGTCCTCCTCTGACCAGGCGGCGATCTGGCGGACGTGGAAGATGCCGATATCGTTGAGCAAGGTCGCCAGCCGCGGGCCGATGCCGCTGATGACGGTCAGGTCGTCGGGTTCGCCGTCGGGCTCCGCCAGGAACAGTTGCGGCACCGGGCGGCCGGCGGCGGCGAGGCTGGCCTCCAGGGCCTTGATGCGGTTGCCGGCGGCGGCGATGTCGCTTTCGGCGCGGGCGAGCGCGCCGGCGCAGGAATCGAGTTCGCTGCGCAGGCGGGCGACGGTGCTGCCATCGACCGCGACCGGCGCCGGGGTGCGCGCCCAGGCCCACCAGCCGACAAGGACGCCGAGCAGGAAGCCGGCGAAGATCCACGCCCAGATTTCACCGAACAGCCAGATCATGTCGTCTCCTCGGCGCGCAGCCCGGCAGGGCCCTTGCTGATGCGGATGTCGATGGCAGGGGGCATGGCGGTGTCGCCGACGCCGGTTTCGCCGCGGCCGATGGCCTCGATCCGGCGGCGGTCGATGCCGCGATCGGCGAGCGCCACCGCGACAGCTTCGGCGCGCGCCTGCGACAGCGCCAGGTTGCTGGCGGCGGTGCCGGTGACCGGGGTAGCGCCGGTCACGGTGACGCGGTTGCCGGCGCAGGTCGAAAGGATGCGGGCGACAGCGGCAAGGGTGGCGTCGGCGGCGGCCGCGGGGCGGGGGTCGCCGGCGGCAAAGGCGATCGGCTGGGCGGCGAGCAGGGCCGATACCTGCGCCTGGCAGGTGTCGATGGTGGTGCGCACCGGCGCGCGGGGGGCGGCGGCGGGCGCGTCCTCCCACACGGCCCGGCCGACACCGGGCAGGTCGGCGACGGCGGCAAGGGTGCGGGCCCGGGTGGCGGCGTCGGCGGTGCCCGACAGGCGCGCGATGCGCCACGTCCAGCCGTCATCGGTCACCCAGGCGGCGCGGCCATCGGTGATGCCGTTGGCGGCCATGACCGCGGCCGTGCGGCTGCCGAGATCGGACAGCAGCGGCGACCGCACCAGCCGATAGGCGGCCGACGCCAGCAGCGCCGTGCCGGCGACTCCGACGACGAGCTTGACTAGCGGCGCCATGCGGCCGGTTTTCGCAATCGGTGCGTCATGCCGGGCCGAGTTTGCCGAACAGGGTTTCATATTCGGTGTAGCGGCCGCTGCTCAGCAGCACGGCCTGTTCGACCAGCCGGTCGCCGGCGATGCGGCCACGGAAATCCCCCATCTGGGCGTCCATGACCGCCACATCGGCGGCGCTCCAGCCGGCGATCTGGTCGATGCGGGTGATGCCGGCGGCGCGCAGCCGGTCGGCGAACTTGGGGCCGACGCCCTTCAACTGGTGCAGGTCGAGCGGGTCGATGTTGCGGTTTTCGATCGGCGTCGCGGCGGCTTCGCTGCCGGCGCGGGCGCGGGCGAAATCGCGGCGCAGCTTGTCGACTTCGTCGGCGAGCGGGCGAATCTGCGCCTCGCGCGCCTTCAGTTCGACGGCCAGCCGATCGCGTTCGGCGTGGGCGGCGTCGCGTTCGCGCGTCAGCCCGTCGCCGCGTTCCTGCAGGACGGCGACCTTGCGCTTCAGCGGTGCGCGCACGGCCAGGCCGATGAACAGGCCGAGCACCAGCGCCACGATGGCAATGGTGAGCAACAGCGGATCGATGGTGTAGGTCATGACGCAGAACTCCGCTGGAAACAGTCGTTGCGTTTCCATGCCCCGTCCGGGCCGCCTGTTGCAAGCCGCAGTGTCCAAGACGTCTCGACCGGAGCCCTGCTGCACGCTATCGCGGCGGCGACAATGTCGGTCCCCCATGTCTATACGGCGCCGGAAAGGCGCATGGCGCTGGGCGCAGTGCTGATCGTGCTGTTCCTGTCGGCGCTCGACCAGACCATCGTCGCCACGGCGATGCCGCGCATCATCAAGGAACTGTCGGGGCTCGATCGCATTGCCTGGGTGGGGACGGCGTATCTGCTGACCTCCACCGTCACCGTGCCGATCTATGGCAAGCTGGGCGACATCTATGGCCGACGGCCGGTGCTGGTGTTCGGCGTCATCATGTTCCTCGCCGGATCGATGCTGTGCGGGCTGGCCGGGGAGTTCGGCGATCTGGGTGTCATCGGGGACGGCATGAACCAGCTGATTGCCTGTCGGGCGCTGCAGGGGCTGGGGGCAGGTGCCTTGACCACCGGCGCCTTTGCCGTCGTCGCCGACATCGCTCCGCCGGCCGAACGCGGCAAATACACCGGCTATTTCGGCGCCATGTTCGGCTTTGCCGGGCTGCTGGGGCCGGTCGTCGGCGGTTTTCTGACCGACCATGCGACGACGAACGTGCTCGGCCATGTCGTCAGCGGCTGGCGCTTCATCTTCTATGTCAATCTGCCGCTGGGGCTGGTGGCGCTGTACATATTGCTGACCCGCCTGCCGGCCGGATCGCGCGGCGCCGATGCGCGGATCGACTGGGCGGGCAGCGGGTTGATCGTGGCGGCAACGGTGCCGCTGCTGCTCGCCTTGACCTGGGGCGGGCAGGGCGCCGGGCTGGCGGCGTGGACGTCGCCGCAGGTGCTCGGCGGGCTGGGCGTGTCTGTCGTGGCGCTGGTCGCCTTCCTCATGGTGTCGCGCGGCAAGAGCTGGGCGGTGGTGCCGCTCGACCTGTTCGACGATGCCGTGGTCGCGCGCGCCAACATCGCGCTGTTCCTTGTCAACCTGGGCTATATCGGCGTGCCGATATTTCTGCCGCTATACCTGCAGGTCGTGCGCGGGCTGTCGGCGAGCCAGAGCGGATTTGCCATGCTGCCGCTGCTCGGCGGCATCCTGACCGGGTCGGTCATCGCCGGGCGCACGGCGCGCAAGACGAAATTGTACAAGCCGGTGCTGATCGCCGGCGGCATCACCGCGCTGCTGGCGTGCGCGGCGATGACGCAGCTGACCGCTGCGACCCCGCGCTGGATGCTGAGCCTGACGCTGGCGGCGCTGGGGCTGGGGCTGGGACCGGCGCAGGGGATGTTCACCCTGGCGATCCAGAGCGCCGTCGACCATGCCCGCGTCGGCGTGGCGACGGCATCGGCACAATTCTGCCGGCAGATCGGCGCCACCATCGGCGTCGCCATGTTCGGCGCGTTGCTGACGCATCATCTGGCCGGGGAGCTGGACGTGCGCGTGCCCGAACTGGCGGTCGCCGGACAATCGGTGTCGCTGTCGCAGGCGCAGACGCTGGCGATGGACGGCGCCGCGCTCGATGCCACGCTGGCGCGGCGGGGCATCGCCGACCCGGCGGCGGCGGCGCGGGTGGCGGCCGGGCTGCAGACCAGCTTTGCCGGGGCGATCGAGGCGCTGTTCCCGGTCAGCCTGGTGCTGATGCTGGCGGCGTTCGGCTTCACCCTGGCGATCCCGGCGCGCGAACTGCGCGGCCGGGTCGAAGCCGAGCCGGCGGACGGCACGCCGGCGGCAGCGTGACCGATAGTGCCACCCGCCGGCGGACGTTGCCGGCCGGCGGCGCCACCGGGCTTCAGGTGATGGCCGATGGCGCGCGGTTGCGGACGATGGTCTGGCCGGGGCGCGCCGGCGGGCCGGGGTCGCTGCTGGTCCTGACCGGGCGTGCCGATTTCATCGAAAAATATGCCGAGACCCTCCATGACCTGGTCGATGCCGGCTGGGGCGTGGCGAGTTTCGACTGGCGCGGCCAGGGCCTGTCCGGCCGGGTCGGCGACACGGCGATGAAGGGCGCGGCGCCGGCGGGCGGGTTCGGCACCTGGCTCGCCGATCTCGATGCCATGGTCGGCTGGTTCCGCAGCGTCCTGCCGCCGCCTTGGAGCGCGATCGGCCATTCGATGGGCGGGCATCTGCTGTTGCGGCATCTGGCGGGTGAGAATGCCGAGTTCGCGGCGGCGGTGCTGACGGCGCCGATGATGGGCGTTTCGGCGCGGCCGCTGGGGGCGCCTTTGGCGCGGCGGCTGGCGCGGCTGATGACGATGCTGGGGCGCGGCGGCGACTATGTCTGGCGCGGCGGGGATTATGTGCCGGGCACCGCAGGGTCGGTGCGCCAGCGGCTGCTGACCAGCGATGCCGATCGCTACCTCGACGAGGCGTGGTGGATTGCGCAGAACCCGGCGCTGGCGCTGGGCAGCGCGACCTGGGGCTGGCTGGATGCGGCGTTCGCGTCGCTCGATGCACTGCTGGTGCCGCCGCCGGGGCTGCGCGGCACCGGCGAGGGGGCGCGGTCGGTGCCGGCGTTGCAGCGCATCACGACGCCGGTGCTGGTGCTGGTGCCGGAAAGCGACGGGCTGGTCGATGGCGACATCACCCGCACCGCGGTGGCGCGGATGGCGACCGGGCAGCTGGAGGTGGTGGCGGCCACGGGGCATGAGTTGCTGCGCGAAGCCAGCGACATCCGGGCGCGGGTGCTGGCGCGGGCGACGCAATTTCTGCAGGGTGCGGCATGACCTTCGATATCGCCATCATCGGTGCCGGCATCGCCGGGGCAAGCCTGGCCTGGTCGCTGGGCCGGCAATCGGGCGGCCGGCTGCGCGTCGCGTTGATCGAGATGGAATCGGCGCCGGGTTACCACACCACCGGGCGGTCGGCGGCGTTCTGGGTGGAGAGCTATGGCGGGCCGGGGGTGGTGCCGCTCAGCCGGGCGTCGCGGGCGTTTTTCATGGAGCCGCCGCCGGGATTCGCCGCAGCGCCGCTGCTGTCCCCGCGCCCGGGGCTGACGGTGGCGCCGCCCGATGATGCCGGTGACCTCGATACGCTGGCGGCCGCGTTCGACGCCGGCGGCACGGTATATCGCCGGCTCGATGCCGAAGCGCTCACGGCCTGGCCGATCCTGAAGCCCGAATGGCGGACGCGCGGGCTGTTCGAGCCCGACAGCTACGATATCGACGTGGCGGCGCTGCACCAGGGCTATCTGCGCGGCGTGGACGGGTGGAAACCGGCGGTGATTACCGATGCCGCGGTGTCGGCAATCGCGCGGGATGGCGATGGCTGGACGCTGGCGACCAGGGCCGGGCCGATCACCGCGACAATTGTGGTCAACGCCGCCGGCGCTTGGGCCGATGGCGTGGCGGCGCTGGCGGGGGCGCGGCCGCTCGGGCTGCAGCCGCTGCGGCGGACGATGGCGGTGCTGGCGATCGACCCGCCGCCGCCCGCCGACCTGCCGGTGGTGTTCGACGCCCGGGGACGGTTCTACTGCAAGCCCGATGGCGGCCGGCTGTGGTTGAGCCCGCACGACGAAACCCCCGATGTGCCGCACGACGTGCGCCCCGACGAGATGGACCTTGCCGTCGTCATCGACCAGTTCGAACAGGCGAGCACGGCGCGGGTGGTGCGGCTCGATTCGAGCTGGGCGGGGCTGCGCACCTTTGCCCCCGACCGTCTGCCGGTGTTCGGCTGGGACGGCGCGGTCGCGGGGCTGTTCTGGTGCGCCGGGCAGGGCGGCTTCGGCATCCAGACAGCGCCGGCGGCGGGGCAGCTGTGCGCGGCGTTGCTGCTGGGGGAAGCGCCGGCGGTCGATCCCGCGCCCTACCGGGCGACACGCTTCGAAAGAATTGATTAAGCATTTCGGTTCAAAAGGTTTTTTGCCACCGGCAAGGTTTTGCCGGTTGCCTTTTCGGCCGAATCCGTTACGGGTACGGACAACCTGCTAAGATTGGAAGAACGATGGTGGCTGTCCTCCGACCGGCTCTGATGTGCCTTGCCATGCTGTTGGCAGCCCCGGCTGCGGCCAAACAGGATTTCACCGACACGGCGATGGTCGTCACCGACCTCGGCGGGGGCCTTTATGGCTTTCGGCAGGGCGGCTGGTTTCAGAACGCGGTCGTTTCCGGCACATTTTATGGCGAGGATGCCAATGGCGACGGGCTGTTGCGCTATTCCGACTGGGAAATTCTCGACTTTTCGATGCGCTTTACCGGCAATGACAATGCCAAGGCGTTCACGCTGGGGTTCAATGACCTGTTCGGCCTCGACTATCGCCTCGATGGTTTTGGCGGCTTTGAGGGCCAGTCGTTCGACGGCGCTTTCGACGGGGCGCCGATCGGCGGGATTGCCGCTGGCAAGCGCAACCAGCGCTATTTGACCGGTGCCGGCATGTTCCAGGCTTGCGGCGATATCCAGTTGTGCGGGGCAGTGGCCAATGTGCCCGAGCCGTCGACCTGGCTGATGTTGATCGCCGGCTTCGGGTTGACCGGCGCGGTGCTGCGCCGCCGTTCCTATCGCGCGGCGTAACGCGCCAGGAAATCGGCGGCGAACCGGGCCAAGCTGCGCTCGGCGATCGCCGCCCGCAACCCGGCCATGAGCGCCTGGTAGAAGCCGATATTATGCTCGGTCATCAGCATGGCGCCGAGCATTTCCCCCGATTTGACGAGATGGTGGAGATAGGCGCGGCTGACCGCGGCCGGCCCGGTGCAGACCGGGCAGGGGCAATCCGCGTCGAGCGGCGCCAGATCCTCGGCATGGCGGGCGTTGCGCAGGTTGATCGGGCCGTCATGGGTGAAGGCCTGGCCGTTGCGACCCGACCGCGTGGGCAGCACGCAATCGAACATGTCGACACCACGCAGCACGGCGCCGACGATATCGTCGGGCTTGCCGACGCCCATCAGGTAGCGCGGCGCAGCTTCGGGCAGTTGTGCGGTGGCGTAGTCGAGGACGCCGAACATGGCGGGCTGGCCTTCGCCGACCGCGAGCCCGCCGATGGCATAGCCGTCGAAGCCGATCGCCTGCAGCGCGCCGGCGGATTCGGCGCGCAGGCGTTCGTCGAGCCCGCCCTGCTGAATGCCGAACAGCGCGGCGCGCGTCGCGTGGTCCGGGGCGGAATCGAAGGCGGCGCGGCTGCGGGCGGCCCAGCGCATCGATCGCGCCATGGCGGCTTCGACCACGTCGCGCGGCGCCGGCAGGGCGACGAGCTCGTCGAACGCCATGACGATGTCGGAGCCGAGCAGCCGCTGGATCTCGATCGAGCGTTCGGGGCTCATCATGTGGCGGGTGCCGTCGAGATGGCTGGCGAAGGCGACGCCGTCCTCACTGCGCTTGGTCAGCGCCGACAGGCTCATCACCTGGTAACCGCCGCTGTCGGTGAGGATCGGCCGGTCCCAGCCCATGAAGGCGTGGAGGCCGCCCAGTCGCGCGATGCGCTCGGCGCCGGGGCGCAGCATCAGGTGGTAGGTGTTGCCGAGGATGATGTCGGCGCCGGCGGCGCGGACTTCGGCGGGGCGCAGGCCTTTGACGGTGGCGGCGGTGCCGACCGGCATGAAGGCGGGGGTGCGGATGGTCCCGCGCGCCATGGTGATGGTGCCGGTGCGGGCGGCGCCGTCGGTAGCGGCGATGTGGAAGGCGAAACGGGGCATGGGGCGCGTCTAGCGGGGGGCGGGGGGGAAAGGAAGAACCACCCCCGGCCCCGCCTTGAAGAAAGGCGGGGAGAGGATAAGGGAAGGGGATGAAGACCCGGATCGATCAACTGCTGGCGGAGCGCGGGCTGGCGGAGAGCCGGACGCGGGCACAGGCGCTGATCCTGGCTGGGCTGGTGTACGTCGGCACGCGTAAGGTGGCCAAGGCCGGCGAGATGGTCGCTGCGGACGCCGAAGTGACGGTGAAGGGGCGGGACCACCCCTGGGTGTCGCGCGGCGGGGTCAAGCTGGCGCATGGGCTTGACCATTTCGGCTGGGAGGTGGCGGGCGCGGTGGCGATCGACGTGGGGTCGTCCACGGGGGGGTTTACGGATGTGCTGCTGTCGCGCGGCGCGGCGCGGGTCTTTGCGGTCGATTCGGGGACCAACCAGCTGGCGTGGAAGCTGCGCAGCGATCCGCGGGTGGTCGTGCTGGAGCAATTGAGCGCGCGGCTGCTGACGCCCGAGCATATCCCCGAGCCGGTCGACCTGATCGTCTGCGATGCCAGTTTCATCGGGCTGGCCAAGGTGCTGGCGGTGCCGATGGGGTTCGCCAGACCCGGGGCGCGGCTGCTGGCGCTGATCAAGCCGCAGTTCGAGGCCGGCAAGGCCGAGGTCGGCAAGGGCGGGGTGGTGCGCGACCCGGCGGTGCATGACCGCGTCTGCGCCGAGGTGGCGGCATGGCTGGGCGCGCAGGACGGCTGGCGGGTGCTGGGGGTGGAACGCAGCCCGATCACCGGGCCCGAGGGCAATGTCGAGTTCCTGATCGCGGGCGAACGCGGCTAGCGAAGGGTTTTGCGGCGGCGCAATATCGGCTATGCTCGCACCGATGGTAGCTGCCGCCCTTCCCCTTACCGGCCAGCGTGGGTCGATGTGGCGGGCCGGCATCGTGCTGGCGCCGCTGCTGTTGCTGCTCGGCGGCCTGTCGGCGCGGATCGCCGGGTCGACGGAGGACAATGGCTGGTACCAGACGCTGGTGCTGCCGGCGTTGCAGCCGCCGGGGCCGGTGTTCGGCATCGCCTGGTCGATCCTGTACACGACCATCGCCATCGCCGCGGCGATCGTCTGGGGGCACAAGCGTGCCGAGGGGCGCGGATTGGCGCTCGGGCTGTTCGCACTGGGCTTTGTCATCAACCTGGCGTGGTCGCCGGTGTTCTTCCGGATGCACCTGATCCTGCCGGCAATGGTCATCATCGCGGTGATGCTGATTGTCGCGGTGGCGACGACCTCCGCCTTTGCGCGGGTCAGCCGGGTGGCGGCGTGGCTGATGCTGCCCTATCTTGTGTGGCTGGGCTTTGCGCTGTCGCTCAATGCCAGTATCTGGCGGCTCAACCAGGCCGCCGACGCCACACAACTCGGGATTTGACCATGCAGACCGAAAACAAGCTGTTCGAGGATTTTTCCAAGGTTGCCACCGCCGCCATGGGCACGCTCGCCGGGGTGACCCGCGAAGTCAGCGAGGACGCCCGCCGCCGGGCGCGCGATTTCGTCGGCACCGCCGACGCCGTGGACCGCGATGAATTCGAAGCGGCGAAGGCCAATGCCGTCGCGGCGCGCGAAGCCGTGGAAACGCTGCGGACCGAGATCGCATCGCTGCGCACCGAAATCGCGTCGCTGAAGGCCGAGATCCGGTCGGCGCGCGTCGAGATCGCCGCGCCGGCCGTCGACAGCCCGCCGGCCGCATGATTATCCACAGCTTGTTCGCTGCGAAACGAATCGGCGGCTTGCCGAATCATCGGGGGGTTGCGAGCGTTCGGGCAAGCGCCGTGGACAGGAGACCGCATGGCCCTCGTTGACATCGATTACACGCCGGCGCCGGCAGCGCCGATCGACATGCTCGAACATGTGTTCGACGCCAATGGCTGGGCGTTCGAACGGTCGGGCGATGAGGAGATCAGCACCTCGATCAAGGCCGGCTGGGCGACCTATGAGCTGCGGGCCCTGTGGCGCGACGACGAGCGCGTGCTGCAGATCATTGCCCGCGCCGACCTGGTGGCGCCCGACGAACGGCGCCCGGCGGTCTATGAGGCGCTGGGCCGGATCAACGAACAGCTGTGGATGGGCCATTTCGAGCTGTGGTCGGCCGATGGCACGGTGATCTTCCGTCATGCGACGCTGCTCGACAATGACGACGACGAACATGCGCCCGACCTGACGATCGGCCAGGCCGAAGTGCTCGTCGAAGCCGCGGTCGACGAGTTCGAGCGTTTTTACCCGGTGTTCCAGCTGGTGATGTTCGCCGACCACAGCCCCGTCGATGCGCTGGCGGCGGCGCTGCTGGAAACCGTCGGAGAGGCATGACGGCGCCGATCTGGCTGCTCGGTTGTGGCCATATGGGCGGCGCACTGCTGGCGCGCTGGCTGGCCGAGGACATGGGGCCAGTGGCGGTGATCGACCCGAACCCGCGGTTGCTGCCCGATGGCGTCGAGGCGAGCGCGGTGCCGCCGGACGGCCGTCCCGATGTGCTGGTGCTGGCGGTCAAGCCGCAGGTCTGGCGCGCGGCGGCGGCGCCGCTGCTGGCGCAGATCGGTCCGATGACGCTGGTCGTGTCGGTGATGGCCGGGGTCACGACGGCCGATCTTGCGGCGGCCTTTCCGGGTGCCGCGATCATCCGTGCCATGCCCAACACGCCATCGGCGATCGGCCAGGGGGTGACGGCGCTGTTCACCACGGCCGGCGACCTGGCGGAAGGCGCCGGCGAGGCGTTGTTCAGCGCGGCGGGCGCGACGGTCTGGCTGGCCGACGAAGGGGATTTCGATGCGGTGACGGCGGTGTCCGGGTCGGGCCCGGCCTATGTCTTTGCCTTCATCGAGGCGTTGGCGGCAGCAGGGGTTGCGGCCGGGCTGGCGCCGGTTCTCGCGGACCGGCTGGCGCGCGCGACGGTGACCGGGGCGGCGGCGCTGGCGGCGGCCGAGGCGGCGGTGCCGGCGGCGGAATTGCGGACGCGGGTGACATCGCCCGGCGGCACGACGGCGGCGGGGCTGGCGGTGTTGCAGCCGGGCCTCGCGCCGCTGGTCGCGGCAACGGTATCGGCAGCGGCGGCGCGATCCCGGGCGCTCGGGTAGCCGGCTTTGGAAATCGTTTCGATCGTCCTGATCCTGCTGGTTGCGGTCGTTGTCAGCGGGGCGATTTCGCGGATGCTGCCGTTTTCGGCGCCGGCGCCGCTGGTGCAGATCGCGCTGGGGGCGATGGTCGGGCTGGTCGCCGATGTGCGGGTGGAACTGAACCCCGAACTCTTTCTGCTGCTGTTCCTGCCGCCGTTGCTGTTCCTCGATGGCTGGCGGATTCCCAAGGACGAATTGTTCCAGGACCTTGCCGCGGTCACCGGGCTGGCGCTGGGGCTGGTGCTGCTGACCGTCATCGGCATGGGCTTTTTCATCAACTGGATGATCCCGGCGATGCCGCTGGCGGTGGCATTCGCGCTGGCGGCGGTGGTGTCCCCCACCGATCCGATCGCGGTGTCCGCCATCGCGGCGCGGGTGCCGATCCCGAAGCGGATGATGCACATATTGGAAGGCGAATCGCTGCTCAACGATGCGTCGGGGCTGGTCTGCCTGCGCTTTGCCGTGGCGGCGGCGCTGACCGGCAGTTTTTCACCGTCCGCGGCGGCGGCCAGTTTTCTGTGGACAGCGGGCGCCGGACTGGCGGTCGGCGTGTTCGTGACGCTGGCGGTGACGCAGACCAAGGCCTGGGTGTCGCGGATTTATGGCGAGGACACCGGGTCGCAGGTGCTTGTCAGCCTGCTGATTCCCTTTGCCGCCTATCTGCTTGCCGAGGAAGTCCATGCATCGGGCATCCTGGCAGCGGTCGCGGCGGGGGTGACGATGTCCTTTGCCGATGTGGCGAGCGAGGCGATGGCGGCCACCCGGATGCGGCGCAATTCGGTGTGGGACATGATCCAGTTCACCCTCAACGGCATCATCTTCGTGTTGCTGGGCGAGCAGTTGCCGCGGATCCTGGCGAGCGCGCGGGCCACGGTGCAGTTGACCGACCATGTCGAGCCCTGGTGGTTGAGCGTCTATGTCCTGGCCATTGTCGCGGGGCTGGTCGTGTTGCGCTTTGCCTGGGTGTGGGTGTCGTTCCGGCTGACGCTGCTGCGGCGCCGGCGTGACGGCACGGCGGACGTGCCGCACAGCCCGGACTGGCGGCTGTTCGCGGCGATGTCGGCGGCCGGGGTGCGCGGCGCGATCACGCTCGCCGGCGTGCTGACGCTGCCGCTGGCCATGGCCGATGGCGCCGCCTTTCCGGCGCGCGACCTGGCGATCTTCCTGGCAACGGGCGTCATCATCGTGTCGCTGGTGCTGGCCAGCGTGGTGCTGCCACTGCTGCTGCGCGGGCTGACGATGCCCGCCGAGCCGTCGAAACAGGCCGAGGAGGACCGGGCCCGGGTGCTGGCGGCGGAAGCGGCGATCCGCGCCATCGAAAGCACCCAGCACCGGCTGGCCGAAGGGCGGAGCGACGCCGACATCTTCGCGGCGGCCGGCGCGCGGATCATGGGCATTTACCGCCAGCGGATCGAAAGCCGCAGCCGGCAGGGCCAGGCCGGCCGCGACGCCGCCCAGCAGGAGCGCATCGAGCGCGAGCTGCTGCTGGCCGCCGTTGCCGCCGAGCGCGGGGTGATCGCCGAGCACCTGCGCGAACGCCGGATCGGCAGCGCCGCCGGACACAAGCTGATCCGCGAGCTTGACCTGATCGAGGTCCGTTTCAAGGGCTGATCGGTCGGCGGTAATGGCGCCACGGGGTCGCGTTGGCAGACCCGCCTGTGAAATTTGCAATTTTCCCAATATGTTACGGATGTGGGACGATTGTCGGCAGGGTTTACACTGTCCTAACCCGTAACGATCTTTACGACCATGAAGGAAAGGATAATTTCACCATACTTTCATAGGTTTGCATCGACCATTACCGATACGTAACCAAGCTGGCATATTGCTTGCATAGATATGAATGCGGGGGACATTCGCAACAATCGGAGATCACATGAAGCGCGTACTGGTTAGCATTGCAGCACTTTTGGCAGCGACGACGGCGCACGCCAGCATCACGCCGACGCTCGTCGGCGGCCCGGTCGATGTCGGCAACGGCACCTATCGTTACACCTACAACGCCCTTCTGGCCTCTGACCAGGCTCTGGAAACCGGCAGCTACTTCACCCTTTATGACGTCGGCGGCTTCGTCGGCTTCGGCAACCTCGGCACCGGCTTCAGCGGCACGACGCAGCTGCTCGGCCTGACGCCCGGCAACACCATCCCGAACGACAGCGCTTCGATGCTGAACGTCAGCTTCATCTACAGCGGCCCGACGTTCAACTTCGATGGCCCGACGTCGGAGCGGGATCTCGGCAATTTCGAGATCTTCTCGACCCAGCTCGGCACGCGTTTCGATGACTTCACCTCGGAAGCCATGCGCAACGCCGGCCCGACGCGCGGTTCGCTGGTCGCCACCATCGGCACCAACGCCGTCACCGTTCCCGGCGCCGTGCCGGAACCGGCGATGTGGGGCATGATGATCGTCGGCTTCGGCATGGTCGGCCTGCAGATGCGCGGCCGCAAGGCCCGCGGCGCCGCCGTCTCCGCCTGAGACGATTGCGTTGCGAGATGGGGAGCCGGCCGGAAGGCCGGCTCCCTTTTTCATGGCGTCAAGGTTTGCGCAGGCTTTCCACCAGGGCCCGGTCTTCGGGCGCGATCAGGCCGATCAGCACCGACCAGAAGCCGGTGACGGCGGTTTGTCCGGCCTCGCCATAGGCGCGCGCCATGCCCTGCTCCAGTTCGGCGAACAGCGCCGCCTCCAGCTCGGCGCCGGCAGCGGTCAGCCGCAGCAACCGCTGCCGGCGGTCCTGGGTGCCGACCGTCAGTTCGACCAGCCCCCTTGCCTGCAACTCGTTGAGAACGCGGCCCAGCGACTGTTTGGTGATGGCAAGCAGCCGCAGCAGGTCGCCGACGGCAAGCCCCGGGCTGCGCGCAATGAAATACAGCGCCCGGTGATGGGCACGCCCGAAGCCTTCGGCCGCCAGGATGGTGTCGGCGCCGCGCACCATCGCCTGATAGCCGAAATAGAGAAGCTCGATACCGCGGCGGATTTCATCTTCGCGCAGGTAGAGCGGCGAGGCCGGCGCCATCGGCAGCGGCGCGATCAGGCGATCGGAGGCGCGATTTGGGACAGTCATGTTGACATATCTTGCACATTTCCCTAGCGCGAGGCAAGAAGCTGGCGATGGCGACGCGCCATCCGGAATATAATTGCTGCAAGGACCGACCGAAATGACCGATGCGACGTTTGACGACCGGGATGGCTTCATCTGGTTCGACGGCGCGCTGCGGCCGTGGCGCGACGCCAATGTCCATGTCCTGACCCACGCCATGCATTATGCCAGCGCCGTGTTCGAAGGCGTGCGCTGCTATGGCGGCAATGTCTTCGCGCTGTCCGAACACAGCCAGCGCCTGATCGATTCCGCCAAGATCCTGGGTTTCACCCTGCCATGGAGCCGCGACGAGATCGACGCCGCGATCAATGAAACGGTCGCTGCCAACGGCCTGACCAACGCCTATGTGCGCCCGATCGCCTGGCGCGGGTCGGAACAGATGGGTGTTTCGGCGCAGCGCACCAAGCCGCACATGGCGATCGCGTGCTGGGAATGGGGGGCCTATTTCGGCGCGGAGGCGCTCGCCAAGGGGTTGCGGCTCAACATTGCACCGTGGCGCCGGCCGGCACCCTATACGGCGCCGACCAAGTCGAAGGCGGCCGGGCTGTACATGATCTGCACCATGTCGAAGCACGCCGCCGAGGATGCCGGCTATAATGATGCGCTGATGCTCGATTGGCGCGGCCAGGTGGCGGAAGCGACCGGCGCGAACGTGTTCTTCATGAAGGATGGTGTGCTGCACACGCCGACGCCCGACTGTTTCCTCGACGGCATCACCCGGCGGACGGTGATGAAGCTGGCGCGGCGGCGCAATATCGAGATCATCGAACGCGTCATCTGGCCCGAGGAGCTGGAGAGTTTCGAACAGGCGTTCCTGACCGGCAGCGCCGCCGAAGTGACGCCGCTGGCCGAAATCGGGCCCTGGCGGTTCGAGGTTGGTGCGATGACGCAGCAGCTGGCGCGGGATTATTCGGACCATGTCAACGGCCGGCTGGCTCTTTGACAGGGCCGTTCGACGGGGCAGTTCGACAGGGCAGGGCCGGCGCGGCGTTGACGATATTCGGGCGTCGACCTAAACGCCGCTAGTGGTTTTCGAAGGCGGTTTGATGGTGACGAAGGTTCGGCGCGGCACGGCGTTGCTGACGGCGGTGTCCGTTGTGGCGCAGGCATTGCCGATCGCCGCGCTTCTTGCCACCCCCGGCGCCGCACAGACAATCGACCCCAGCGTGCTGTCGCGTGTCCAGGGCCAGCTCGGCGGCAACAGCTCGGCCAATGCCAGTGTCGACCGGTCGCGCGAAGCATCGGACTATCGCACCGCGGCGCCGTCGCTGCCGACATCGCCGATCGATACGCGCGAAGAGCAGGAACTGCGCCGGGCCCGCGCCCGTGCCAACCTGACGCGCTACTACACGCCATCGCCGGTGGAGCGCGAATTTCACGATCGCCTGGGCGATCCGACCCTGCGCCAGTTCGGCTATGACCTGTTCGCCAACGCGACCGGGTCGCCGGGGCCACTGACTGGCGCCGTGAGTGACGATTACATCATCGGCGTCGGCGACGATGTCGTCGTCCAGCTGCAGGGCGCGACCAACGACAGCCAGACGGCGCGTGTCGGCCGCGACGGCCGGCTGATCGTCGGGCAGTTGCCGCCGGTGCCGGCCGCGGGCCGATCGATCGCCGCGGTCAAGCGCGACCTGCAGGCGGCCGTGCGGCGCACTTTGCTGGGCACGGATGTGTTCGTGTCGCTCGGGTCGGTGCGCGCCGTCACCGTGTTCGTCGGCGGTGAAGTCGACCGGCCCGGCCAGTACAACCTGACCGCGCTCGCCGATGTCAGCGCGGCGCTGGCGCAGGCCGGCGGTGTGCGGCGATCGGGGTCGCTGCGCAACGTCCGCATCGTACGGGGCGGCAGCAGCATCAGCGTCGATCTTTACGGGCTGCTCGGCATAGGCAGCCCGCCGTCCGTGCGGCTGCGCGATGGCGACCGGGTGATCGTGCCGGTCATCGGCGATACGGTGGCGGTGTCGGGCGCGGTTGCCCGGCCGGGCATTTATGAAATCCGCCCCGGCGCCTCGCTGGCGACGGTGCTGGGCTTTGCCGGCGGCGCGTTGCGGCCGCGTGGCAATGCAATTGCCGTAAGCCGCATCGGCATCGACGGGCGCGAGCAGTATCTGCGCGTGCCGACGCTTTCGACGACCGTCGTCGCCGGCGATGGCATTGCGGTGACCGGCGGCAGCGCCGGCGGTGCCGTCGGCCGGGTGC
Organism: Polymorphobacter fuscus; assembly: GCF_011927825.1. Lineage (NCBI taxonomy): Bacteria > Pseudomonadati > Pseudomonadota > Alphaproteobacteria > Sphingomonadales > Sphingosinicellaceae > Sandarakinorhabdus > Sandarakinorhabdus fusca. The sequence goes on along the minus strand of NZ_JAATJI010000001.1, from coordinate 1,423,790 downwards.
AGCTGCGCGGCTATGTCTCCAACCCCGGCGCGCGGGCAATCGGCGCGGCGCCGACGGTGCACGACCTGCTCGGCGATGTCGCCGACCTGCGGCCCGACACCTATCTGCCGATGGCGGTGCTGATCCGCCGCGATCCGATGACGGCAGCGCGGGTGTTCGAGCCGATCAACCTGGCGACGGCGCTCGCCGACCGGCCGAGCGTGTCGCTGCGCAGCGACGACCGGCTGTACGTGTTCTCGCGCAGCGACATCGAATTCATCAACAGCGCGCCGGTGCGCCGCGTCGTGCTTGGACAGCCGCCCATTCTGCGCGATTGCACGGTGCTCGACCGGTTGGAGACGCTGGTGGCGGAGGGCCAGTCGGCGCGGTTCAACGTGGTGACGCGCGGCACGTTTGTCGTCGACCCCGCCACCCGCGATCGCAACCAGGACCGGAACCCCGACGGCACGCTGCGCCAGCCCGATGGACAAGCGCAGCCGCGGCTGGCGAGTGAACAATATCAGCCGCCTGTCACCGAACGTCCGGTGGACCAGGCGCGGCTCGATGCCGAGGCGGCCGAAGCCGAGCAGCGTCGGCGCGACACCGAACTGGCCAGCAACCGGCTCGCCTTCAGCCGCGGCGAGAATTTCGAAGCGCGCCAGCGGGTGCGCGACGCGCGCGAGGATGCAACCTGCCCGATCGTGTTCGAGGAAGAACCCGACCTACTGCCGGTGCTGATCGAACATGCCATCGCCGTGGGCGGCGCGGTGCGCCGTCCGGGAGCCTATCCGGTCGCCGGCACGGTCAGCGCCAGCGATGTCGCCGGCGTCGCCGAAGGGTTGCTGACCAACAGCAGCGGGCTGACGCTCGACGTCAACCGCGCCTCGGCAGCGGGCGGGCCATCGACGCGCGTGCCGGTCAGCGCCGACCCGATGGCGATGGCCGCGATCACCGTCAGCGCCGGCGACGATATCCGCTTCAACGCTGCACAGGCGCAGTTCGAACCCGGCGGCGTCCAGTTGACCGGTGAAGTCAACCGCCCCGGCCTTTATGCCATCCGGCGCGGCGAAACGCTGTCGCAGCTGATCGAGCGCGCCGGCGGCATGTCGCCCTATGCCTATCCCTATGGCACGGTGTTCACGCGCCGATCGGTCAAGGAGCTTCAGCAGGAAGGCCTGCGCCGCACCAGCCGCGAGCTGACGACGGCACTGCTGGCGGTATCATCGCGCAAGGAAACCACGGGAGACGCGGTCATCGCCGGGCAGCGACTGATCGCCCAGCTGGCAACGGTCGAATCCCCCGGCCGGGTGGTGGTGGAAGCCGACCCGCGCGTGCTGGCGCGCCGGCCGGACCTCGACACCGTGCTGGAAAGCGGTGACGCGATCGTCGTGCCGAAACGCCCCAGCTTCGTGCTCGCGCTCGGCGACGTCGCCAACCCGGGCGCGTTGCAGTTCGCCGCCGACAAGCCGCTGGTGAGCTATTTGCGCGAAACCGGCGGCCTGCAATCGACCGCCGACCGCCGCCGCATTTTCGTGGTGCTGCCCGACGGCACGGCAACCCCGATCGCATCGGGCGGCTGGAGCCGCACCGGCGGCACGGTGATCCCGCCGGGTTCGACCATCATCATCCCGAAGGACATCGACCCGCTCTACAAACTCGACCTGGCGCGCGACATCACCGGAATCGTCGCATCGCTGCTGACCTCTGTGGCAACGCTGGCCATCCTGGCGACACGTTAAGGACAAGGTCCGAGCGGCAGACGGTTGCCGCGTGTGGTGCGTAAGGTGTGACCGTGAATTGGTCGGATTCCAGCGCTCGTTTGCCGCCGTTTACTTGCCCGAAAATGGGACTGCTTTCAAGCGGGTAGCGCGAAGCGCACTGCTTTTGTGGGTCGGAACGCTGGGTCGCCGATCCGCTTATTTTCCCGTTCTGTTCCGAAAAAGGAAGCACATAGGTTGCACTGTTGGTCTGGCTACGCTGGGGGCAGACAGCGCCGGCTGTGCGCGCGGTCTTAATGCTGCCACCAGCATTGCAGACAGGGACGATTGGCTGCGTGTCACGCCACCTCAGTTTGCGATCGCAGCACCAAGGACTGGGTCGAAATTCTGGTTCTGTCCGCGAGGCACGGGTTCCTGTCAGCCGGGCGCCGCTTCAACCGCAAGCTTGTTGCGCCAAGTGTAAAGCTGCCCCGTCGAGATCTCGTGCCGCCGCGCCACCTCGGTCGGGCAAGCCTGGGGCGCGAACGCCTCTGTCAGGATCTGCAGCCGCTGTTCGCCGTTGCAACGCCGCCGGAGCTCCGGCCCCGAAAACACTGTGATCTGGCCCACCGTCCGCTTCCTTGTGCGCTCATACGAGCTCTCTTAAGAACGGGCCTGCTCCTGGACGACACTACGGCCTTCGGCGGATGAATACCAGCCACCTGTGACAGCCGAAAGTGTTGGACCGCCCAAGCGTTGAGTCCTCGCGGCCTCCGGCTACGACGGTCACGCATGCTTCAGAAATGCACTGCAAAGACTTACGAATCTCAGGGGCTTTGCATCATTAAGCTGGTGATCTGAGCTGCTCGAGTAGCTCTGCTAATATTAGCCGCACATACTCATGAGCCCCTTCAGGATACCAAATGGCGTCTATGCTCAGTCCAGCTAGGCGAGAGTTCCGGGCTACCAGATCGGCGTCCGATGCCGGGGCCTCAAGGACGGCAAAGTGGCGGGGCACGTTCGCGAGGCCGGCCTCCATCACGAGGTTTTCAAAAACGCTGATGGTTCGATCTTCAACAAGTCTGCAGCCAAGGAAGAGGAGTGATCCGTGTTCAAACACGTGTCTAAGCTTCCGTGGAAGTGCCAGCTTCATGTCTGGTACCCCTGCGCCGTAGCAATCGTCATATTGAGCGCCGCTTAAAATATAACTAGCCGGCGAGCGAATATCTCCGTGAATTTTGAGTAGAGCCCGCTGCCCATTTGATTGAGCTCGAATGATTCTGGCGTTATCTTCCGTAGCAGTTACTATTTCTGGAAAATGTTCCCCTAATGAACGCAATGCTTGCTCTAAGACACGATCATAGTTAGTGGTAACTATAACGCTTTTGGTTAATTGAACAACCATTGAGGCAAGACTGAAGTCAGTGACGTCGTGATCAAAGGCATCACGCATTTCTTGTAGAAAAAGGCCCCGGCCTCTTGATGCAATAATTTCATCTATAATTACCTCATACTCACCTCTTTTCAGTCGGCTCAGAACGACAGTTACGTCAAATCCTGCACTTTTGGCTTGGTGCAAAATGTGGGCGGTCCATGTCGGCAAGGATGCGGCGCACGAGATTCCTGCCCCGACGAAGGGCACTACGTGCTGCACTTTCAGTGGCTCTAGCAGGGCGTTAAAGTGTGCTCGGTTTTTTCCAAACCAGTGATCATCTAAGCGTCCGTAGCCGAGCGCGAACTCCAACCTACGCGTCTGAAAGCGCTCAAGTTCCTCACCGTATGCGACGCGATCCCCCGCAAACAATGCTTTGCTGGGAGCCACAACTTTTCCGATGCCCAGCGCCTTCAGGAGGTCGTTTGCCTCGTCGTCGTCGCTGTCAAGCCAAGCATTAAACATCTTGCGATGGTCATAGGCCGCATGATCGTCATCTGCACACCATTTACCCGTCAACACGCACCGATGCCTTCTCATCGATGGGAAATAACTGACTTAGTTCGAGCATCGCCGACTGAACGCTGAACTCGGTTAACCCCAACTTGGCAACCTTGTGGCGCCAGACCTCAAGATCACTGATGTATGCGAGAACGCGTTTCGGCGTGACCGGCTGAGCCTCGTGACCCAAGGCACATACGGCATAATCAACCGTCGCCAAGCGCTCCCATTCTTCATTTTTTCGCAGTGCAAACGTGTCACGGACCCATATGGCAATGGCTTGCAGCTTGCGATCGGCCCTCGCATAATCGGCGTTAACACCTTTGATATGGCCGAATCCAAATCGGCCTCTCGCTTCTCGGATCCAGCCTTGCGACTTGGCGACTGCGATTCCGCCGGAATAGCGCATCTTTGGATTGTAAGGACCAGCAGCCATTCGAAGGTAGTCACTGCTGACCCGGCTGTCCCCGATCCGGCGCCGCGCAAAATAAACCGCTTTCTGAAGACGGAAATTTCCAACCGGTTCAGCAGATCGATCAAAAAATGCACCAACTACGGCGGAAACGAGGACGGCCTCAAAAATTCTGTCATCGTCGTGCTTGAGGCTTAAGTCGAGCGGACGCCTTGAAGTGCTGCCTTCAACAGAGCTTGGCGTAGTCTCTCCTCTCGGCTCGATTAGACCATCGATTGCCGAGCTTTCCTCTCCCGTCCAACGAGCGCTATCTGTGCCGCCGGGATAGTCACCCGGGCCGCCATTACTCGCCCAAGCCGCTAGCAGCGCCAGCCCGTCTCTGGTCCTCTCCTCCATTTTCTGCTCGACGTTCGCGCAAAGTGCCATGATATCGCTGACTGCGGCAACCACTCGGCGCTGCTGCAGCAATGACGGCAGGCGTACAGGTATCGAGCGGACCGTCGCCTGATTGATTTTTGGCATTGTGCCTGACGTGCCGCTAGCCCGTTCTCTCATATGTGTTCGAGCCCTAGTGCACGATAATGCAAGGTGAAGAAAATGGCTGTCCACATCAGGGTTAGGCGTGATCCGCATGATTAGGTCTGGGTAAATAAAGTCTCCATGTTCGCCAGTGTATACGGCTGATACCCCAACGTATTCGATCGTGTTCGCACGCTGCAGCAGTATGTCATTAGGGCGGACCCAGAGATCAGACTCAATCGCCGGACGATCTTGAACGTACTTGAAAGCGCTGGCGTCAAACACGCCCTTCGTGATTGCTGACAAGGACATTGTCTTTGTGTCTGTAGGACCGAGGACCGGCTTGGGCGAGAAACCGTTCTTGGGGCCGAAACAGATCACTGCGGAGAGCGTCGTCTCCAGCGCAGGATTCCCGTCATCTGGAACGAGTGACCCCTTGATTGCCATGTCTATGATGGCAGCACGAAACCGTTTGAGGGAGTCGGTATCGTCGAACCACAAACCGAAGCGATCTGTAAGATGCGCCCAAGCGCGCTCAACTTCATCCGAGTCATCGGCTTGCACAAGGGAGGCAATTGCGGCTTCCACCGCACTCTTCCGGGCCTGTCGTTCGCGTTGGCCACAATTTTCGACGTCGTCGAGCTTTTTCTCCAACGTTCCCAAAGCTTCGACAGCGGTTAGCTGGTCCTTCAGCGAAGGAACATGGATCATGATTTCTTTGAATCTCTTCAGGGACACGCCCCCGATGATGCCAGACATATGACTTTGGAACTGTTCATAGAATGCCCGGCTTCTTGCAATGTAGCTGAGATACATCGGCGACAGCAGGGGGCCAGGAAAGACTGCATAAAGTTTGTTGCCGAAACAAACCGGCCGATCAACTAGCCCGACCTTTTTTCCCGCGCTTCCACCTTCTGCGCAAATCAGGACTGATCCTGCCGGCGCCACCTTGAATCCCGGCTCGCCAACAGGGATGCGGACGCCGTTTTCGTAGTCGATGACGCCCGTATTAAGCGCCACATCCTTTGTTGCGATGTAGGGCAGCCCTTCGCTCAAACCCGCGTAACGAAGCTCCTTCTCGGCGGCATTTACGCTCGTGCCTGTTAGAATCTCAGTCACCTCATCCAGTCGGACTGTGCTCACATCGTCATAGGAAGGCCGATCAGGGGTCAGCGCGCCGCTGACAGCTAGCTCCAGAGCAAGCCGGCGAAGGTAGAGACCTGCCCCTGGAAGGCCGCTTAAAGCCCCCAGGCGTTCAAGCAGAGCATCTATCATCGCCTCATCTGCCCGGCTTCGCCCAACGCTGACCCTAGTGCTGCTAGTAGGGCTGCGTTGGCATCCATTAGCTGGCGCCGGCTCCGATCGTATGCATGGGTCAGTTCAACTAGGCTGCGCTCATCAGCGTCCGGCTTGAATGGATTCGGAATGTCCAAGTTGTACCCGCGGGCCTTGATCTCCTCGATACCCACCTTCCAACTGCGGGGGGTCTGTTGCCTGCCACGACGCCCTGATTCGCCCCACCACGCCTTTTCCGCGCCAAATTCTTCGAGCCGGATCGGACGCGCTTTTGAGTAATTCTTGTACCCATCAGGATAAGGATGTTCATAGAACCAAACATCCTCAGTCGGTCCCGTCTTCTCAAAGAATAGGAGGTTAGTCTTTATGCCTGTATATGGATTAAATACGCCGTTCGGAAGGCGAACAATCGTATGAAGGTTGCATTCGGTTAAAAGCTTTTCCTTTATTCGAGTCTTCGTTCCCTCGCCAAAAAGCGTTCCATCCGGGAGCACGACGGCAGCGCGCCCGCCTTCTTTTAGGAGTTCAATGATCAGAACCAGAAACAGATCGGCAGTCTCGCGGGTCTGGTAAAGTTGCGACACGTTGCGTTCTATTCCGTCTTCTTCAATCCCACCGAACGGCGGATTGGTTAAAATAACATCGACTTTCCTTCTCAGCGGATGGTCTTTGATGGGTTTACTAAGCGTGTTTCCTCTGATGATATTAGTGGGGCTTTCAATGCCATGCAGCATCATGTTGGTGGTACAGAGCAAATGTGGCAGAGCTTTCTTTTCGACACCCCGAATTGACGACTGAAGTACTTCGTAGTCGTTCTCGCCCATCACATACAGATCGGTTTTGTGGTCCACCGCGCAGGCTAGAAAACCGCCAGTGCCGCAAGCGGGATCGAACACTATATCCGCGAGTTTCGGATCAAGCATTTCGACCATGAACTGGGTTAAAGCGCGAGGAGTGTAAAATTCACCAGCGTTACCCGCACTCTGAAGATCACGAAGAATCTGCTCGTACACGTCACCAAAGGTATGTCTATCGCCCAGGTTGTTAAAGTCTATCCCATTGATCTTGTTAATAACCTGACGAATCAATGTCCCCGACTTCATATAGTTTATTGCGTCCTGAAAAACGCCGTGAACCACAAGAGCGCGCGCACGCTCCGGCACATCAAGGCTGATATTTTTCAAACCGGGGAACAGCTTCTCATTTATGAACGACAGCAACTCGTCGCCCGTTATGCCCTCAGGGTTAGCAGCCCATGCGGACCATCGAAGCGCAGAGGGCATGGGTGAGCAGTAGTCGTCGTCAAGAAGCGCAAGCTCCTCTTCACGGTCGTCGAAGATCTTTAGGAAAAACATCCAGACTAGTTGCCCAATCCGCTGTGCGTCACCGTCCACGCCAGCATCTTTTCGCATGGTGTCCTGAATTGCCTTCAGGGCGCTCGATACATCCGCCATGATCAGGCCTCCGCGTAAATCTGAGATTCAAGCTCGCGGACCGCAGCTTGATATTGATCTTTGCCCCCAAAGACCCGTCGAATGATCTCGACCGGAGTGCCAATTTGATCGAAGGGCTTCAGGTGCAAGATCTTGCCGCTCTCCAGCGCGACGCCGTCATCGTCGGCGTACTTGTCGAGGAGCGCGTAGAGGACCGCGCGGGCACTCTCGCTGTATGTAGCGAAGGGGCCTCGATCTCGCACACGAGCCGCTCTCTCCTTGCGGGTCAGGAGTGGCTGGTCAAATGCAATGTGGCAGACCAGGTCAAACGCGTCGTATCGCGCGCCTTCGGGCGCTTCCTCGCGGAGCGCCTCCAGCGGAATACCTAACTCCTCCACTTCATTGAGGACGGCCTGTTTGCGATCAGCCTCGGACCATCGAGCAAGAAAATTCCCCAAGGTCAGGTACTTATCTCGTAGCTTCCTTTTGACGTAGGCGCTTAGGGCCTCCGTGATCAGCTTGCCCCCCTCGTCCAGGTACTGGACACGGCGTGCCAGGACCTCAACCTCGACCCCGTCGATGTAATATTTGCGTGGCTGGAGAGAGTTTTCCTGTTTTTCTATTTCACCAGCAGCTGGATCGCCGCGATCATTCCCAGATTCGAGATCTTCCAAATCGCTGCCAAGCGCAGGCTCGAAGATCTGTACCGGATCGCCATCAAAGCCGGGGTCCGCGAATAGCTCTGTTGCGCGCTTGAAATCCATTATCGTGAAGAACCGCTTCCCGTGTTCCTCATCAATTCGAGTGCCGCGCCCTATTATTTGCTTAAACTCGGTCATCGATTGAATTCTCTGGTCAAGGACGATCAGTTTGCACGTCTTGACGTCGACACCAGTCGTCAAAAGTTTCGAGGTCGTGGCGATCACTGGATAAATGGAGTATGGATCAATAAAGTTATCAAGCTCGGCTGTACCAGAGGGATCGTCACCCGTCATTCTAACTACGTAGCGATGATTGTCTGCAACAAGGTCCGCATTCGCGTTGGCCAGTTCGTGTCGCATGCGGTCTGCATGCTCGGTATCTTCACAGAATACTATGGTCTTTCCGAACCGATCGTTCCCCTTGAGAAACTCTGTTATCTTCTCTGCTACCAGTTTCGTTCGAGGGTCGAAGACGACCTTAGTATCGACATCACTCTGGACGTAGATACGATCTTTTACCTCGTGCCCAAAGCGATCGATCGTTCCAGCCTGGGGACGGTAGCCCGTCAAGTCCAGGTCCAGATCGTAGCGAATGACCTTATATGGCGCTAAAAATCCATCTTCAATGCCTTGGCGCAGCGAATAGACGTAGATCGGTTCCCCAAAATATTCCGTATTTGAGACATCAGCAGTTTCCCTGGGTGTCGCTGTCATTCCGATCTGCGTTGCGCTGCCGTAGTAGTTAAGAATTTCCCGCCAGCCCGAGTCTTCTGCGGCGCTTCCACGATGGCACTCATCAACAACTATTAAGTCAAAGAAATCCGGAGAAAACTGTTTGTAGATATTCTGCTCGTCGGTAGTGCCCGACACCGCTTGATAGAGGGCGAGATAAATCTCATACGACTTGTCGACTTGCCGATTCGCGATCTTCGTCATGGCTCCGCCAAAAGGCGTGAAGTCGTTGCCTTTGGTTTGGTCAACCAGAATGTTCCTGTCGGCCAGAAACAGAATGCGTTTTTTGGCTCGGGCCTTCCAAAGTCGCCAAATAATCTGAAAAGCTGTGTAAGTCTTGCCGGTGCCGGTCGCCATAACTAGCAAAACTCGATTTTGGCCGCGAGCAACGGCCGTGACGGCTCGATTAACGGCCGTAGCTTGATAGTAGCGTGGAGACTTTCCGTCCGCGGCTGCATGGTAACTCTGCTCAACAAGCTGAGCGGCTTCGGAGTCGAGGCCTTTCCATGCTTGATACTTTGCCCAGAGCAACGCTGGGCTCGGGAAGGCATCCATCTCAATTTCGCGTTCAAGCTGGCCAGTCGTCGCGGTCCTATCGTGGAAAACGAAGCGCGAGCCGTTCGACGAGAAGACGAATGGGACGTCGAGCATCTCGGCATAGCTCAAGGCCTGCTGGATGCCTGCTGCCGGGCTGTGAGAGGCATCTTTGGCCTCAATCACTGCCAGCGGGACATTTGCACGATGATAGAGAACATAATCGGCTCGGAGCTGTCGTCCGCGCGTGGACAGCTTACCACGTACGATGACCCGTCCATCCGTTAACGTAACCTCTTCTCGAAGCTGCGTGTTCAGATTCCAGCCAGCCGCAACCACCGCGGGGGTGATCAGCTTCGTGCAAATATCTCTTTCACTAAGACTCAAAGTCCTTTGCCCCCGTTTTCGCCGTAGCGCATGGAACCCGCCTCAGCCACCAGCAATCTGAGCAAGCGAACTACGCCCGCCAGGAATATGACGATAAAGGGTTGAGGGTTGCACGCCCATTTGCCGGGCGACTTCCTCCACCGTGACGCTCAAGTCCATAAGCATCGCTTTTGCGCGCTTGATTTCCGCTGGCCCCATTGCTGGTTTTCGGCCGCCACGGCGGCCGAGGGCCTTGGCAACGGCTAGTCCTGCATACGAGCGCTCTAAATTGAGCTCCCGTTCAAACTCGCCCACTGTCTCGAAGACGCGAAAGATTAGCTCCCCATGCGCTGTATCGGTGTCCAGTTCCTGAGTTAGAACCTTTAAGCCCACGTGACGTCGTCGGAGATCGGCTAGCGTTTCGACCAGCTGACGGACTGAACGCGCCAGTCGGTCAAGCTTCCAAACGACCAGCGTGTCGCCGCTCTGGGTCGATTGAAGAGCAGCCTTCAGCTCAGGCCTGTCTCTCTGGGCACCTGACACCTTTTCCACGAAGACGGTCGCACAACCCGCTGCCATCAAAGCGTTGAGCTGGACACCTGACGATTGATCGCGGTTTGAAGGGCGTGCATAGCCAACGAACACCAAGAAATACTCCGAGAACTCGTCGTAGCATGAACCGAACGGGAGAGAGAAACAAGAGACGGTTTTGCGAGGGCGAGGGGCCATTCTGGGAGGGCGTATGGCGGCGATTGACAAAGCAGGTGCAGCCGAACGCATGGTAATAAGTGCGATTATGATGGCTGAGCGTGGCGAAGATCCTCTGGCGATTCACGTCGTGGCAGCGTCAGCCCTTAGTATCCTGCGCGATCTGATTGATAAAGCTGGCCAAGACTATGTGGACCAGGTCCTCAGAATCGGCGCCTTCACGGTGGCCTCCGCGCGTGTGAACGGGGAACCAGTTATGCTCCCCACCAACCCAGGCATGGATGCTTTGGTCGAGCGAGTTGCCTGCGGCATCAAGGTTGGCGAAGTGACCAATGCGTCTGACTTGATCATCGGGTTGACGGCCGCGGAGCGGCGACAGTTACTCAACTACATCATACAGCCGTACAACTTCTTGAAGCACGCAGACCGTGATCCTCTTGCCACTTTGGACGATAGCGACATCGACCCTCATGGCGCTATCGCGCACGCGTTGACCGCTTTAGGCATGGTTAGTCCAGGAAAGTCGCTCCCCGATGAAATTAAGCCGTACTTGGTGCGACACCACTTATCGGTGCCGGACTAAAATCCCAAGAACGTGATGAGCTGCCGTTTCGGGTGTCCGCAAGGCGATCCCCGACAGAGATTGGACGTTCGCCTATCATGAGCTCCGCGCTGCATGGCAGTCCGACAGCCGATCAACCTAGATTTCGTATCTTGCGTATTCCCCGTATTCTCCGTATTCACCGTTTACCGGCAACATGGAGATGAGGCGAACGTCATGACTCTCGCAGTTGAACTATCACCCCAGACCTTCGCCCGCCTGCAATCTCACGCAGTTCCCCTCGTCGACAGCATCGAGACAGTGATCGGCCGGCTTATCGATTTCTACGAAGGCAAAGACGGCGCACCTGCGCGGTCGACGGGAGACGGCGCCGGGGGTCAGGTGCGCCAGTTCAATCCGCTGTCGCCTCCCTCGCTCACCCATACCAAGGTCCTGGCTGTCGAGTTCGCCGGGCGGTCCTTGGACCATGGGCAGATCAACTGGAACGGCCTGCTCAACGCTGCCGTCAAAATCGCCAAGTCGAAATCCAATACCGTGGCGGAGCTGAAGCAGCTTGTTATCATTCCGTATGTTGAAGGGCAGAAGACCGACGAGGGCTACCGCCACCTCACTGACCTGAAGCTCTCTGTGCAGGGTCAGGACGCTAATGGCGCATGGAAGGCAGCCTGCTACATTGCCCAAAAATTGAGTCTGTCGCTCACGGTGCGATTTGTGTGGCGCGAGAAGGACGGCGCTGCATTCCCCGGAGTTACTGGTCAGTTCACGATCGAAGGGCAGTGACGGATAGAAGCGAGCTTAGTGGACACCAGGCAGTGATGCCGAAGACCCCTGTGGCCTCACGGTTCCTGTTGCGGTTGATCGACGTCGGCGATCAGATTTGCTTCTCGGCACTCAGGCAATGGGAATTCGACAGGATTTTGTCCGGCGTGGCAGCCCAGAGTCCGAAGGACTTTACGCCGGCGGTTTTCGCGGCGAACCCTTTCTCCAACCGAATCTATCGAAGGGTCGGCGATCTCCCGCAGTTCTCCTCGGACGCCGAGCAGGTTGCGTTGAAGATGGGCGTCATCGCGAGCGTAGAGCACGTCCTTGCCTGCCTAGAGGAGATGCAGACCTTCCGGGCCGCCCTTGCATCGACGAACGCCGATGCGATCAGCAATGACGCAGAGGAAGAACAGCTCCGCCTCAAGATCGAGGCGTGGTCAGGTGCGAAGGCCACTGCGGCGTACTTTCGGACGATTGGTCTCTTCAGATTGCTACGGAACCACTACGCGCACCTCAACGACAAGCCGCATCCGGCACTTAAGTCGTACATCGCGGCAAACGCCACGACCCTGAACCGCTTCTGGGCCAAAGCTCCAACGCAGCTGCACACCTCGACTTCCACACGATTTCAGGGATACCGCTTACCTTCGAACTGGCGATAGCGGTCGTGAACCTGCTTCGGGTCAGCGTGCTGCACATCGACGAGATGCTGGCGGCGACGCTGAAGTTCGAAGAAGTCGTGGGCTGGCTGCTCGCTGAAGTACGGAAGCATCCGCGAAGCTCGGGGCTTACGTTGGATCGGCTCACGTCCAAAGTGAGGCTTCGCCTCGAAATGGAATTCGCGCACGCCTGCGGGACGGACGCGGTCAAGGCCGCCATCCAGCAGCTACGCTGAGGTGGGTAACCATCGCGCACGCGCTCGCTTGCGGAGCTTGGCTCGAGATCAAGATTCTGCCGTTGGCGCTCTAAAGTAGCTCAAGTTGCACCCTCCGGCCTACAATTGCCGCAGCCCTCTGCAACGTCTCGATCGTCACATTCCCGTCATTCGGGTCCAGCACCCGGTCGACCTGCGTGCGGCTCGTGTGCATCAGCGCCGCCAAGCGCGTCTTGGTCAGGCCCCTCTCCCTCATCGCGTCGGCAAGCTGCCAGGCAATGACCTCCTTGATTGCCTTCGCCTGAAATTCCGCCAGCACACCTTCGTTTTCGAGGAAGCTGTCGAGGGTCGAGCCGCGGTGTTTGTTGTCAGCCATTTTCAACCTCCTTCTGACGTTTGCGGGCCGTTTCCAGGTCCGGCGCCGGTGTTTTCTGGGCCTTCTTGATGAAGGCGTGGAGCGCGTAGATTTCGCCGCCGTGAAAGCAGAACAAAACCCGTGCCGTCGTTCCGTCGGGCAGTGGCGTTCGAACCTCGAACAGCCCTTTGCCCATCGGCCTGACCAGCGGCATTCCGACCGGCCAGCGATATTGGACGCGCTGAAGGTCTTGCCCGACCGCGCGCCGGTTGGCTTCGGGGAGATCGATCAGCCATTCGCGGACGGGCTCGTTGCCCGACATCGAACGGTAAAAGACGACCTCGATCCGTTGCGGCACATCCATGACCATGTGTACCTTATATCCTGCAATGCACCTTTTAAGGTGCGAATGTCAACGGGCATAGGTAAAGCAGCGGCCGGGTTGTGTCGCCGGCCGCTGCCCATGCGCGTCACCGGGTAAAAGGCCGACCCTCATTGGCGAACGGAATCGGCTTGCCGGCCAGTGCTGCTGCGAGGAACCCGCTTACCACTTCGGCCGCCTCGATGGCCGGCTTGTCGCCGAGATGCATGTAGCGCTCCGAGTTTCTGACGCGGCTGTGACCGAGCAGCCTGGCGATGGTTGGCGTGTTCTCGCTTTCCAACGCCGCGTGGCTGGCGAAGGTATGGCGGATGTCATGGAGGCGAAGCGGCGGAATGCCGTTCGGCGCCAGGACCTCCTTGCGCCAAAAGTTGATAACCGATTTCGTGTGCCCGTCCTTCCTGCAGCGTGCCGGAAAGACCCAAGGGTTGCCGCGAAGGCGCGGTATGCGTCGCAACGTCTCCTGGGCGGCATCAGCAAGGTCGATCTGCCGGGGGCCGGTCTTGCTGTCGTAAAGGTGCATGTAGCGCCCGACGACATCCTCCCATCGCAAGCTGAGGATCTCGTTGCGTCGGCATCCGGTGTACAGGAACATCCTGATCGCGCCGACATGCAACGGCTTCGTTTTCTCCAACTTGTCGAGCGTGGCGCCGACGCGCTTGAGTTCAGCCTCGCTAAGATACCGTTCAAATTTGCGGCGAGGGTTATGCTTGATCGCCGGGCATGGGTTCGAATGCGGTGGCAGCACGCCCCAGTCTTCGGCTTTGCGGAACATGTGCGACAGCATGCCGAGTGCCCGGTTGGCGCCGCCCGGTGATGTCTCGGTGTATTTGACGAACCATGCCAGCACGACCTCCTCGTCGATCTGGTCGAGGAACAGCTTACCGAATGTCGGCAAGAGCTGGGTGTCGCGATAAACGTCGTTCGCCTTGATCGTGCGCGGCTTCCATTTGACCGCCCATCGCCGCCAGTACGTCGCGCAAAACTCGTGGAACTGCGGTGTCGCGCGCGCCTGCTTGCGCCGTGCCAACGGGTCGCGCCGCACCTTTGCTTCAAGGATCAGCAGCTGCGCCTTGCCGCGCGCCTCCGCCTCGGTGACGACAGCGGCGTTGCCAAGATGGATCTTGCTGACGACACCCCGGATACGTGTGAAGACGATCCAGGTGCGCCGGCCACTGGCGTGAAAGCGCAGGCCAAAGCCCGGTAGCGTCTGGTCCCAGACAACGCGGTCATCCTTGATTAGCGGGTAGAGGTCGCGGCGCGGGAAGCGGCGGGTGGCGAGCTTGGTCGCCGGCGGGAATAGCAGTTCGCTCATTTGCCGGCTCCCTTCGCTTCAAAGCCGGTGGCGCGGGCCATATGGCCTACGACGCGGCCGGCAGCGGCGCGCACGCTGCTATCGCTGAGGTGAGCATAGCGCTCGGTGCTTTCGAGAACGCCGTGGCCCAACAACCGGCTGATCGTCGGCATGCTGACACCGTTCATGACAGCATAGCTGGCGAAGGTGTGCCGAAGGTCGTGAAGCCGGAAGTCCTCCAGCCTCGCCCGCTTTCGGATGGCATTCCAGACGAACTGCGGCATTTCAAAATGCTCGGAGCTATCGGCCTTTTTGAATATCCAAGGTGCCCTCTGGTTGATCGGCACGCGATTGATGACGGCCTGGGTTGCCGTGCCGATGTAGACGGGTCGCGGCCCGGTTTTGCTGTCCTTCAAATGGAAGAACCCATCATCGACCTCATCAGGCTCCAACCCCTCGATTTCGTCCGAACGGGCGCCAGTTAGCAGCAGCAGCCGAATGACGTTGCAGGCCTCGGGGTGCTCGTCCTCGAAGTGATCAAGCGTTTCGCCAAGCCGTGCCAGCTCGTCGATCGAGAGGAAGCGAATGCGGTTGTTTGCCTTGTACCGCGTGATGTTGCGGCACGGGTTCGATTGGCGCGGGCGCAGTTTCAGCGTCTCGGCAAATTTCATCATACCTGACAGCACCGGCATGCCACGGTTGGCGAGACCTGGTCGATCGCTCATATTGTCGAACCAGTTGAGCACCATTTCGCGATTGATGTCGCAGACGGCGGTCGCGCCGAACTCGGGAACGAAGATTTTGTCGATCATCCTGCGGGTGGTTCTGCGGGTTGATTCCTTCCAGCGCCGCTCCTCAGCGGCAAGATAGAGCGGAACGAGGTCTGCAAAGCGCATTGCGCTCGTATCGGTGACGACCTTGAACGGATCTTCCACCCCGAGGCCGATAGAGACCTCACTCAGGATTTTGCGGGCGCGGCGACGTGCGGTGCGAGCCTCGATCTCCTCCACCGCCGCGATCGTCCGCCGCCTTGTCCTCCCGCGCTCGCGGTACTGCACGAAATACACCCGGCGGCCGGTCGCATAGGCGCGAACGCCGAATCCCGGCAACTCACTGTCCCAAAAGATCGATTCAACGGGTTTCGCCGGAACGCTGATTTTTTGTTTATCGACAGGTATTTGCGCTTGACGCAAGAGTTCGCCAAACATAGATCTATGTTTGGACTTTCCAGTTGTACGACCAATTCTTTTAGAACGTGCGTTATCCATAGCATCGTCTCCGAACACGGAAGCAAATGGGTTGCCGACGATGACAGATTTATTTGCCTGTGGATAACTATCGCTTTTGGATTTCAAGGCGTTGAAGTTGCGAAGTTTTTGAGTCGATTCGGGTGATTTTCCGTGCTTTCTCATGGTAAAATACGCCTTCTATCATATTGATAAAAAGGCAAAAAAGCACTGAAAGTGCGTAAGGTGTGACCGCCCTGACAAAGGCCGTGCCCTGTGGCGGCGGGGTGGCCTTCAGGCCGTTGCGGTCTGCGTGATCTGGGCGGTGCCGATGGGGGCGGGGCGGAGGCCGTCGGTTTTGCCGGCGAGGATGAGGTGGTGGCGGTCGGGGATGGTTTCGATGCGCCAATCAAGTGGTTCGAACATGGCGTCTTCGAGCTGCGATCGCAGGTCGTCCTCCAGCCAGCCGGGCGATGCGAGTTGCCAGGGGCGGCGCGCCTTCACGACGAACACGATCAGCGCGGCGGGGCAGAGGATGCGCCAGAGTTCGCGCAGTTCGGCGCGGGCGTCGGCGGCGGGGAGCGGGGTGGTGACCAGCAGCCGGTCGAACAGCGCCTCGACGAAGGGCAGGCACCGGGGCGCGGCGACGGCGTGGGGCAAGCCAGCGAACGCCGTCGAGGCCTGATCCGGCAGCAGGATGCGCCCGACCTGGTCGAACGGGCTGGTATCGCCGAGCGCCAGCCCGGCCGGCGGATCGCCGAGGATGAGCAGCCGGTTGTGGGCGCCGCCCGACAACAGCCGGGCGAGTGGCGCGTCATCCTCCTTCGGCCGGGCCGGCGTCATGGCGGCGCGGCCGTCAGCGTTCGACGCAGATCGCGATCCCCATGCCGCCGCCGATGCACAGGGTCGCAAGCCCGCGGCGGACGTCGCGGCGGATCATTTCGTGGATCAGCGTCGTCAGCACGCGCGCGCCCGAGGCGCCGATCGGGTGGCCGATGGCGATGGCCCCGCCGTTGACGTTGACCTTGGCCGGGTCGAGCCCGAGCTCTTGCCCGACCGCCAATGCCTGTGCGGCAAAGGCTTCGTTGGCTTCGATGAGGTCGAGATCGCCGACACTCCAGCCGGCCTTTTCGAGCGCCTTCTTCGACGCCGGAACCGGGCCGATGCCCATATAGGCGGGATCGACGCCGACGGAGGCCCAGCTGGCGATCCGGGCCAGCACCGGCGTGTTGCGACGGGCAGCGGCCGCCTCGCTCATCACCACCAGCGCCGCGGCGCCATCGTTGAGGCCCGAGGCATTGGCGGCGGTGACGCTGCCGTCCTTCTTGAAGGCGCCCCGCAGGCCGCTGACGCTGTCGATGGTGACGCCGTCACGGATATATTCGTCGGTATCGACGATGGTGTCGCCCTTGCGGCCCTTGACCGTCACCGGAGCGATCTGGCCGGCAAAACGGCCTTCGCTGCGTGCGGCGCTCGCCTTGTTCTGGCTGGCAACGGCAAACGCGTCCTGCGCGGCACGGCCGATCTGGTAGCGTTCCGCCACATTTTCGGCAGTAATGCCCATGTGATAGCCGTTGAAGGCGTCCCACAGTCCGTCCTTGATCATCGTGTCGACGAGCTCGATGGCGCCCATCTTGGTGCCGGCGCGCAAATTCTGGGCGTGCATGGCGAGGCTCATCGATTCCTGGCCGCCGGCGACGATGATTTCGGCATCGCCCGACTGGATCGCCTGCGACGCGAGCGCGACGGCGCGGAGCCCCGACCCGCAGACCTGGTTGACGCCCCAGGCCGGGGTCGATTCGGATACGCCGGCGGCGATGCTGGCCTGGCGCGCCGGGTTCTGGCCATGGCCGGCGGTCAGCACCTGGCCGAGGATGACCTCGTCGATTTCGTCGGCCGATACGCCGGCATCGGCGAGCACGGCGGCGATGACGGTGCGGCCGAGTTCATGCGCGGGCACATTGGCGAAGGCGCCCATGAAGCTGCCGACGGGCGTGCGGCGGGCGGCGGTGATGACGGTTCCGGTCATGGCGAGGCTCCAATGGCTGCCGGCAACATTTAGGCGGTGACCCGGCGAAACGCCAGAGCGTCGCACGCGCGGGGCAGGGCTGGCCAAAGCGCCGACCCCGCGCCATGGTCGCCGCCACGCCGGACAAAGGGGACGAACCATGACGCTGACCAAAATTGTTGCCGCCGCATTTGCCGTGGCTGCGTTGGCGGCCACGCCGGCGATGGCCGCGCTTGCCGTGGGTGCGCCGGCGCCGGATTTTCGTGCCGAAGGCGCGCTGGGCGGCGCGCCGTTCAAATTCCATCTCGCCGAAGCGTTGAAAAAGGGCCCGGTGGTGCTGTATTTCTTTCCCGCCGCCTTCACTTCGGGCTGCACCATCGAGGCGCATAATTTCGCCGAAGCCGCCGACAAGTTCAACAGGATGGGCGCCACGCTGATCGGCGTCACCGCCGGCAACATCGATCGCATCGCCGAATTTTCCAAGTCCGAATGCCGGTCGAAATTCCCGGTCGCCGGCGACCCCAAGCTGAGGATCGCCAAGGCCTATGACGCGACGATGGCGCTGTTCCCGGGCCATTCCAACCGCACCTCCTATGTCATCGGCACCGATGGCCGCATCAGCACGGTTTATTCGAACCTGTCGGCGCAGCATCATGTCGAGGAAATGCTGGCCGGCGTGACCGAGTGGCGGGCAGCGCACCCGCGTTGAAGTGGGTCTGACTTGCACCGGCGACACGACTGACGCATCGAAGCGCGCATGTTGCGTCTGTTTCTGTGTCTGATCGTCATCGGGGCGACACCTGCGGCCGCCCGGCAACTGCCACCGGTCATCCCCAACGCGACGATCGACGACAATCTGGAAATCAGCGGCGAGGAGATCGACGCCGAGCAGCGACGCAACCGGCTGTTCATCGATGTGCGGATCAACGACCAGGGGCCGTTCCGCTTCCTTGTCGACAGCGGTGCCGACCGATCCGTGGTGGGTGCGGCCCTGGCGGCCCAGCTCGACCTGCCGGTGGAGGATGCGCTGCGGGTGCAGGGCATGGCCGGCACCGCGGTGGTGGCCAGCGTGACGATCGACCGGCTGCTGATCGGCCGGTCCGAAGTCGGGCCGATCCGCGCGCCGGCGCTCAGCGAGCGTGACCTGGGGGCGCAGGGGCTGATCGGCATCGACGCGCTCGCCGACCAGCGGTTGCTGCTCGATTTCGACGCGCGCACGATCACCGTGCAGGATTCGCGCACGCCGTTGCCGCCGCGCGAGGCCGCCGACGTCGTGGTGACGGCGCGGCTGCGCAAGGGCCAGCTGATCATCACCCAGGCCAGCATCGACAACCAGCGGTTGAGCGCGGTCATCGACACGGGCTCGGAAGTGACGCTGGGCAACATGGCGCTGCGCCGCAAGCTGCTCGGCGAGTCGGCGCGCCGCGAGGACCGGGTGGTGACGCTGGTCAGCGTGACCGGGCAGACACTGTTGGCCGAGGCGGTGACGGTGCCGCGCATCCGCATCGGCGGCATCTATCTCGACAATGTCACCGTCGCCTTCGCCGATGCGCCGCCGTTCGCGCTGTTCGGTCTCGCCAACCAGCCGGCGCTGTTCCTGGGCAGCGATCTGTTGAAGGCGTTCAAGCGCGTCTCGCTCGATTTCCACGATCGCAAGGTGCGATTCTCGTTGCGGCGGTGAGGCGGCGCGGAGCCGCCGCGCCCCGAGGCAAGCCACTCTTGTGTTGTGCAATTGCCACACCATATCGGGGCCGAACGGAGTTCCCAGACCCATGAACATCGAAAAATTCACCGATCGCGCCAAGGGGTTTCTCCAGTCGGCGCAAACCGTGGCGATCCGCAACAACCACCAGCGGGTGGCGCCGGAACATGTGCTGAAGGCGTTGCTGGAGGATGAGGAGGGCATGGCGTCCAACCTCATCCGCGCCGCCGGCGGCAGCCCTGCGACGGCGATGCAGATGACCGACCAGGCGCTTGCCAAGATCGCGCAGGTATCGGGCGCCGGCGCCCAGAACATCAGCTGGGACAATGACACGGTGCGCGTGCTCGACAGCGCCGAAGCCATCGCCACCAAGGCGAAGGATTCGTTCGTGACCGTCGAGCGGCTGTTGGTGGCGCTGACGCTGGCGACAACGACCGCCGCCGGCAAGGCGCTGGCGGCGGCCGGTGTCACCGCGCAGGCGCTCAACACGGCCATCGAAAGCGTGCGCAAGGGCCGCAGCGCCGACAGTGCCGGCGCCGAAGCCCAGTTCGACGCGCTGTCCAAATATGCCCGCGACCTGACCCAGGCGGCGCGTGATGGCAAGCTCGATCCGGTCATCGGCCGCGACGAGGAGATTCGCCGCACGATCCAGGTGCTGGCGCGGCGCACCAAAAACAATCCGGTGCTGATCGGCGAACCCGGGGTCGGCAAGACCGCGGTGGTCGAAGGCCTGGCACTGCGCATCGCCAATGGCGACGTTCCCGATGGCCTGAAGGACAAGCGGCTGATGTCGCTCGACATGGGCGCGTTGATCGCCGGTGCCAAATATCGCGGCGAGTTCGAGGAGCGGCTGAAAGGCGTGCTCGACGAGGTGCGCGCCGAAGGCAGCGACGTGGTGCTGTTCATCGACGAGATGCACACGCTGGTCGGGGCCGGGGCGTCGGAAGGTTCGATGGATGCATCGAACCTGCTGAAGCCGGCGCTGGCGCGTGGCGAACTTCATTGCATCGGCGCGACGACGCTCAACGAATATCGCAAATATGTCGAAAAGGACGCAGCGCTCGAACGGCGGTTCCAGCCGGTGATGGTCGGCGAACCGACCGTCGAGGACACCGTCTCGATCCTGCGCGGGTTGAAGGAGAAGTACGAGCTTCACCATGGCGTGCGCATCACCGATGGCGCGATCGTGGCGGCGGCGACGCTGAGCAACCGCTATATTTCCGATCGCTTCCTGCCCGACAAAGCCATCGACCTGATGGACGAAGCGGCGTCGCGCCTGCGCATGGAGGTCGAATCCAAGCCCGAGGAGATCGAGAATCTCGACCGGCGGATCGTCCAGCTGAAGATCGAGGAAGGTGCGCTGGCGCGCGAGACCGATACCGCGTCGAAGGACCGGCTGGCGGCGCTGCGCGGCGAGCTGGCCGACCTGGAGGAACAATCGCGCGCCCTGACGCTGCGCTGGCAGGGCGAGCGCGACAAGATGGCGGCGGCGACGCAGATCAAGGAAAAGCTCGATGCCGCGCGGCTCGAGGTCGAGCAGGCGCAGCGCGGCGGGGATTATGCCAAGGCCGGCGAGATCACCTATGGCCGCATTCCCGATCTGGAACGCCAGCTTGCCGAAGCCGAAAGTGCGACGGCGAATGCTATGACACGCGAGGAAGTGACCGGCGACGATATCGCGGCGGTGGTGTCGCGCTGGACCGGCATTCCCGTCGACCGGATGCTGGAGGGCGAGCGCGACAAGCTGATGAAGATGGAGGACATATTGTCCGCCCAGGTCATCGGCCAGTCGGCGGCGGTCCATGCCGTGTCATCGGCGGTGCGGCGGGCGCGGGCCGGGTTGCAGGACCCCAACCGGCCGCTCGGCAGCTTCCTGTTCCTGGGGCCGACGGGCGTCGGCAAGACCGAATTGACCAAGGCGCTGGCGAACTTCCTGTTCGACGACCCGCGCGCCATGGTCCGCATCGACATGTCGGAATATATGGAAAAGCACGCCGTGGCGCGGCTGGTCGGGGCGCCTCCCGGCTATGTCGGCTATGAAGAGGGGGGGGTGCTGACCGAGGCGGTGCGGCGGCGGCCGTACCAGGTCGTGCTGTTCGACGAGGTCGAAAAGGCGCACGGCGATGTCTTCAACATCCTGCTGCAGGTGCTCGACGATGGCCGGCTGACCGACGGCCAGGGGCGGACGGTGGACTTCACCAACACGATCATCATCCTGACGTCGAACCTGGGCAGCCAGTATATTGCCGCGCTGCGCGACGATCAGCCGGTCGCCGATGCCGAGGCGCAGGTGATGGAAGTGGTGCGCGGGCATTTCCGGCCCGAATTCCTCAACCGGCTCGATGAAATCGTGCTGTTCCAGCGGCTGGGGGTCAGCGCCATGGCGCCGATCGTCGACCTGCAGGTGCTGCGCGTCCAGGCGCTGCTGAAGGATCGCAAGGTGACGCTCAACCTGACCGATGCCGCACGGCGCTGGCTGGCGCGTGTGGGATATGATCCGGTCTATGGCGCGCGGCCGTTGAAACGGACCGTGCAGAAGCATCTGCAGGACCCGCTGGCGGAACTGATCCTGTCGGGCGCGGTGGCGGACGGATCGACGGTCAACGTCGATGAGGGCGATGGCAGGCTGGCGTTGACGCCAGCCTGAGCGCCGGAGCCTCAGTTGCCGCCGGAGCGGGTGCGCATCTCATCGGCCATGGTGCGCGTCTGGTTCTGGTTGACGTCGTCTATATAGGCCCATTGGGCGCGGCTGTGGCAGGTCTTCTTCGACTTCACCAGGCTGCCGGTTTCCTTTTCCTTGCGGCAGACGATCTCCTGGTTCTTGTCGGTCGTGGCGCCGGCGACCACCGGGGCCGGGGTCTGCGCTGTGGCGGCACTTGCGGCAAGCAGAGACAGGAACGAGAGGGTGACGATCAGGCGCATGATGGTTTCCTCGGATGATGTTGCGGCGCAAAATATCAGCGGCAGTCGGTATCGGCAAGAGGTGAACGCGCCGTAACGATCGGCCGGGGTTGCGCCGATGGAACAGGGTGGCCAAATGCGCCGATGACAAGTCCCGCTGCCATCGTGCGCGACCCCCTGTGGTTTGCCCACCGCTATGACCCCGGTCATGATGCCTTTCAGTTCCGGCGGTTGTCGCGTGACGACCATCGCGCCGCGACCTTCCTGACCGACGATTATCTGGGGGTGGCAGTGCCGACGGCGGTGCGGCGTTCGGATGCGCTGGCGGCGGCGCCGGCAACGGGGCCTTTGCACTTCATCTTTCATTCGGCCTTTTGCTGTTCGACCGTTCTCGCGCGCGCCTTCGATGTTCCGGGCGCGGCGATGGGGATCAAGGAGCCGGTGCTGCTCAACGACCTTGTCGGCTGGCAGCATCGCGGCGGCTCGGCTGCGCAGATCG
This sequence comes from Polymorphobacter fuscus, assembly GCF_011927825.1. NCBI lineage: Bacteria > Pseudomonadati > Pseudomonadota > Alphaproteobacteria > Sphingomonadales > Sphingosinicellaceae > Sandarakinorhabdus > Sandarakinorhabdus fusca. The sequence goes on along the minus strand of NZ_JAATJI010000001.1, from coordinate 1,400,918 downwards.
CGCCGGTTCTCGATGCCGGGCTGACGCTGCTGGCGCGGCCGCTGGGCGCCGGCGAAGCCGTGATCGTCAAGCCCTCCAATGTCACCAACGGCCTGGCGCCGGGGATGATGACGATGCGGCCCGCGGCGCGCGCGCTGCTGCTGTACGCGCCGCTGCGCGTGTATCTGGCGTCGATCGCGCGCAAGGGCATGACCGGGCGGTTGTGGGTGCGTGACCTGCTGGTCAAGCAGCTGCGCGAAGGGCTGCATCCCTTCGGCTTCACGGGGGAGGATTATCTGGGCCAGACCGATTTGCAGGCGGCGGCCATCGGCTGGCTGGCGCAGCATGCACTGTTCGCGCGGATGGCCGAAACGTTCGGCGACAGGGTCCGAACCGCCGATTCCGAGCGGTTGATGACGGACCCGGTGGCCACGTTGGCGGCGTTGGCGACGCTGTTCGGCGTGACGCTCGATGCGGCGGAGATCGCGCAGGGGCCGGCCTTTACCCGCCATTCAAAATTCGGCGGGGCGTTCGGTGCAGCGCAGCGCGTCGACGAGCAGGTCCAGGGCACGAGCGGCCATGCCGACGAGATCGACAAGGTGGTGGTCTGGACCGAAGCGGTGGCCGCGAGTGCCGGCGTGCCGATGGAGCTGCCGCAGCCGTTGCTGCGCTGAGGCAGGGCGGATCCCGAAGGACGGATGCTCTGCCACCGGATACGATGAGCTTTCCATAAACAGAAAAGGGCGGGTCTTGCGACCCGCCCTTTCCTTTGCCGATGTGGCGTTCGCTTAGAAGCGGACGTTGATCTGGGCAGCATAACGGCGGCCCAGCGCGTCGTAGGTCGACGGATAGGTGTTGCCGCTGTTGAAGCTGGTCGAACCAGCCGACGAACCGACGAGCGGGGGCTTCTTGTCGCCGAGGTTGGTCACGGTCAGGATGAGCGCGATGTTCTCGACGATGGTGAAGCGACCGGTCAGATCGAAGTAGTTGTACGACGGGATGCGACCGAAGCTGCCGAACAGGGGATCCTGCTCAACCGCGTCGAGCGGCTCCTGCTGCACCTTGTCGATGTGGCGCCACAGCAGCGACACGTCGAAGGTGTTGAAGCCCAGCGTGGTGCGCAGCGACGACTGCCACTTCGGCTGGATCGACCCGGTGAACGAGCAGTTGACCGAGTAATAGCCAACGCACTCACGTGCAAAGCCGGTCGGCGAGGTGACATCGGCGTTGAAGGTCGAGCTGAAGGTGTAGTTGAAGTTCCCCGTCAGACCCAGCTTCGCAAAGCCGATGTCGCGCGAGTAGAACGCCGTCACGTCGAGACCGTCGGTCTGGATGCGACCCAGGTTCGACTGCACGGCGAACAGACCGCGGGTGGTCGACGGATCGCCGTCGAGACCGCCGCTGGCCGGGTTGCGCCCGATGGCCTGGCACGCCGCGCTGTTGGCGTTGGGGCTGGTGTACGGCGGCGCACCGAAGCAGGCGGCGACGATGTCACCCGGCAGCGGCGACGACACGGCGTCCTTCACGGTGATGTTGTAGTAATCGGCCGTGATGGCAAGGCCCGGCGCGAACGACGGCTGGAACACTGCACCGACGGTCCAGGTGTTGGCCGTTTCCGGCTGCAGGTTGAGGTTGCCACCGGTGGTCAGGTTGGCCTGGCCGGCCGTCGGCTGCTGGATGCCGCCGATCGACGTGGCCGGAGCGCCCTGTGCAAGGCAGACCGTCCGCAGTGCGGTGTTGGTGACCGGGTTGGCACCGGCGCAAGGATCGACGCTGAGGTTGGTCAGGCCGGTCGTGACGGGCGTGAACAGTTCACCGATGTTCGGAGCGCGGACAGCGCGGCTGTAGTTGCCGCGAACCTTGAAGCCCTGCACCATTTCCCAGGTGCCGCCGGCCTTCCAGGTGAAGGTGTCGTAGCTGGGGTTGCCCGGGGCATCGACCTTGTAGTCCGAATAGCGCGCACCGGCTTCCAGAGTCAGGTTTTCGAAGAAGGGCTTGTCCTGGACCAGCGGTGCGATCAACTCGCCATAGACTTCCTTGACGTCATAGCCGCCGTTGATGTCCGGAGCGGCACCACCGGCACCACCCAGCTCGCCTGGCGTCTTGGCGAGCGAGTCGGCGCGCTGCGAGGCGGTGTACTTGCGATATTCACCACCGATGGCGAAACCGATCGCGTCGGTCGCCGACGGCAGAGCGATGCCGATGTCCCCCGAGATCAGGGCGCGGGCCTGGGCCAGCGACGTCTTGATGACCGTGCTGCTTTCCGCGGTCAGATAGGCAGCCTGTGCCGGCGAGATCGAGCCGGCGGGGCCGAACCAGTTGACCGGAACGCAGCCGGGATCGGAGCTGATGCAGTTGGTGGTGTTGTTGGCGAGCAGCGTGTTGCGCGCCTTCGAAGTCAGCACATAGCCCTGGAGCGCCTGACGGTTCTCCGATTCGCCGTAGCCACCCGACAGGTCATAGTCGATCGAGTCGGTGATCGCACCGCGCACACCGGCGCGGTAATCGAAGATCGTCGTGGTATATTCGGAGATACGCGGACCCAGCTCGGTCGTACGACGCGCGAGCGCCGTTTCCACCGTGCGGTAGTTCGGATCCGTCGGGCCGGTCGCGGTCGCGGCGGCGGCGCACTGCGCCGGCGTGAAGCGCGCCTGATAGGCCGTGGTGCTGCCGACGTTGGCGGCGCAGAACTGGTTGCGCAGGCCGGCGGGCAGATACGGGTTGTTCAGGTTGATCGTGACCGGCGAACCGAAGACACCCGATGCAGCGATGACGGTGTTGACGGTGTTCTTCGAGAACAGGCCGCGTGCATAGACTTCGAGGTGGTCCGAAACGTCGTACTTGGCCTGGGCGTACATGTTGAAACGCTCGAACGGCGTCTGGAAGATGTTGGCCGGGTTGAAGTTGAACGGCGCGAACAGCGCGCGTGCCGTGCCGGTGGTCGGATCGAGCTGCAGGTTGCCGTTGGCAACCGCGGGGTTGGTGCTGGGCAGGCCGGTCGTGGCGTCGATCGGGCGGACGCCGGTGAAGCGCGACGGGATGGCCGTGCCCGAACCGCCGGCAGCGCCGGTGAACGAATCGACGTTGTTGGCGGAGAATTCGCGTGCGCCCTGATAGACCGGATCGGCCTTCTGGTAGCCGACCGACAGCACGGCGTTACCGCGGCCGCCATCGAAGTTGCCACCGATGGTGAGATCGGCGCGGACGGTCTGGCCGTCGCCCTGTTCGGTCAGGCTGGTGCCGAGCTGCAGGTCGATGCCCGAGAAATCCTGCTTGGTTACGAAGTTGACGACACCCGAGATGGCGTCGGCGCCATAGGTGGTCACGGCCGCACCGGTCAGCGAGTCGACGCGCTCGACGAGTGCCAGCGGGATGTTGTTCAAGTCGACGCGGCCGGCGAGGCCCGACGGCGCGATACGGTTGCCATCGAGCAGGACGATGTTGCGGATCGAACCGATACCGCGAAGATCGACGTACGAAGCGCCGCCGTTGCCGTTGTTGACGGCCGAACCGATGCTGGGGACGACGCCCGGAATGTCACGCAGAACTTCTTCGGCGACGTTCGACGCGCGCAGCTGGATGGTTTCGGCGGTGGTCACGATGACCGGCGCTGCAGAGACGAGGTTGGGGTTGCGGATCAGCGAACCGGTGACGACGATCGCGGCGTCTTCGTCGGCGGCCGCTGCGGCCGTCGTCGTGCTGCCGGTGGTGCTCTGGGCGTAGGCCGCGGCGGGCATGGCCAGCATCGCGATGGCGAGCGTGGCGACGCCACCCTTCAGGGCAGCCCGGTTGAGCGAGGTCTTCGCAACAATCACAGTGGGATCCTTTTCAAGAAAATTGATGATGCGACGATCGCAGCAACTCAGCGCGTGCCGAAGCCCGCCTTCCTCACCTTGATTTCACCCTGCCCCTCAGCAGCGCATCGCTTCAGCCGTTGTAGCTGGGATGATGTTTCCCTGATTCTAAGGGGAGTTGTAAAGCGATCGTCACATGAACGCGCTATTCGCCGCCAAAGTGTTGCGCTGCGGCAACATCCGCTGCATGCGGCGAAGGCTTAATTCGGCGTGAACGGCTGCCACGGGCCTCAGCCGGCGCCGAACGTCGCCATGCTGCGGCCCTGGGCATCGAGGACAGCGACGTAATCGCGCAAAAGGTCCCGCTCCACCGGCGTCAGATAGGGGTTCCAGGTGTCGATGATGAGCACGGCGCGGAGCTTGTCGGAGCCGTTGCGTGCCTCGTGCTCGATCGAGTCGTCGAAGGCAAAGGCTTGGCCCTCCACCCAGGGGCGGCTGTCGTTGCCGACCCGAAAGCCGCACAGTTCCGGAACGATCAGCGGCAGGTGCACGATCGTCCGGATGTTGGTCGCGCCGGTGTGCGGCGGAATATGGGTGTGGGGTTTCAGCAGCGAAAAGAACGCCACCGGGCCGCGACCGGGCAGGTCGAACAGCGGCAGCGTATCGAGCAGCGCCGCCGTTCGCGGGCAGCGTGCGCGGATCGCCGCGTTGGGGATCCCGTGCTGGATGAGGAACTGTGCCGCCCAGGCATCGCTGTGGTTGAGCGTCGCCCATTGGTTGACCGGCGCCCCGGGCGGATAGGCGACGTAGGGGGCGAACCCTGCATCGCCCGCCGCCAGCAGCGCCTGGAGTTCGGCGCGGATGACGGGGGTCGCCGCTTCCAGCTGCGACAGCCAGGGGAAATGGGCGCGGTCGAAGAACTGCACCGGGGGCAGATAGGGATAAGCCAGGACAAGCGGCTGTGGGTGGTAGATGCGGCGCCGGCCCAAGCCGATTTCCACGGCGTGCCGAAAGCGCTCGGTCGCCTGCGGCGATTCGGCGTCGAGCCGGTCCCCGAGCACCGTTTCGAGCCGCACTTCGAGCGCGTCATTGGCGGCCTGCAGCACGGCGCGGGCATGGGCGACACCAGCCGCGAATCCGGGCCCCATCGGCGCCGCCGGGTCGAGCGCCGCGATCAGGCGCTGGTAATGGGTGATCGCGCCGACGCCGTCCCCGCGCGTTTCGAGCAGCCGCGCCTTGGCGAGCAGGGCATGGGCGAAATAGGGGTCGCGGGTCAGCGCCTCATCGACCGCGGTTTCGTGCGACGCGGCGTCGCCGGCGGCGTGAAGGGCGGTAGCGAGATTGTAGAACAGCAGTGGCGACGCGGGATCGGCGACGACGGCGCGGCGCAACAGCGCGACGGCAGAGGCGACCTGCCCCTGGGACAGCGCGCGCAGCCCGGCGGCGTTGAGGCCGGCGGCGTCGTCGGTCAACGGCCGCACGCCGGCCGAAACGAAGCGGCGGCTGCCTTCAAATGCGGCCCTTTGCCTGCATCTCGGCGAAGCGGTTGGTGGCGACCACCGCATCGGCATAGGCTTCCTGGAACTCGTGGCTCCAATAGCGCAACGCCGGCAGCGGAATGCGCCGGCCGGTGACGGCGCAGGTGACGAAGTCCCCCGGGGCAAGCACCTGGTAGCTGCCGGACAGGTAGCGCAGGCGAGCGGGGCGACCGAGCGAATCGAGCATCAGAACAGACTTCCTTGCGGCGGCGGGGCCTTGATCGGCTTGGGCCCCGCATTGCCGGGCGTGGCGAGAGTTTCGCCATCGGCGAAGCGGATCGTCAAGCGGCTTTGTGTGCGGGCACGGTCAGCGCTGGCGACGAGCGTGCCGTCGGCGGCGAAGACCAGCGCATAGCCGCGCGCCAGCACCTGGTCCGGGCCGAGTGACGCCAGCAGCCGCCCGGCCTGATCGACACGGGCCCGGGCCCGCGCCGTGGTGGTGGTCAGCAACAGCGGGCGCAGTCGCGCGGCGCGCGCCGCCAGTTGCGCCGCATCTCGTGCCACAAGTCCGCGGGCGGCGCGATCGAGCCGCAGGCCGGCGGTGTGCAGCGCCGCCGCCGCCCGGTCGCGGCGGGCGCCGAGCATGGCCGGGCGCAGCGCCGCGCCGGCGCGTTCCGCACGGGTGCGCCAATGCGCCGCAGTGGTGCGCAGCCCGCGCGGCAGTCGGTCCGACAGTTCGTCGGCGCGCTGTGTCGGCAAGGCCAGCAGCGTGCGCGGCGCGGGCAGGCGGCGCGCGGTGGCGGCGGCGCGCTCGCGGCGCAGGTCGACGAGTCGCGCCATGGCGCGATCGAGGCGGGCAGCGGCCATGGCGACCGCGGCGGTCAGTTCGGCGCGCACCGGTACCGCCCGCTCGGCGGCGGCGGTGGGGGTGGGGGCGCGCCAGTCCGACGCGAAATCAACCAGGGTCGTGTCGGTTTCATGGCCGACGGCGCTGATGACGGGGATGACGCTGTCGGCAACGGCGCGGACGACGATTTCCTCGTTGAAGGCGGCGAGGTCCTCGATCGAGCCGCCGCCGCGGGCGACGATGATCAGGTCGGGGCGGGGCACGCGGCCGCCGCCGGCAATGGCGTTGAAGCCGCGCACGGCGGCGGCGACCTGGGCGGCCGCGGTCTCGCCCTGCACCGCCACCGGCCAGACGAGGACATGGCGCGGAAACCGGTCGGCGAGGCGGTGGAGGATGTCGCGGATGACGGCGCCGGTCGGCGAGGTGACGACGCCGATGACCTGCGGAATGAAGGGCAGGGCGCGCTTGCGGGCGGGGTCGAACAGCCCTTCTGCGGCCAGCTTCAACCGGCGCGCCTCGATCTGTGCGAGAAGGGCGCCGACGCCGGCGGGTTCCATGCGATCGACGATGATCTGGTATTTGGACCGGCCCGGAAAGGTCGTCAGCTTGCCGATGGCGATGACTTCCAGCCCGTCTTCGGGGCGGAACACCAGCGTCGCGGCGCTGCCCTTGAACATGACGAGGTCGATGCAGGCGCGATCGTCCTTCAACGTGCCATACCAATGGCCGGAGGCATGGCGCTTGAACCCCGATAGTTCGCCGCGCACGCGGACCTGGCCGAACGCCGTCTCGACGGTGCGTTTGAGCGCGCCGGCGATCTCGCTGACCGAATATTCAGGGGTGTTGCCGGGGGGTTCGCTCACCGGCGTCTCATAGGATGGAAGTGCGGAGCGCGAAAGGCTTGGCGTCGTCGGTCGCCCGCCTGCCACCGCCCGGCCCGGAGTTGCTTGCCCCTGATGGTGACGCTGTTATGAGCCTGTTGCATGACCACGCCCGCAACCATCGACATCCTCGTTCTGGGCGGCGGCGGCCGCGAACATGCGCTGTGCTGGAAACTGCACCAGTCGCCGCGCGCCGGGCGGATCGTCTGCGCGCCGGGCAACGCCGGTATCGCCCAGGTGGCGGAGTGCATCGACCTTGCCATCGCCGATCCGGGCGCCGTGACGGATTATGCCCGCGACCACGACATCGGCCTTGTCGTCGTCGGCCCCGAAGGCCCGCTCGTCGCGGGCGTCGTCGATGCACTGCGCAGCGCGGGCATCCCGGTGTTCGGACCGACGGCGGCGGCGGCGCGGCTGGAGGGATCGAAGGGGTTCACCAAGGACCTGGCGCGCGCCGCCGGCATTCCCGGGGCAGGCTATCGCCGCTTCGCCAGCGCTGCCGATGCGCATCATTATGTCGCCGTCCATCCGCTGCCGGTGGTCATCAAGGCCGATGGCCTGGCATCGGGCAAGGGCGTCACCATCGCCGAGACCAACGAGGAAGGTCTGGCGGCGCTCGCCGACATCAATGGCCCGGTGGTGATCGAGCAGTGCCTCGAAGGCCCCGAGGCCAGCCTGTTCGTGCTGACCGACGGCAAGACGGTGTCGATCTGGCCTTCGGCGCAGGACCACAAGCGCGCTTTCGATGATGATACCGGCCCCAATACCGGCGGCATGGGCGTGATTTCCCCGGCGCCGGCGCTGACCGACGCGCTGCTGTCGCAGGCGGTCGCCCAGATCATCAAGCCGACGCTGAAGGCGCTGTCCGATGCCGGCACGCCCTATACCGGGGTGCTCTATGCCGGGCTGATGCTGACGGCATCGGGGCCCAAGCTGATCGAATATAATTGCCGCTTCGGCGATCCCGAGGCGCAGGCATTGATGTTGCGGCTCGACAGCGATCTGGTCGAGCTGCTGCTCGCCTGTGCCGAAGGGCGGCTGCACGATGTGACGGCACGCTGGTCGCCCGAAACCGCGGTCGCCGTCGTCTATGCTGCCATGGGCTATCCCGGCACGCCGGTCAGCGGCACGGTGATCGACAACATCGACGGCGCCGAGGCGCTGGGTGTGCAGGTCTTCCACGCCGGCACCCGGCGCAATGCTTCCGGCACTTTGGTCGCCGCCGGCGGCCGGGTGCTCACCATCGCGGCGCTGGGCGCCGATATCGGCGAGGCACGGTCGCTCGCCTATGCGGCTATCAGAAAGATCCGCTGGCACGGCGGCTTCTATCGGCGCGATATCGGCAAGCGATAGCGATCGGGCCAAGCGGGAGTGCGTGCCGTGGAGATGAGTGAACGTCAGCAACAATTTTCAGGCACCGGGGACATCCGCCAGGGCCAGGAAATCGACATCGCACGGCTGTCGGCGTGGATGGCCGACAATGTCGCCGACTTTGCCGGGCCCTTGTCGGTCGCGCAGTTCAAGGGCGGCCAGTCGAACCCGACCTACAAGTTGATGACGCCGCGCCAGAATTATGTGCTGCGCCGCAAGCCGCCGGGCATATTGTTGCCCTCCGCCCACGCCGTCGACCGCGAGTATCGCGTCATTACCGCGCTCCACGGCCAGGGGTTCCCGGCGCCGCGCACCTTCGGCCTGTGCATGGACGACGGGGTCATCGGCACGGCCTTCTACATCATGGACTGCGTCGAAGGCCGGGTGATCTGGGACGCGACCTTTCCGACAGCGACGGTCGAAACGCGCGGTGCCTATTTCGACGCGATGAACAAGACCATCGCCGATCTTCACATGATCGATATCGAAAAGGCCGGGCTGTCGGATTTCGGCAAGCCCGGCAATTATTTCGCGCGCCAGATCGGCCGCTGGTCGCGGCAATATCTGGAAGACCCCGACGCCGGGCGCGTGCCGTCGATGGACAGGCTGGTGGAATGGCTGCCGGCCAATATTCCGCCTGGCGACGAAACCAGCGTCGTCCATGGGGACTATCGCTGCGACAACATGATCTTCCATCCGACCGAGCCCCGGGTGCTGGCTGTTCTCGATTGGGAGTTGTCGACGCTGGGCCATCCGCTGGCCGATTTCAGCTATCACCTGATGATGTACCGGATGCCGCCGGCGACGACGACCGGCCTGATCGGTGCCGATCTCCCGGCGCTCGGCATCCCGACGGAGGCGGAATATGTCGCCGCCTATTGCAGGCGCACCGGACGTGACGGCATTGCCGACCTCGATTTCTATGTCGCCTACAACATGTTTCGGCTGGCGGGCATCATCCATGGCATCCGCGGCCGGGTGATCCGCGGCACCGCCGCCAGCGCCCATGCGAAGAAAAGCGCCGAAGGCGTCGAACTGCTTGCAGACCTGGCGTGGTCGCAGGCGCAAAAGTGCGGCGCGCGCTGATCTGACGAAAAAGGGCGGCGCCTTGCGGCACCGCCCTTTCCGTTCTTGTCGCCGACCGCGTTACTGCGGCGTGGTCGGCGGCGTCGTCACCGGCGGCGGGGCCTGTTCGGCGCCCGGTGCCACCTGCGGCGCCGGCATCACACCCGGCTGGCTCGTATCCGGACCCATCTGGCCCGACATCGGCGCCTGTGCGGCCGACGGCGACGAGCCCGTGCTGGCGTAATTGCCGGCCGATGCGAGCTGCTGCTCGTTCAACTGCCGCGTTGCGGCGCGCTGGTCGTTCATCGCGGACTTGGCCGACTTCTTGTGCTGACCGGCCATGGCGCCGCTGCTTGCGAGGCCTGCCACCATGGTGGCGATCACGAGTGTCTTGCTGATCATGACATATCTCCTGTGATGTGCTGCCCTGTTCGTCATGCTCAACCCATGTCGCGTCGCTCGGGTTGCATGGCGGCCGACGAGCTGTGCCGGATCACCGACGAAGTGTTGCCGGTCGAAATGGCATTGCATGCGCCGCCGGCGCGGTTACCAAGGCGCTGGAGCGACGGGGATTATCGATGAAAACTTGGGCGGCGCTGCTGGTGACGCTGGTGGCGGCAATGTTGCTTGGCATTGTTGCCGCGCAGCCACCGGGGCCGCTGGGCACCGATGCACCGGCGGACACCTTCTCGGCAGGGCGCGCCATGGCCGATGTCCGCGCCATGGCGCGGGAGCCGCATCCGACAGGGTCACCCGCCAACGATGTGGTGCGCGCGCATCTGACCGAACGACTGCGGGCGATGGGGTTCAGCGTGCGCCAGGTCGCGGTGCCGCTGCCCGCCAAGGCCGTCGCGCGCGCCCGGCAATGGGGTGTCGTCGACGCCGATGCAGCGAGCGCGGTCAATATCGTCGCATTGCGCCCCGGCGGCGACCCGGCGGCGCCGGCGGTGGCGATGATGGCGCATTACGACAGCGTCGGTTCGTCGCCCGGCGCGGCCGACGATGCCGCTGGCGTCGCCGCGGCGCTGGAAATCGCCCGGGCGATCCCGCGCGAAGCCCAGACACGCGACCTCGTCGTCCTGCTGACCGATGGCGAGGAACTGGGGCTGGTCGGCGCGCGCGGCTTTTTCGCCGAAGGCACCACGGGCGATCCGCTTGCCGGTCGCATCGGCGCCATCGTCAACATGGAAACCCGCGGCGGCGGCGGCCGCGCCTTCATGTTCGAAACCGGGCCCCAGGCGGGACGGATGATCGACTTGTATCGCAATGTCGTGCGGCAGCCCTCGACGACGTCGATGGCGGTGAAACTCTATTCGCTGCTGCCCAATTCGACCGATTACACGGCGGCGCTGAAGCGCGGCATTCCGGGCTTCAACCTCGCCTTCACCGGCCGCGCCGGCCTGTACCATTCGCCGCTGGCGACGCCTGACAATCTGGAACAGGGGGCGCTCCAGCATCTGGGATCGCAGGGCCTCGACCTCACCCGCGCGCTGCTGACGGCGGCCGACCTGCCAGCGGCAGCGCCCGACGTCGTGTTCGGCGACGTGCTCGGGGCGTTCACCTTCGCCTGGCCGCCGGCGTTCGGCTGGCTGTTGATCGGCGCAGCGGCGCTGCTGACCATCGCCGCCGGGCGGCGTGCGCAGGGCCAGTGGCGCTGGTCGGGGGTGGCCGGCGGGGTGCTCGACGGGCTCGGGTTCGCGGCGGCAGCGGCGGCCTTGCTCTATTTTGGCAACCTCCTGTCGGGCGCCGATGGCGAGACAAATTATTACGACCGGCTGGCGGCGCTGCCGCGGCTGGAAGTCCAGGCGCTGCTGCTGTTCGCCGCCGGGCTGGCGGTTGCGCTGGCGCTGCTGCCGCGCCGGCGGACGCGCTGGGATGGCTGGCTGGGGCTGGCAGCGCTTAATCTGGGTATCGCGCTGGCGGTGCAGGTCATGCTGCCCGCGGCCGGCGCGATCTTCACCCTGCCGCTGCTGCTGGCGACGCTCGTCATGGCGGCGGCGGCATCGCGCCCGACACTGGCGACGCCGCTGGCGATGGGTGTCGCGGTCCTGGCGCTGGCGTGGCTCGGCGGGCTGGCGCACAGCGTGCTGCTCGGCATCGGTGCCGGCATGCCATCGGTGGCGGCGGTGTTCGCGCCGCTGACCTTGCTGCTGCTGTGGCCGCTGCTGCCGCGTGTGTCGCGGCGATCGGCGGCGGTGGCGGCGCTGCTGCTGGTGGCGGTCGCCGGCGGGCTGGCGCTCTGGGTGCGGCTCGACCCGGTGGCCGCGAGCGTGCCGCCGTTTCCGCCCAAGGGGTAGCGGCGTCAGTCCAGCGGCCCCGGTGCACTGCGCACCGGCACCGCCAGCACCTTGTCGACCTTGCGGCCGTCCATGTCGACGATTTCGAACTTCCAGCGCTTCAACGTGAAGGTCTCGCCGGTTTCCGGCAAGTGGCGGAAATGTTCGAGGACGAAGCCGGCGACGGTTTCATAATCCCGGTCGGCAGCGAGATCGAAGCCCAGCCGGTCGGCCATTTCATCGGCCGGCAGCGCCCCCGAGAACAGCCATGACCCGTCGTCGCGCTCGACTGCCGGCGGGTCGTTGGCATCGTCGACATCGGAGCGGAATTCGCCGGCAATGGCGGCAAGTAGGTCGGCGGGGGTGACGATGCCTTCGAAATGGCCATATTCGTCATGGACGAGGGCGATGGGGATCGGCGCATCGCGCAGCACCGCCAGCGCATCGACGGCGTCGATGACATCGGGAATGACCGGCGCCGGTCGGGCCAGCGCCGCGATGTCGAGCGGCCGGCCCTCGATCAGCGCCTGGACGACGTCGCGCGCCTGCAGGACCCCGATGATATTGTCGACGGTGCCGCGCGCCACCGGCAGGCGGGTGTGCGGGCTGGCGGCGAGATGGGCGCGGATGGCGGCTTCGGTCATGTCGGCGTCGATCCAGTCGACCGCGCCGCGCGGAGTCATGACGCCGCGCACCCGCCGGTCGGCGAGGCGCATGATTCCCGAAATCATCTGGCGCTCGCTTTCCTCGATGACGCCGGCGGTCTCCGCCTCCTGCACCACCGATCGCAATTCCTCCTCGGTGACGCGGTTGTCGCCATCGCGGGCCTGGCCGAGCAGCTTGAACACGGCCGCGCTCGAGCGGTCGAGCGCCCACACCGCCGGCGTCGCCACCCGCGCCACGATCTTCATGACCGGCGCCACCGCCGATGCCAGCTTTTCGGGCGACCGCAGTGCGAACTGCTTGGGGACGAGCTCGCCGACGATCAGCGACAGATAGGTGGTGATGACGATGACGACACCAAAGCCGATTTCCTGCGCCAGCGCCTCGCGAAAGCCGAACAGCGCCGACAGCCGCTGGCCGACCGGCAGGGCCAGCGTTGCCCCCGAATAGGCACCGTTGAGAATGCCGACGAGCGTGATGCCGATCTGCACCGTCGACAGGAAGGCGCTGGGGTTTTCGGCAAGGCCGAGCGCCGTGCGGGCGCCGCGGTGGCCGGCGGTGGCCATGCCACGCAAGCGAGGGCGGCGGGACGAAACGATCGCCATCTCCGACATGGCGAAGAAACCGTTGAGCAGGATCAGCGCCAATATGATGGCGACATCCAACCAGGGGAAAGGCTGCATCGGCTCCGGAACGCGGCGCGGGGCCGCAGTGCCCGCTCATGGTCACCATAGGGCCAAAAGCGGCCGGCGCGAAGGGATTCCGTTCATCGACCACTCAGCCCGGCGGTGGGATGGGGCGTTGTGATCGTTTCACGCGGCGACTATGTCGCTGTCAGCTATCAAAGGGAGGCACCCATGCCCATCAAGACACGAATCCTGCTGGCGGTCACCGCGTCGAGCCTGGCGCTGGCGGCCTGCGTCACCGACCCCGAAACCGGGCAGCAGGGGATCAGCCGTGCCGGTGGCGGCGCGCTGGCCGGTGCCGGGGCCGGTGCCTTGCTCGGGGCGCTGCTCGGCGGCCGCAACAACCGCGCCGAAGTGCTGATCGGCACCGGCATCGGCGCCATCGCCGGCGGCGCGATCGGTGGATACATGGACCGGCAGGAGCGCGAATTGCGCGCCCGCACCGCCGGCACCGGCATCGAAGTCGAGCGCCAGGGCGACGAGATCAACCTGAAGCTGCCCGCCGGTGTCACCTTCGACTTCAACTCGGCGGCGGTGAAGCCCGACTTCCGCCCCGCGCTCAACCAGGTCGCACAGACGCTGGCGTCCTTCCCGTCGACCTTCGTCGATGTGTCGGGCCATACCGATGCGATCGGGTCGGTGGCGGTCAACCAGCGCCTGTCGGAACAGCGCGCCCAGTCGGTCGCCGATTATCTGACCTACCAGGGCGTCGCGCGCCAGCGTATCGCGACACGCGGCTTCGGCAAGTCGATGCCGATCGCCAGCAACGATACCGACGAAGGCCGCGCCCAGAACCGCCGCGTCGAAATCAAGATCTCGCCGGTGACCGAGCAGGACATGCGCAGCCCGGGCGGTGCCCCCGGCTATAACAACCCGCCGCCGCGCCCCGGCACGCCGGTGCGGCCTTACCCGAACTGAGGTTTGCCGGGGGCCTGGTCCGGGCCGCGCCCGACCAGGCCCCTTGCGGCCGTCAACCCCGCAACGCGGCGCCCAGTTTTCCGGCCGCGGCAATCACCTTGGCCGAAACCGCCTCGATGTCGGCATCGGTCAAAGTCGCTGCGGTCGGTTGCAGCGTCACTTCGATGGCAAGGCTGACCTTGCCGGCGCCCAGCCGTTCGCCGGCGAAGCGATCGAAGACGCGGACGCCGGTGATCAGCGCCTTGTCGGCAACGGCGGCGGCGCGGACCAGGGCATCGGCCGCGAGGCTGTCGTCGGCAACAAAGGCGAAATCGCGCGTGACCGCCTGCAGCGCCGGCGGCGCATAGGGTCCGCGCGCCTTGCGGCCGCGCGGCGGCGGCAGCGCGTCGAGATAGAGTTCGACGGCGGCAACGGCGCCCTTCAGATCGAACAGTGCCAGCGTCGCCGGATGGACAAGCCCGAAGTCGGCCAGCACCGCCTTGCCGAGCACCAGCCGGCCGCTGCGACCGGGGTGCCACCAGGGGTCCGCCGGGGCCGCAACGGTCAGGCGATCAACGGGCGCACCGGCGGCAGCGAGCGCTGCCAGTGCTTCGGCCTTGGCGTCATAGGCGTCGAAGCCCAGCGAGGCCGCCTGCCAGCCGCGCGGACGCGCTTCCCCGGCGAGCAACAGCGCCGCCGTGGAGCGTTCGCCGCTGGCCAGATAGCGCTGGCCAAGTTCGAACAATCGCACCGAAGATGCGCCGCGGTCCTGGTTGCGCCGTGCTGCCGACAACAGGCCGGGGAGCAGCGACGGCCGCATCGCCGCCATGTCGGCCGAGATCGGGTTGGCGAGGGTGAAGGCCGCGCCGCCGAAATGGTCGGCCTGTGCCGGGGGCAGAAAGCTCCAGGTCACCGCCTCGTCGGCCCCGCGGGCGGCAAGGGCGCGGCGCAGTTTGCGCTCCAGCTTCTGCGCCGGTGTCGCGGTCGGGCGCGCAACGCCTTCGGCACGCGGCAACGGCGCCGCCAGCACCCGGTCGAGGCCATGGATGCGGACGACTTCCTCCACAAGGTCGGCCTCGCCATCCCAGCGCTCGCTGGCGCCGGCGACGCCGACGTCGCGGCGCCAAGACGGGACCGTGACCGACCAGCGTTCGCCGCGCGTCACGCCGAAGCCGAGCCGGGTCAGGATATCGGCCTGCGCGTCCTCCGGCACGTCGATCCCGGCAAGGCCGAGGACGCGCGAGGGGCGATAATGGACGGTCTTTTCGGCAACAGGCGGCGTGCCGGCGCGTGTCACCGCGCTGGCCGTGCCGCCGCACAGGGCCAGCACGAGGTGCGTGGCGACGGCCAGCCCGTCATCGAGGAAGGCCGGGTCGACACCGCGTTCGAAGCGGGACCGCGCATCGCTGGTGAGCGTGAGCTTCTGGCCGGTCAGCGCGATGCTTTCCGGGTCGAAATAGGCGCATTCGATCAGCACGTCGGCGGTGCTTTCGGAACAGCCCGAGTGCATGCCGCCCATGATGCCGCCGATATCATGGACCATGGCGTTGTCGGCGATGACCGTCATCGTCGGATCGACGCTGTAGGTCTTGCCGTTGAGGGCGAGCACCTGTTCGCCGGCATGCGCCTTGCGCGCCACCAGCCCGCCGTCGAGTTTGGCGCGGTCATAGACGTGGAGCGGCCGGCCGAGGTCAAACATGACGAAGTTGGTGATGTCGACAAGCGCGGAAATGGGCTTCTGGCCGATGGCGCGCAGCTTGGTCTGCAGCCAGGCGGGCGACGCGGTATTGGTGACGCCGCTGACGGTGCAGGCGAAGAACGCCGGGCAGCCGGCCGGATCGTCGGTGCGGACATCGGGGCCGGAACCGTGGCGCGGCACGTCGAAACCGGCGACACGATAGGCTTCGGCGAGCGGCTTCAGGCGGCCCAGACCGAGCGCCGCCAGGTCGCGGGCGATGCCGCGCACGCCCATGCAATCCTGCCGGTTCGGCGTGATCGCGACGTCGAAGACCGGGTCGGCAAGGCCGGCATAATCGACATAGCGTGCGCCCACGGGTGCGTCGGCGGGCAGGTCGATGATGCCATTATGCTCGTCGGACAGTTCGAGCTCGCGCATCGAGCACATCATGCCGCGCGATTCGACGCCGCGGATGGCAGCGACCTTCAACGTGATGTCGCTGCCCGGCACATAGGTGCCCGGCGCGCCGAACACGCCCTTCATGCCGGCGCGGGCATTGGGCGCGCCGCAGACGACCTGCATCGGTTCGCCGCCGGTCGACACCGACAGGATCTGCAGCTTGTCGGCCTGCGGGTGCGGCGCCGCGCTCAACACTTCGGCGACGGTGAACGCTGCCAGCTTTGCCGACGGATCGTCGATCGCCTCGACTTCGAGGCCGAGTGTCGTCAGCGCGGCCGACAGGTCGTCGACGCCGGCATCGGTGTCGAGATGCTCCTTGAGCCAGGACAGGGAGAATTTCATGACGATACGCCAGCAGACAGGGTGGGGACATCGAACGCCGAAAAGCCGTGGTGCTTCAGCCAGCGCAGATCGGCATCGAAAAAGGCGCGCAGGTCGGTCATGCCATATTTGAGCATGGCCAGCCGATCGATGCCGACGCCGAAGGCAAAGCCCTGATATTCCTCCGGATCGAGTCCGCAGGCGGCGATGACGCGCGGATGGACCATGCCGCTGCCGAGCACTTCGAGCCATTTGTCGGCATCGGCGCCGGCGGCAGGCTTGCCGGTTTTCGACGAATAGCCGACATCGACCTCCACCCCCGGTTCGGTGAAGGGGAAATAGCTGGGGCGAAAGCGCAGCGTCACGTCATCGACTTCAAAGAACGCCTTGATGAAGGTTTCCAGCGTCCAGCGCAGTTGCGCCAGCGTCGTGCCGCGGTCGATGACCAGCCCTTCGACCTGGTGGAACATCGGCGTGTGGGTGGCGTCGCTGTCGCTGCGATAGACGCGGCCCGGCGCGATGATGCGAATGGGCGGCTTCTGCGACATCATCGTGCGGATCTGCACCGGCGACGTATGCGTGCGCAGCACCAGCTTGCCGGCGGTTTCAGGCGGTTGCGCGATGTAGAAGGTGTCGTGCATCGCCCGCGCCGGGTGGCTTTCGGGAATGTTGAGCGCGCTGAAATTGTGCCAGTCGTCCTCGATCTCCGGCCCGGTGGCGACAGCGAAGCCCAGGTCGGCGAAAATCTCGGCCAACTCGTCCATCACCTGGCTGACCGGATGAATCGAGCCGACCGGCGTCGCGGCGACCGGCAGCGTCATGTCCTGGCGTTCGGCGGCGAGGCGGGCGTCGAGCGCGGCGGCCTCGAGCGCGGTCTTGCGTGCCGACAGGGCAGCGGTGACCGCTTCGCGCAGGCCGTTGAGGATGGGGCCCTGCGTCTGGCGTTCCTCCGGCGACATCTGCCCGAGCGTCTTGAGCAGGGCCGTGACCGTGCCGGATTTGCCCATGGCCGCGACCCGCACGGCCTCGATCGCGTCGGGGGATCCGGCCTCGGCGATGCGGGTCAGCAGGTCGGCCTGCAGGCTGTCGATGGTCTCGGAACTTGTCATGGGCGCGGGGTCTAGCGGCGAAGCCGGCGGAACGGAAGGGGGTGGTGGTTTGCCGCAAGGCGGGAACCGTGCCGGTCAGGCTTCGTTACTTTTCGGACACGCCCCGAAGCAATCTTCTGAAACGATCTTCCGCAGCAATCTGGAGCAACGTCATGGATCGAAGCCAACTCCTGCCCGCGCTCAACATGTTCACGTTGGTCGCGGTCCTCCTCGTCCTGGTGATCGGCTTTGCCTTTTACTGGTCGAAGCGGTCGAACCGCCCTCCCAAAGACGGCGGCACGCCGACCGACGACGGTTCGGTCTGAACAAAAAAGGGGCGCGGAAGGCAAAACCTTCCGCGCCCCTTTTTTCGCCCGCTGCTGTTAAGCGGCGACCTTGGCGTCGAGTGCCGACTGTGCCTGGGCGATGATCGCCTTGAACACTTCGGGCTCGTGCATGGCGAGGTCGGCCATGACCTTGCGGTCGATTTCGATCCCGGCGAGCTTGGTGCCGTGCATGAACACGCCGTAGGTCAGGCCCTGTTCGCGCACCGCAGCGTTGATGCGCTGGATCCAGATGGCGCGGAAGCTGCGCTTTTTGACCTTGCGGTCACGATACGCATATTGGCCGGCCTTTTCGACCGCCTGCTTGGCGATACGGATCGTGTTCTTGCGACGGCCATAATAGCCCTTCGCCTGTTCAAGGATCCGCTTGTGACGAGCGTGAGTCGTCGTACCACGTTTGACGCGTGCCATTTACCTGGCCTCCTTACTTGAGACCATAGGGGGCCCAGAGCTTCACCCGGGGCGTATCGGCCTCGGACAGCACTGAAGTCCCGCGATTCTGGCGGATATACTTGGCATTGTGGCTGATCAGCCGGTGACGCTTGCCAGCGACGCCGTGCTTGATCTTGCCGGTCGCGGTGATCTTGAATCGCTTCTTGACACCGCTCTTGGTCTTGAGCTTGGGCATTTCGTCTCCTTAAGACGCATCATTGAACAGCCACGGCAGCCCATTCAGCCGGGCGGTTCGGTCATGCGAAGCGCGGGGCTATAGCGGCAAGGGGGCAGGCGCGCAACCGCCATCACCGTCATGTTGCCAGCGCCCGGCCGGTCGGTCACGCTTCGGCGGTCAACAGGCAGGATGCGCGCGATGGATTTCGATGTTCCCCCCCAGCTGGCCGCCTATCTCGCCGAGCTCGATGCCTTCATCGAAGCCGAGATCAAGCCGATCGAGAATCGCGACGACAATATGCGCTTCTTCGACCATCGCCGCGAATATGCGCGGACGGACTGGGAGGCCGGCGGTCTGCCGAAACATGAGTGGGAGGCGCTGCTCGCCGAGGCGCGCGATGTCGCCGACAAGGCCGGTCATTACCGCTTCGCCTGGCCGGAAAGCATGGGCGGCAAGGGAGGCAGCAACCTGGCGATGGCGGTCATCCGCGAACATCTGGCGGCGCGGGGCCTCGGTTTGCACAACGACCTGCAGAACGAACATTCGATCGTCGGCAACAATCCCTTCATCCTGCTGTTCAAGGAATTCGCGACTCCCGAACAATATGCCCGCGATGGCGAGGCGGTGATGTCGGGAGCGATGCGGACGGTGTTCGGGCTGACCGAGCCCAACCATGGCAGCGACGCGACCTTCATGGAAACCCGCGCCGTGCCCGAAACCCGCGACGGTGTCGAAGGCTGGCGCATCGACGGCGAGAAGATGTGGTCGACCGGCATGCACGTCGCCACCCATGCGATGGTCTTTGCGCGGACCAGCGGCAAGGACGGCGATGCGACGGGGATCACCTGCTTCATCGTGCCGGCGACGACGCCGGGGGTGAAGGTGGAGGAATATCTGTGGACCTTCAACATGCCCACCGACCATCCGCGCGTCAGCTTCACCAATGTCTGGGTGCCGCATGACGCCTATTGGGGGCAGATCGACCGCGGGCTGGGCATCGGCCAGTCGTTCGTCCACCAGAACCGCATCCGCCAGGCGGCGTCGTCGCTGGGGGCGGCGCATTATTGCGTCGAGGAATCGGTGAAATATGCGCGTTCGCGCAAGCCGTTCGGCAAGCCCTTGTCCGACAACCAGGCGATCCAGTGGCCGCTCGTCGAACTGGCGACGCAGATCGAGATGCTGCGCCTGCTGATCCGCAAGACGGCGTGGCAGATGGACCGGATGGAGCACAAGGCGATCGAGCGCGAATTGTCCGACAAGGTCAGCATGTGCAACTATTGGGCCAACCGGCTGGTCTGCGAGGCCGCCGACCGTGCCATGCAGGTGCATGGCGGCATCGGCTATTCGCGCCACAAGCCGTTCGAGCACATCTATCGCCACCACCGCCGCTATCGGATCACCGAAGGATCGGAAGAAATCCAGATGCGCAAGGTGGCGGCGTTCCTGTTCGGCTATCTGGGGCCGCGCCGGGCGCTGTTCGCGGGGTCCTAGCCGATCGCCGCCTGCGGCCCTGGGCGCCGGCCGGGACCGTGTTCGCCGAACCGTTCGCGGTCCTGCCTTCAGATGCAGGTGGCCAGAGTGGACGATCCGCGCTAGGCAGCCTTGCGGGGAATTCGACAGGGTCAACAGAATGCAAGGCGATGTAGCGGCCGGCGCGCTTTCCCAACATGTCTGGAGTGCCCAGCATCTGCGGCTGGCGATCGATGCCGCCAGTGTCGCGCTGTGGTCGTGGGACCTTGTCGACGACAGTTTCGCGATGGACGATCACGCCTTCGAGCTTTGGGCCATTCCCTGGGCGCTGGCGGTCAGTTTCGAAACCATGTCGGCGCGCATCCATCCCGCCGACCGCGACCGGGTGCGGGCTGCGTTCACCGCCACGCGCTCGGTGCCCGGCCCGTTCGAGATCGATTTCCGCATCATCGTCGATGACGACATTCGCTGGATTTCGGCGCGCGGCCACGCGCCGGAGGCAGGGGACGGCGAGACGATGATGTACGGCGTGTTCCTCGATGTCACCGGCCGCAAGCAGGCCGAGGAAGGCAATGAGCTGCTGGCCGGCGAGATGAGCCATCGTGTCAAGAATCTGCTCGCCATTGCCGGCGCCTTGACCAGGATCAGCAGCCAGTCGGCATTGAGCGTGGAAGAGATGACGCAACAGCTGATGCAGCGCCTCAGCTCGCTGGGCCGTGCGCACGACCTGGTGCGACCGCTGCCGGGCGAACAGGGGACGGCGGCGCTGCTGGGCGACCTGTTGTCGGTGCTGCTGTCGCCTTATGACGACAGCGGTGCCTTTTCGGGGCGCATCCGGGTTGCCGTGCCGCGCATGGGGGTCGGCGAATCGACCGCCAACACCCTCGCCATGGTCATTCATGAACTGGCGACCAATTCGGTCAAGCATGGCGCCTTGTCGGCGGAAGACGGCATGCTCGACGTTTCGGGTCATACCGAAAACGACATGCTGCACATTGTCTGGGCCGAAACCGGTGGCCCCGATGTCGACCATATCCCCGAAATGACCGGCTTCGGCAGCCGCATGATCCAGCGCAGCGTCGCCACCCAGCTCGGCGGGTCGCTCGATTACGACTGGCAGGAAAGCGGGCTGGTGGTGACGCTGAGCATGCGCAAGGACCGGCTCGACCGCTGACCTGGCGGCTTTGCTGCACTGCCACATTTTCGTCATGACACGCGCCTAAGGGGCATGAGCCGGATTTCACGCGGCGGTGTGTTCCCGTTCATGCGGGCGATGGCAATGTGTGCAATCCGTCTTTGTCGCCGCCGTTAAACACGCTCAGCCGCGCCCTGCCCAAGAGTTTCCTTGTCATGAAGATCATGTTCGGCCGTTGGCTGGCGCTGCTGATCGCGGCGCTGGCAATGCCTGCCGCCGCGGGCGCGGCAGCCCCGCGCATGCCGTCGGCCGCCACCGCCGCCGAGCCCTATATCGTCCTTGGCTATCACGACATCGCGGCGCACGGCCAGAAAACGCCGCCGTTCGACCGGATGGCGGTCGCCGACCGCAATTTCGAGGAGCATATCGACTGGCTGCTGGCGCATGGCTATCATTTCATCAGCCTGCAGCAGGTCATCGATGCCCATGACGGCAAGGCAGTGTTGCCAGCAAAGGCGATCCTGCTGACCTTCGACGATGGCTTCGAGAGCTTCTACACGCGCGTGTTCCCGGTGTTGAAGGCGCGGCGGATTCCCGCCATCGCGGCGTTGATCGGCACCTGGATGGATGGCGCCGACAAGCCCGATGTGCCCGGCGTCAAGCCGGTGCTGAACTGGCAGCAGGTGCGCGAACTGCAGGCGTCGGGGCTGGTCGAGATCGCCTCGCACAGCTTCGACATGCACCGCAGCGTCGATTCGAACCCCGAAGGCGGCCGCGGCGCCGCCGTGACCACTCGCCGCTACCTGCCTGCCGACCGCCGCTATGAAAGCGATGTCGAATATGCGGCGCGGCTGGCCGCCGGCATGAAACGCAGCAGCGACTTCATCTTCAAGCACACCGGCAAGCGGCCGCGCGCGCTGGTCTGGCCGTTCGGCGAATATAATGCGCTGTCGGTCGCTGCCGCGAAAAAGGCCGGCATGCCGATTACCCTGGCGCTCAACGATGGCGCCAATGATGCGCGCGACAGCCTCGCGGTCATCGACCGGCTGATGATGGCCGATGATCCCGAGGTGCCGGCCTTTGCCGACATCATCACCACCCTGCGCGCCGACCGGCCGCAGCGGGTGATGCATGTCGATCTCGATTATGTCTTCGACACGGACCGGGTCCAGCAGCGCCGCAACCTCGACGCGCTGATCACCCGGGTGGCGGCAACAGGCGCGACCACCGTCTATCTCCAAGCCTATTCGGACCCCGATGGCGATGGCAATGCCGATGCGCTGTACTTTCCCAACCGCCACCTGCCGGTGAAGGAAGACCTGTTCGGCTATACAGCGGCACAGTTGAAGAACCGCGCCGGCGTGAAAGTCTATGCCTGGATGCCGATGATGGCCTTCAAGGCCGATCTGCCTGATGCCTGGTATGTGAAGGAATGGCGCGACGGCAAGGCCCGGACGCCGCGCCACATCTATACCCGCCTGTCGCCGTTCGTGCCGGCGGCGCGGCGCTGGGTCGGCGATCTCTACGAGGATCTCGCCAAATATGCCGCCTTCGACGGCGTGTTGTTCCACGACGACGGCATATTGTCGGATTACGAGGATGTGTCGCCCGCGGCGCTCGCCTGGGGCCGCAAGGCCTGGGGCCTGCCGACCGATGTCGAAACGCTGCGCGCCACACCGGCGTCGCGGCTGGCCTGGGGGCGGCACAAGGCCGAGCTGATGGCCGATTATACCGACGAACTGGCAGCGCGGGTGCGCGTCTATCGGTCGTATATCAAGACCGCGCGCAACATCTATTCGCGGCCGATCCTGCAGCCCGATGCCGAGGAATGGTATGCCCAGTCGCTGCCGGTGTTCCTGAAACATTATGACTTCGTCGCCGTGGAGGCGATGCCCAGGATGGAGGAAGCCGGGGACGGCGACGCCTGGTTGAAGACGCTGGTCGCCACGATCGCGGCGACGCCCGGCGCCATCGACCGCACCGTGTTCGAGCTTCAGTCGGTCGACTGGCGCCACAAGACGCCGGTGCCGGGGGCGGCCTTTGGCGCCGAAGTCGCGCTGTTGAAGGCGGCCGGCGCACGGCACTTCGGCTATTACCCCGATGACGGCCACACCAACACGCCGCCGCTGGCCACGGTGCAGGCGGCCTTTGCCCGGGGCGCGTTGCCGTGACGATGCTGGCCTTACTGGGCGATGGCGTCGATCTGGCGCGCGGTGTCGCGCACGACCTGCTGACCGACATGCGCCTGATCTTCTATTATCCGCTGGTCATGGCCTATGTCTGGATGATCGGCGCGATCATCTTCTACATCCGCCGGGAACGCGGCAAACCCGATGTCTTCGGCCCGTTGCCGCAGCTGGCGCGATACCCCAGCGTCGCCATCGTCATCCCATGCCACAATGAAGGCGACAATGTCCGCGATACCATCGCGTTCGCGGCGCGGCAGGCCTATCCGGACTTCGAGATCATCGCCATCAACGACGCCAGCCGCGACGACACGCTGGCGGTGTTGACCGAGCTGGCGATGCGGACGCCGCGGATGCGCGTCATCAACCTTGCCACCAACCAGGGCAAGGCGATGGGGCTGCGCACCGCCGCGATGCTGTCCGACAGCGAGATCATCATCGGCATCGACGGCGATTCGCTGCTCGCGCCCGAGGCCACCGCCTGGATGGTCGGGCATTTCGTGGCCGATGAAAGCGTCGGCGCGGTGACAGGCAACCCGCGCGTGCGCAACCGCACCACCTTGCTCGGCCGCATCCAGGTCGGCGAATTTTCCGCCATCGTCGGCATGATCAAGCGCGCGCAACAGGCCTATGGCCGCATCTTCACCGTGTCGGGCGTCATCGCCGGCTTCCGCCGCACGGCGCTGGCGCAGGTCGATTACTGGTCGACCGACATGGTGACCGAAGACATCGACATTTCGTGGAAGCTGCAGCTGGCCGGCTGGCGGATCCGCTTCGAACCCAATGCCCTGTGCTGGGTGCTGATGCCGGAAAGCGTGCGCGGCCTGTGGCGGCAACGGGCGCGCTGGGCGCAGGGCGGCGCCGAAGTGATGTTGCGCTATACGCCCAAGATCCTGCGCTGGCAGTCGCGGCGGCTGTGGCTGCTGTGGGCCGAATATTGGGTCAGCGTCGTCTGGTCCTATCTGCTGGCGCTGGCGCTGGTGGCTGCGGTCGTCCACATCATCGAACCCGATCCCTTTGGCTGGGCGGTGGATTTCATGCCGCGCTGGTTCGGCGTGCTGCTCAGCATGACGTGCCTGTTCCAGTTCGGCGTCAGCCTGTTCATCGATTCCCGCTATGAAGCACGCAACGGCGGGCTGGGCCGCTATTACTTCTGGATCATCTGGTACCCGGTGGTCTATTGGGCCATCGGCGTCAGCACCAATCTGGTGGGTGTATACCGCGCGATCGTGCGCAAGCGCGGCGTACCCGCCATCTGGGGTGCCAGCGACAGAGGATTGCACGCATGACCTCGCTGATCATCAACCTGCCGCACCTGCAGAGCCGGCGGCAGCGCCATGGTGCGCTGCTGCTGTCGCTGCTGTGCTGGGCGTGGTTCGTCATGCCGCTGGTGATCGTCGGCGGCTGGCTGATGGGCCTGCCCATGGCGCAGGAGGTCGTGTGGCTGGGCGGCTGGCAAAGCCTGGTCCGCCTGGCCGGCATTGCCGCCACCATCGTCGTCGCGCTGCTCGGCGTGTGGGCGGTCTGGACCCTGGTGGAAATCCGCAGCGAACGCCGGCCCGGCCGCGCGCCGGCGGCGACCGCAGTCGCCGATTTCGGCATCGACGCGGAATCGCTGGCCTTCGCCCGCGCCGCGCGGCTGACGACGGTCTATTTCACACAGCAGGGTAGCGTCGCCGATATCGTCATCGGTGTGCCGACGCCGGTCGTGCCGATCGCCCGGCAGCGCGCCGCCTGAGCGGCGGTTACGCCCGCCCCGACTCCGCGCTCAACCGGCCGACGGCGATTCCCAGCCGGTCATAAGCCGTCGCCCAGCGATCGTCGCGCGGCACGTCGAACAGGATGTCGGCATCGCCCGGCGCCGCCTGCCAGCCATGGCGCAGCATTTCGGTGTCGAGCTGCCCGGCGCCCCAGCCGGTATAGCCCAGTGCCGACAGCCAGCGCCGCGGTCCCTTGCCCGCGGCAATGTCGGTCAGGATGTCGATGGTGGAGGTCAGCCCCCAGCGGTCACCGACGGAGATGGTGCTCTGCCGCTGGTAATCGGCGCTGTGGACGACAAAGCCGCGCGACGGTTCCACCGGGCCGCCGGCCATGACCAGCGTCTCGGCCGGCGTGACGCCCGGGTCGACATCGAGCTGGGCCATCAGATCGC
The DNA here is from genome assembly GCF_011927825.1 of Polymorphobacter fuscus. Classification (NCBI taxonomy): domain Bacteria; kingdom Pseudomonadati; phylum Pseudomonadota; class Alphaproteobacteria; order Sphingomonadales; family Sphingosinicellaceae; genus Sandarakinorhabdus; species Sandarakinorhabdus fusca. Next base: position 1,375,538 of record NZ_JAATJI010000001.1, on the reverse strand, counting down.
GCACGGTCAGATCGCCGAACGGCTTGTTGGCGACGATGCCGAGCGCGCCATCGTCGTCATGGAGGCACATGGCGATGACGACGCGTTCGAAGCGCGGATCGCCGATCCCGGGCATCGACAGCAGCAGTTGACCGGACAGATAGGGAGGCTGCGACATCGGCGAACCTATACGATGCCGTACCGGTTGCGGCAACGAAGACCGCCGGTGCGTGGTGCCGCAGCCTTGGCCAGGCGTGCGGCGCCGTGCTGGACGCTGGCGGCAGCGGAGGCTATCGGGCAGGGCGCAACCCCCGCCAGACAAAGGACCAAGGACCATGACGATCAAGGTAGGCGACACGATTCCCGCCGCGACATTGACCAAGGTCACCGACGCCGGCCCCGAGCCTGTTTCGACGACGGACTTCTTCGGCGGCCGCACCGTGGCGCTGTTTTCCGTTCCCGGCGCCTTCACGCCGACGTGTTCGGCCAAGCATCTGCCGGGCTTCGTCGGCAATGCCGAGGCGATCAAGGCGCAGGGCGTCGATGAAATCGCCTGCCTGTCGGTCAACGACGCCTTTGTCATGGGCGCCTGGGGCAAATCGGCGAACGCCGGCGAGGCGGTGACGATGCTCGCCGATGGCAGCGCCGAATTCACCACCGCGCTTGGCCTGACCATGGATGCCAGCAAATATGGCATGGGCATTCGCGGCCAGCGCTTCTCCATGCTGGTCAAGGACGGCACCGTCCTGCAACTGCACGTCGAGGAACCCGGTGCGTTTTCGGTGTCGTCGGCCGAATATCTGATGAGCCAGCTCAAATAATCATGGCCGTCACGCGCCGCGCCCTGTTGGTTACCGCTGCTGCGGGCACCGGCCTTGCCATCGGCTGGGCGGTGTGGCCGCGGACGCGCGCCACCAACTGGGCGGTGGCGGAGGGCGAAACGCCGCTCGGGGCCTTTCTGAAGATCGGCGTCGATGGCCGCGTCATCGTCGCGGTGCCCCAGGCCGAAATGGGGCAGGGCGTCTGGTCGGCGCTGGCGCAGATCGCCGCCGATGAACTGGGTGCGGACTGGAATGCCGTGGGCGTCGAACCCGCACCGCTCGGCCCCGATTACGGCAATCGCGGCATGCTGATCGACACCCTGGGCGGGATGCCGGCAGTGGTGCGCGGCGCCGCCGGCTGGGCCGGCGGCAAGGTCATCGAATATTTCGATTTCCAGATCACCGGCGGCAGCACGTCGGTGCGCGGCTTCGAAGCGCCGTTGCGCGCGGCCGGTGCGTCGGCGCGCGAGATGCTCTGCCGTGCCGCGGCGCGCCGCTGGGGTGTCGATTGGCAGGATTGCGACACGCAGGGCGGTTTCGTCGTCCACAAGGCCAATCGGCTGGCCTTTGCCGATGTCGTAAAGGATGCCGTTGCCGAGGATGCGCCGGCATCGCCGACGCTGCGCAGCGCACCGCAACTGGCGGGCAAGCCGCTGTTGCGCCTCGATATTCCATCGAAGACCGATGGTTCGGCACGCTTCGGTGCCGATGTCCGCCTGCCCGGCATGATGTATGCCGCCATCCGGCACGACCCGATCGGTGCCGTCCGCACCGGCATCGACCGCAAGGCGCTGCCGGCGACGGCGCGGCTGGTCGAAGGCCCGGACTTTATCGCCGTGGTCGCCGATGGCTGGTATGCCGCAAGGACGGCGCTCGACGGCGTGACGCCGGCCTACAAGCCTACCGCCAGGCCCGCCGGGCCGTGGATCGAGGCCGGGTTGAAGGCGGCGCTGGCGACCCCCGGCGACGTCGTGCAGGACGTCGGCGATGTGGCCGCGGCGTCGGGGCAGGGCGCCATCACCGCCGATTATTCGCTGCCCTTCCTCGCCCATGCGGCGCTGGAACCGATGACGGCCACGGCGCGCATCGACGGCGGCAAATGCGAGGTCTGGGCCCCCACCCAATCGGCGACACTGAGCAACTGGGCAGTGGCGCGGGCGCTGGGGTTCGAGGACAGCGCGGTTACCATCTATCCGACCCTGGTCGGCGGCGCCTTCGGCCGCAAGATCGAAACCGATGCGGTCGTCGCAGCGGCGCTGATCGCGCGCGCCGCCGGGCGGCCGGTACAGCTGATCTATGCGCGCGAAGACGATTTCGGCCATGACATGTGGCGTCCGGCGGTCGCGGCACGCCTGAAGGGCGCCGCCGGTCCGCAGGGGGTGACGGCATGGGACGGGCATGTCGCGGTGCCCGATGTCGCCGCCAGCGTGGTGGCGCGCAACCTGCCGCGTCTGGCGGGGGACCCCAAGACCGGCGCCGCCGCCATCGAAGGATCGGTGCACCTGCCCTATGCCATCCCCAATTTTCGCGCCGCCCACAGCCTCGCTGATTGCCCGGTCCCGCTGGGGTTCTGGCGGTCGGTCGGCAACAGCTTTTCGGGCTTCGTGACCGAATGTTTCATCGATGAACTGGCCGGTGCCGCCAATGCCGATCCGGGCCGGTTCCGGCTGGGGATGCTGCAGGATCGCCCGCGCCATGCCGCGGTGCTGCGCGCCGTTCTGAAGGCAGGTGGCCCGCTCGGCCGCCAGGCGCCGGGCATCGGGCGCGGCGTGGCGCTGGTCGAATGTTTCGGCAGCATTGTCGCCGAAGTCGCCGAAGTCGTTGTGACGCCCGAAGGCTTCAGCGTGCCGCGGGTGTGGGCAGCGATCGATTGCGGGCGCACGATCAACCCCGACACGGTGCGCGCGCAGGTCGAAAGCGGCATCTGCTACGGGTTGTCGGCGGCCCTGACCGGGCGCACCAGCTTTGCCGATGGCATGGCGGTCGAACGCAATTTCGACAGCCAGCCGGTGCTGACACTGGCCGATGCGCCGCGCATCGAGGTCATCATCATCGCGTCCGACGCGGCACCCGGCGGGGTCGGCGAACCCGGTACGCCGCCGATCGCGCCGGCCGTCGCCAATGCGCTGTTTGCCGCCACCGGCCGGCGCCATCGCGACCTGCCGCTGGTCCGCCCGCAGGCGCTGGCGGCATGAACAGCGTCTTCCCCGCGCCTTCGCTGCGCACCGCCAACCACCCGCCGGTGCGGTCGGGCCGCGTCGGCGTGCTCATCGTCAACCTGGGGTCGCCCGACGCCCCCGATGTGCCGTCGGTCAAGCGGTTCCTCGGCGAATTCCTGTCGGACAAGCGAGTCATTGAGATCCCGGCGTTCCTGTGGCAGCCGATCCTCAAGCTGCTCATCCTCAACCTGCGGCCGCGCACCACGGCGCAGAATTATGCCAAGGTGTGGACTCCCGAAGGCTCCCCGATCACCGCCATCACCCGCGCGCAGGCCACGGCGCTGCAGGGCGCCTTCGGTCCCGATGTCATCGTCGACTGGGCGATGCGCTATGGCACCCGCTCGATCCCCGAACAGCTGAAGGCGCTAATGGACCAGGGCTGCGACCGCATCCTGCTGGCGCCGATGTATCCGCAATATTCGGCCGCGACCAACGCCACCGTCGTCGATGCCGCCAACGCCGCCATCGCCGATTGGCGGTGGCAGCCGGCGCTGCGCACGCTGCCGCCCTATTACGACAATCCCGATCATATCGATGCCTTGTCCGACAGCGTCCGCGCGGCCGTGGCGGCGCTCGATTTCGTGCCGCAGCTGATCGTCACCAGCTTTCACGGCATGCCGCAACGCACGCTCGATCGCGGCGACCCCTATTTCTGCCAATGCCAGAAGACCGGCCGGCTGTTGCAGGATGCGCTGATGCGCGACGGGCTGACGACGCCGGTCAAGGTCACCTTCCAGTCGCGCTTCGGCCGGGCCGAGTGGTTGAAGCCCTATACCGATGCGACGCTCGAATCGCTTGCCGACCAGGGCATCCACCGTATCGCCGTCGTCTGCCCGGGCTTTGCCGCCGACTGCCTCGAAACACTCGAGGAAGTGGCGATGGAGGGGCGCGAGACCTTCCTGGAACATGGCGGCACCCATTTCGCCTATCTGCCATGCCTCAATGCCGGCGATACCGGAGTCGCAATGCTGAAGACTTTGCTAGCACGGGAACTTGCAGGCTGGGTTTGAGCCGCTAGTGTAGGTCCCAGCCCGGACAACAGGGCGGGGAGATGACTGAATGGCACGCGTCGCGATCGTAACCGGCGGCACCCGCGGTATCGGCGAGGCGATCTGCCTCGCGTTGCAGCAACAGGGCGTCACCGTCGCTGCCAATTACGGCGGTGACGATGTCAAGGCCAAGGCCTTCACCGACCGCACCGGCATTGCCGCCTTCAAATGGAATGTCGGCGACCACCAGGCCTGCCTCGATGGCGTCAAGACGGTGGAGGCCGCGCTCGGCCCGGTCGACATCGTCGTCAACAACGCCGGCATCACCCGCGACGGCACCTTGATGAAGATGAGCCATGAAGCGTGGGACGAAGTCATCCGCGTCAACCTGGGCGGCTGTTTCAACATGGCGAAGGCGACCTTTGCCGGAATGAAATCACGCGGCTTCGGCCGCATCGTCAACATCGGCAGCATCAATGGCCAGGCCGGCCAATATGGCCAGGTCAACTATGCCGCGGCCAAATCGGGCATCCATGGCTTCACCAAGGCGCTGGCACAGGAAGGCGCGCGCTTCGGCATCACCGTCAACGCCATCGCGCCGGGCTATATCGATACCGACATGGTCGCTGCCGTGCCGGCCGATGTGCTCGAAAAGATCGTCGCCAAGATCCCGGCCGGCCGCCTGGGGCAGGCAAGCGAGATCGCGCGCGGCGTGGTGTTCCTGACCGGCGAGGACGCCGGCTTCGTCAACGGCTCGACACTGTCGATCAACGGCGGCCAGCACATGTATTGATGGGATTGGCGATGACGCGCGGTGCACCTTCGCTCTGGTATCTGTGGGCGGCGCTGTTCGGCGTCGTCGCGGCGCTGGTTGCGGCGCTGGCGGCGATGGCGTGGATCAGGCTGGGCATCGACCCCTGGCTGGCGGCGCGCGGCGTGCCCGGCTGGGCCGGCCATGGCGCCGTCGCCATCGCGGTGATCGTCGCGGTCGGCTGGGCGATGCGGCAGGTGCGGGCGCCGCATTGACGGTCAAGCATTCGCTGACCATCGCCGGCCATGCGACGTCGCTGACGCTGGAACCGATCTTCTGGGAGGCGCTGCAGGCCGCGGCAGCGGCCGAGGGCCGGCCGCTGGCGGCGCTGGTTGCCGAAATCGACGAGGCGCGCACCACCAATTTGTCGAGCGCGGTGCGGGTGTGGCTGTTCGAACGGGCCCTGGCGAATCGCGGCTGACGCTATGCCGTGCGGTCGGCGCGGTCCTTGGCGTTGGTCGACTGGATGGCGCCCTTGATCATGTCCCAGTCGCCGCGGTCGAGCGCCGACAGGCTGTGGAAATTGCCGTTCGACGCCAGCCACTGGCCGCCGTCGAGCGCGATCACCGCGCCGGTCAGATAGGCGCAGCCCGGCGCCATCAGGAACACCGCGAGATTGTCGAGTTCCTGATGCTCCCCCATCCGCCCCATCGGTATGCCGGCGGCGCCGGTGCCGGCGCCGGTCTTGGCGGCAAGCGGCGCCGGCATCAGCCGTTCCCACGCGCCCTTGGTGGGGAAGGGGCCCGGCGCGATGGCGTTGGCGCGGATGCCCTTGGGTCCCCATTCCTGCGCCAGGCTCTGCGTCATCACCGCCACCCCGGCCTTGGACATGGCGCTGGGCACGGTGAAGGGGCCGCCGGTCCATACCCAGGTGGTGACGATCGACAGGATGTTGCCCCTCAGGCCGCCGGCGATCCAGCGCTTGCCGGCAGCGATGGTGGTGTTGAAGGTGCCGGCCGCCACGATCGAGGCGATGGCGTTGAAGGCGTTGGGCGAAAGGTCCTCGCTCGGCGAGATGAAGTTGCCGGCGGCATTGTTGACCAGCCCGGTCAGCGGCCCCGATTCGAAAATCGATTCCATGGCCTCGTCGATGGCGCCGCCGTTGCGGATGTCGACCGCCATCGCCGTCACCTTGCCGCCGGTGGTGGCAGCGATGTCGCCTGCGGCTTCGGTCAGCACCGCACCGCGGCGGCCCCAGATCACCACTTCGGCGCCCAGGGCGGAAAAGGCCGTCGCCATGGATTTGCCTAGCCCGGTGCCGCCCCCGGTGACGAGGATCTTTTCGCCGGCCATCAGGCCATCGGCAAACATCTGCATGGTGGAATCTCCCCGCGAACCGCCGATCAATGCGGCAGTGGCCGGGGCGGGGCAACTATCAGCAAGCGCAGCGTCAGGTCGGAACGCGCGTCCAGACCTGGTTCCGGCAGACGACGCGCGCGGCACAGCCTTCGACGCGGATGGTGTTTTCATCGATCAGCGTCGCAGTGCCGGTGACACGGCGGTTCATGTCGGGGACGAACACCCGCCCGCGCCACTGCCGCGGACCGCGCGCGGCAAATTCCTCGAACAATTGCGTCCCGATCAGTGGGTCGGTGCCGCCGCGCCGAGCATCGGCCCTGGCCTTGTCATTGGCGTGGACGACCGTCCCGCACACCTGCTCACCGCAGCGCGCGGCACGAATGTGGACGGATCCTGACGGGTTCTTCCAGGTGCCGAGATAGGCGCCATCGGCCAGTCGCGCGACAGCCGCCGCCGGGTCCGCGCTTCGCGCCGGAGACTGCGCCAACGCCGCGCCGGTCGCCGCCAGCGAAACCAAGATCATCAACGCCCCGGACATCCGCATGGCACCGCGCTCCCCCGCTACGAACGACGGCAGGATACAGGATTGCCGCGGGCGTGTCAGCTACCGCCGCGCGCTGACCGCCAGCCGGGCGAGCGGGTGGCTGCCGGCGTGGTTCGCGCTCCAGCCATCGACGCGCGGCGAGACCAGCGCCCAGCGCAAGGGGGTGAGCAGCGGTATCATCGGCGGCCCCTCCATCCATTTGGCCTCGGCGGCGGCGAGCAGCGCCGGGCGATCGGCCGGGGGTGCGGCGCGGGCGGCGGCGAACAGCGCATCGGCCGCCTCGTTGCACGACGGCCCGGCCCCGCAACGCCAGCGCGCCAGCAGCGCGGCGGCATCGGGCACCGCCAGGCTCGCCTCGGTCAGCGCCAGGTCGAACTGGCCGCGGCGCACCTTGTCGGCGATGGTGGCGGCGTCGGCTTGCGAAATCACCAGCGTGATGCCGAGCGCCTGCCAGTCGGCGGCGACCTGTTCGGCGATGACGCGGTGGTCATGGCCCGGCGGCAGCAGCAGCGTCAGCCGCAAGGGCGGCCGTGTGCCCACGCCCAGCAAGGGGTCGGCCATCAGCAACTGCCGGGCCAGCAGCCGCCGACCGGCCATGTCGAGCACCGGCGGGGCGGCGGGTGTGGCGCGCAGCGACGCCGGCAGCAGGCCGTCCACCGGGGCCATGGCAGCCAACCCGACGCGCGCCGCCAGCGCCTGGCGATCGGTGGCGAGGTCGAGCGCCAGCCGCAGCCGCGGGTCGCTGAGCGGGCCCTTCAGGCCGTTGGCGACATAGCCATAGACACCCCAGAGCGCGTCGACCTGCAGCGTCTGCGGCCGGGCCACGGTGCGCGCCTCGCCAAGCCCGGCCAGCCCGTCGCCGATGACGATATCGGTGGTGCCGCGCGAAAAGCTGGCGATGGCCGCAACAGGGTCAGGGTCGCTGGCGATGACGATTGTCGCCGGGCGCGCGGCATCCGATGCGACGCCGTCGCGGCGCGTCAGCGTGCGGCGCGTCGCCGGCCCGGCGGCGCGATAATCGGCGAGCGTCGGCGCCGGCCCGGCGCGCGTCACGGCCAACGACGGATCGGCAAGCCAGCCGAGCAGCAGCGGCGATGGCGTCGTCAGCCGGATTTCCACGACGCGCGAGATCGGCGCCAGCACCCCGAGCTTTCCCGGCGGCGTTGCACCGATGACGCCGGCATGGTCCAGCGCCGGTTCACGCCGCTTCGCCGCGCGCCCGAAGGCGGCCACGACCTCGCCGGCGGTCAACGTGGTGCCGTCGCTCCATTTCATCGGCCGCAGGCGCAGGATCAGCGCGCGGTCATCATCGACGAACCGCCAGCTGGATGCGAGGCCGGGGACCACGGCGCCGCTGCCGTCGTGCGCGATCAGCGTCGGCTGCGTCGCCTCCGCCTCCAGCCGTGCCGCCAGCCCGCCGCTCCAGGGCGTGCCGATCACGGTCGTCGTCAGCCGCGACGCATCCTGCGGGGCCGTGCAGGAGGCAAGCAGCAACGCTGCCAGCGCCATTGGTTTTCCGCCGGTCATCGGCCAGCCATAGCCCGGCAGTGCCGTCGGAAACCAGAGCTTCCTTGCCCGCGTGGCTGCCAACACCTACATCCACGCCATGTCAGACCCGACCCCTGCCGACGCCATCGCCCCCGATATTCTCGCCCTGATCGGCAATACGCCGCTCGTCACGCTGAAGGGACCGAGCGCCGAAACCGGCTGCACGATTTTGGGCAAGGCCGAGTTTCGCAACCCCGGCGGCAGCGTCAAGGACCGTGCCGCGCTCGGCATCATCGAGGACGCGGAGGCGCGCGGGCTGCTGCAGCCCGGCGGCGTCATTGTGGAAGGCACCGCCGGCAACACCGGCATCGGGCTGGCCGTGGTCGCTTCGGCTCGCGGCTACCGCACCATCATCGTCATGCCGGAAACGCAGAGCCGGGAGAAACAGGACACGCTGCGGGCGCTGGGCGCCGAACTGGTGCTGGTGCCGGCGGCCGCCTATTCCAACCCTGCGCATTATGTCCACACCTCGCGCCGGATCGCGGAGGAAACCCCGGGCGCGATCTGGGCCAACCAGTTCGACAATGTCGCCAACCGCATGGCGCACATCAAGACGACGGCGCCCGAAATCTGGGCGCAGACGCAAGGGCGCGTCACCGGCTTCACCTGCGCCGTCGGCACCGGCGGCACGCTCGCCGGGGTGGCGCTCGGCCTGCGCGCCGAAAATCCCGACATCGCGATCGCGCTGACCGATCCGGACGGCGCGGCGCTGTACAATTACTTCGCCCATGGCGAGCTGCGTGCCGAAGGGTCGAGCGTGTCGGAAGGCATCGGCCAGAGCCGCATCACTGCCAACCTCGACGGCCTTGCCGTCGACGCCCAGTTCCGCATCTCCGATGCGGAAGGGCTGGCGTGGGTGCGGCGTCTCAATGCGGAGGAGGGGCTGTGCCTGGGGCTGTCGTCAGGCATCAATGTCGCCGGTGCGGTGCGGCTGGCGCGGCACATGGGGCCGGGCCAGGTCATCGTCACCATCCTGTGCGACAGCGGCCTTCGGTACCTGTCGACGATCTTCAATCCCGAATGGCTGGCGGCCAAAGGTCTCGGCTGACGCGCCAATATTGGCAGCGGGGCGCCCGGGGCGTATAGGCATCGGCATGGCTGACCGTGAAGGACTGCGCTTGCCCGCAATGTCGCTGCCGAAATCGCCCCCCGCAGTGCTGCGCCGCAAGACCCATCGAAAGACGCGCCGGGCCGAAACCCCCGACCGGCCGCTGCGCAACGGCGAGCGCATGCGCCTCGGCCTGACCGGGCTGGGTGCCATCTTCCTCATCGTGATGATCGTGGCGGCCGGCCTGCGCCCGCCGCCGCGCCCGGCAGCCCAGGACCCGCAAGGGGAATCGCTGGCCGTGCTCGGTGTGGCGCCCGGGGCGAGCACGCCGCCGGTCGGGACCGCGGCGAAACCCTGACGCCCCGGCGCCTGTCGCCACTCTGCCTGTCGTCACTAAGCCTGTCCCCACGGCGCCCCCAGCTCTTCCCCCCGCCGATCCCCGGTCCGTCCGGAGGTTGACCACAGACTTATCCACAGGAGCATGTGCACAGTAATACTACCATATCGGATCCGAAATCGCCGGCTTGTCCCATGGATATCCCCATGAATCGCAGTCGCGGACCATCAAGTGCCATTGAATACCATGGTATCCCATGTTAGACCTTGTCCACAGTCGGGCGGGGTCGTGCCGCATGGGTGAGTCTAGGATCGCAACCGGGGGACTGGGAACGATCTGAGGCCTGTTCATCCGCCCACTGCGGGGTGGAAGGCCAAAGTCTCGCGTGTCCGATTATTTCATCAGCTGCGCGTTGAACGCGATCGACGGCAAGAACCGCCTGTCGATCCCGGCCGACTATCGGCAGGTGATCTTCGCGCGCACCGCCACCAAGGATCTGCGGCTGGCGCCGTCGCGCAACGCCACCTGCCTCGTCGGCTTCGACCGCGACCGTCCCGACCAGCTGATGGCCGACCACCGCGCCCGCTTCGCCAGCGAGAACAGTCGCGAGCGCGACCGCGATGCGACGCAGATCTTTTCCGGCATGGTGCCGCTGACCATCGATGATGCCGGCCGCGTCGTGCTGCCGCCGGTGCTCAAGCGGCTGCGCAAGATCGAGGGCCATGCCTTTTTCATCGGCCTGGGTGACTATTTCGAGATCTGGGACCCCTGGGTCTATCTCGCTACCGACGATGCCGATGAAGTCGCGCTGGAAACGCTGCGCGAGGAACTGCTGGCCCGCAAGCTGCCGATCGATGGCCCGCCGGCATGACGGCGCCGCACACCCCCGTGCTGCTTGCCGAAACGCTGGCGGCGCTCGCCGTCCGGCCGGGCGACCTCTACGTCGATGCGACGCTGGGCGCCGGCGGCTATCTGCGCGCTGTCCGCGCGGCCGGCGCCGGCCATTGCTATGGGTTCGACCGTGACCCCGACGCGCTGGCGCTCAATGCCGATCTTGCCGACGCTCCCGATGTGACGCTGATCCACCGGCCCTTCGCCGACCTCGTCGCCGGGCTTGCCGCCGAAGGCGTCCACGCGGTCGACGCCATCGCCTTCGATATCGGCGTCTCGTCGATGCAGATCGACCGGCCGGAACGCGGCTTTTCGTTCCAGTCGGACGGCCCGCTCGACATGCGCATGGCGCAGGACGGGATGACCGCGGCCGATTTCATCAACACCGCGACCGAGGCCGAAATCGCCGATGTGCTGTTTCACCTGGGCGATGAACCCGGCGCCCGCCGCATCGCCCGCGCCATCGTCAACGACCGGCCGCTGACCCGCACGTCGGAACTGGCGCGGCTGGTGCGATCGGTGCTCGGCCATCAGCCGGGTGGCAAGGATGCGGCGACGCGCAGCTTCCAGGCGCTGCGCATCCATGTGAACGACGAACTGGGGCAGCTCGATGCCGGGCTGGCGGCAGCGGAGCAGCTGCTCCGCCCCGGTGGCCGGCTGGCGGTGGTGAGCTTTCATTCCGCCGAGGACCGGCGGGTCAAGACCTTCCTGCGCGACCGGTCGGGCGGTGCCCCGTCCGGGTCGCGCCACATGCCCGTCGTCGCCCGCGCCGCGCCGGCGTTCCAGCGGCCGGCCCGCGCGGTGCGGGCTACGCCCGCCGAAGTTGCCGCCAATCCCCGCGCCCGCTCCGCCACGCTGCGTTCGGCGGTGCGGACGGCAACCCCTTTTGCACAAGCGAGGTCCGCATGAGACATTATGCCGGTTCGGCCATGATGCTGCTGGTCACCACCGCGGTGATCGTCGGCAGCTACACCGTTAACCTGAAGGTGTCCGCGGAACGGGCGCAGGTCGAAAAGCTGCGCCGCACGCTGGTCGCCGACGCGCGCAACATCCGCAACCTGGAGGCCGAGCTTCGCACCCGCGCGCGCCTGCCCGAAATGCAGCGCTGGAACGACAATGTGCTGATGATGTCGGCGCCCGCCGCCGGCCAGTATCTGCGCAGCCCGGTGCAACTCGCGGGTTTCGTGCCGCTGCCCGCCGCCGAGGCACCGGTGCGCAACGCCGTGACGGCGCCCGTGCCGGCGACAGCGCCGAGCGTTGCCGCCCCGATCGTCCGCGCCGCCTATCGCCCCGATCCGGCCCGCGCCGAACCCGCCCGCACCCAAACTGCCCGCGCTGAACCGGCCCGCGTCGAACCGGCGGCCCGCCTGGTTGCCGCGGCCTGGCGTCCGGCGCCGGTGCGCGCCACCCAGCCGCTCGTCGTCATCCCCGATGCGCCGCCGGCGCACACGCCCGTCGACCTGTTGCAGGACGGGGGGCAATAGCGCCGCATGGCCACCCCGCTGACGCCTCCGATGATGCTCGCCGGCGCTGCCGTGCCGCCCGCCCGCCTCGCCGGGCAGCGGCAGGCGGCGCAGGCGTTGGCGCGGCAGCGGCTGGTCGTCATCATGCTGTTGTTCGTCGCGGTGCCGGCAGTGCTGCTGGTGCGGCTGGTCGACCTGTCGGTGATCGAGGCGACGCCGATCGCGGCGCGCTCCACCTCCAGCGCCGCACCGCCGCGCGCCGATATCGTCGATCGCAACAAGGTCGAATTGGCTCGGACCTACGAAGGCTATGCGATCTCCGTGGAGCCGCGCAAGCTGACCGGTGATCCGCGCGTGCTGGCGCGCAGCATCGCTGCGATCCTGCCCGGAAAGTCGGAGGCCGACATCTATGCCGAACTGACCCACAAGGGCAGTTTCCGCTATCTGTCGCGCAGCGTGCTGCCATCGGAGGCCAAGCGCATCAACGCGCTCGGCGAACCCGCGATCAACCTGGTGCGCGAGGCGCAACGTCTCTATCCCAACTACAACCTCGCCTCGCATGTCATCGGCTATGCGGACGATGCGGGCGTCGGTGCCGTCGGCATGGAAAAGGCGCTCGACGCGCGGCTGTCCGACAAGGACAGTCGCGGCACGCCGCTGCCACTGTCCATCGACGTCCGCGTCCAGCAGGCGCTGGAACATGAACTGCGCGCGCTCTACATCGACCAGCGCGCCAAGGGCGCGGCCGGCGTGGTGCTCGACGTCAACACCGGCGAGATCCTGGCGATGACCTCATTGCCCGATTTCAACCCCAACTCGCCCGGCAAGCGCGAGGACGGCACCGTCTATTCGCGCGAGACCGACGACGGCAGCCGCTTCAACAAGGTGACGTTCGGCGGCTATGAACTGGGCAGCACCTTCAAGGCGCTGACCATCGCCAGCGCGCTCAACGCCGGCACCATCAAGTCGATGAACCAGAAATATGATGCGACCCGGCCGATCCAGGTGGCGCGGTTCCGCATCCATGACGACCATGCCCTCAACCGCTGGCTGACGGTGCCGGAAATCTTCATCCACTCGTCGAACATCGGCACCGCCCGCATCGCCATGGAAGCCGGCCGCGATGTCCAGCGCGCCATGCTCGAACAGCTCGGCTTCTTCAAGCCGATCGCCGTCGAACTGCCCGAACGGGCTCGCCCGCAATATCCGGCGCTGTCGAACTGGGGCGACCTGGCGCTGATGACCATCTCCTACGGCCATGGCATTACCGTGTCGCCGCTGCACCTGGCCAATGCCTATGCGACATTGGTCAACGGCGGTCTCTATCGCGACCCGACGCTGCTCAAGCGCGCGCCGGGCGAAGTGCCGGCGGGCCGCCGGGTCTTCACCTCGGCGACATCGGATACGATGCGCGCACTGCTGCGGCTGACGGTGACCAACGGCACCGGGCGCAAGGCCAATGCACCGGGCTATCGCGTCGGCGGCAAGACCGGCACGGCCGAAAAGATCGAGAACGGCCGCTATGTCCGCGGCCAGAACGTGTCGACCTTCGCCGCCGCCTTCCCGATGGACGCGCCGCGTTATGTCGTCGTCGCGATGATCGATGACCCGCGCGGCAGCAAGTCGACTTTCGGCTTCAAGACCGCCGGCATGGTCGTGGCGCCGGCCATTACCCGCATCGTCGAGCGCATCGGTCCGATCCTCGGCGTCCGCCCCGACCCCGAAAAAGACATGGACGTCAGCAGCATGCTCGCCAATACCAACGACATGCCGAAGGAATAGCGGTGCGCCTCGGCGGCCTTTTCGAAGGAGGCGGCGAGGCCGTGGTGACCGGCTTTGCCCTCGATCACCGCAAGGTTGCGCCCGGCACGGTGTTCGGCGCCTTCCGCGGCGCCCGCGTCAATGGCGAGGATTTTATCCCGGCCGCAATCGCCGCCGGCGCCGTGGCGATCGTGACCCGCACCGGCGTGCCGGTGGCCGGCGCCGTCGCCATCCATGCCGATGAACCGCGCGCCGTGTTCGCGCGGCTGGCGGCAAAGTTCTTCGCGCCATTTCCCGCCGTCACCGTCGCCGTCACCGGCACCAACGGCAAGACCTCGACGGCGGAACTGACCCGGCAGTTGTGGCACCAGGCCGGACATGTCGCCGCCAGCATCGGCACGCTGGGCGTCACCACCGCGACCGACCAGGTCACGACCGGCCTGACCACCCCCGACGTCGTCACTTTCCTCGCCAACATGGCCGGGTTGCAGCGCGAAGGCATCAGCCACGCCAGCTTCGAAGCGAGCAGCCACGGCCTCGACCAGTTTCGCACCGAAGGCCTGCCGGTCGCTGCCGCCGGCTTCACCAATTTGTCGCGCGACCATCTCGATTATCATGGCACGATGGAGGCCTATTTCGCCGCCAAGCTGCGGCTTTTCACCGAAGTCGTCGACGCTGGTGGCGCTGCCGTCGTCTGGGCCGACGACGGCGACTGGTCGGCGCGCGTGGTCGCGGCGGCCAATGCGCGCGGGCTGCGCGTGCTGACGGTCGGGACCGGCGGGGACAGCCTGCGGCTTGTCGCGCGCACCGCGACTCCGCTCGGCCAGACGCTGGAAATCGTCGCGGACGGCCGGACCCACATGATCGCACTGCCGCTGATCGGCGCCTATCAGGCGGCCAATGCGCTCGTGGCCGCCGGGCTCGTCATCGCCACCGGCGGCGATGCCGCGGCGACGCTGGCCAATCTGGCGCGGCTGCGGCCGGTGCGCGGCCGGCTGGAGCGCGCCGTCATCACCCGGGCCGGCGCGCCGGTCTATGTCGATTACGCCCATACGCCCGACGCCATCGCGGCCGCGGCCGCCGCGCTGCGCCCGCACACCAGGGGCCGGCTGATCCTGGTCTTCGGTGCCGGCGGCGACCGCGACATCGGCAAGCGGCCGCTGATGGGCGCCATGGCAGCCCGGGTCGCCGACAGCGTCATCGTTACCGACGACAACCCCCGGTCGGAAGCGCCCGGTGCCATTCGCGCCGCCATCCTGGCGGCATCGCCCGCGGCCCGGGAAGTCGCCGACCGGCGCGAAGCGATCGCTGCCGCCATTGCCGATGCCGGGTCCGACGATGTCGTGCTGGTGGCGGGCAAGGGCCATGAACAGGGCCAGGTCATCGGCGACCGGGTGTTGCCGTTCGATGATGTCGCCGTGGCGCGGGAGGCTGCGGCATGACCCCGCTCTGGACCGCCGCCGAAATTGCCGCCGCCACCGGCGGCACCGCCCATGGCGACTTCACCGCCAACGGCGTCGCCTTCGACAGCCGGGAGATCATCGGCGGGGAACTGTTTGTCGCCATGCCCGGCGCCGCCATGGATGGCCATGCCTTTGTGCCACAGGCGCTCGAACGGGGCGCTGCCGGGCTGCTCGTCAGCCAGCCCGCGGACGCGCCGCATGTGCGCGTGGCGGAACCGGCGGCGGCCCTTACGGCGCTGGCCGAAGCGGCGCGTGACCGCAGCGCTGCACGGCGTATCGGCGTCACCGGGTCGGTCGGCAAGACCGGAGTCAAGGAAGCGATCCGCGCCGCGCTGACCCGCTTCGCCCCCGACACCGTCCATGCCTCGGTCAAAAGCTACAACAACCATACCGGCGTGCCCCTCAGCCTGGCGCGGATGCCGCGCGAGACCCGCTTCGGCATCTTCGAGATGGGGATGAATCATGCAAGCGAATTGACCGCGCTGGCGGCGCTGGTGCGTCCGGACATCGCCGTCGTCACCTGGATCGCGTCGGCGCATATCGAACATTTTGCCGATGAAGCCGCCATCGCCGATGCCAAGGCGGAAATCTTCACCGGCCTGCAGCCCGGCGGCACCGCGATCATCCCCTTCGACAGCCCGCACCACGCCCGGCTGCGCGCCGCGGCCGAACCCCATGCCGCCCATATCGTCAGCTTCGGCATCGCCGCCGGCGCCGATGTCCGGGCCGAAAGCGTCGCGCTCCATCCCGATTGCTCATGCGTCACGGCACGCGTCGGCGACCAGCGGCTGACCTTCAAGGTCGGCATGGCGGGCCGCCATTGGGTCGGCAATGCCCTGGCAGTGCTCGCCGCCGTCGCTGCCGCCGGGGGCGATCTGGCGCTCGCCGGGCTGGCGCTGGCGGAACTGACCGACCTGCCCGGGCGCGGGCAACGGTTGCGCGTCGCGGCCCGCGGCGGCAGCGCCGTGCTGATCGATGAAAGCTACAACGCCAATCCGGCGTCGATGGCGGCGTCGCTGGCGGTGCTCGCCGAAGTGGTGCCGCGCCATGCCGGCCGCCGGCTTGCGGTGCTGGGCGCGATGCGCGAACTGGGCGACCAGTCCGATCGCTTTCACGCCGAACTGGCCCCACATATAGTGGCGGCCGGCGTTTCATGCATAATTCTTGTGGGTAACGAGATGAAACCGCTGGCGGGAGCCCTGGCACGCCAGCTAGAGATATTGCACGTCACCAGCGCCGATGCGGCCACCGCCGAGGTCGAGCGCCTGCTGGCTGCCGATGACGTGCTGCTGGTCAAAGGCTCGAACAGCGTGCGGCTTGGCGATGTCGTGGCGACGCTCAAGGGCCGGGAGGACGCCAGTTGATCAATGCACTTGCCAACTGGATCGGCTTCGACGGGCTGTTCAACCTCTTTCGCTACATCACCTTCCGGTCGATGGGGGCGCTGGTCACGTCGCTGGTGATCGCGCTGCTCATCGGCCCGCGCTTCATCGGCTATCTGCGCACCCGCCAGGGCAAGGGCCAGCCGATCCGCGAGGATGGCCCGGCGTCGCATCTGCTGACCAAGAAGGGCACGCCGACGATGGGCGGGCTGATGATCCTGATCGCGCTGACGGTCGCGACGCTGTTGTGGATGGACTTCGGCAACGGCTTTGTCTGGGCGGCGCTGCTCGTCACCCTGGGCTTCGGCGCCATCGGCTTCATGGACGATTACGACAAGGTGACGAAGCGCAGCCACGCCGGCCTGTCGGGGCGGACCCGGCTGCTGCTCGAATTCTTCATCGCCGGGCTGGCCTGCACCTGGATCGCCAGCCGCACCGGCACGACGCTCTACCTGCCGTTCCTCAAGGATGCCGGGCTGGCGCTGGGGCCGTTCTACATCCTGTTCGCCGCCTTCATCGTCACCGGCTTCGGCAATGCGGTGAACCTGACCGACGGGCTCGACGGGCTGGCGACGATGCCGGTGGTGATCGCCGCCGCCGCCTTCGCGATCATCGCCTATCTGGTCGGCAACATCCGATTTGCCGATTATCTGGGGGTCCATCATGTGCCGGGGTCGGGGGAACTGGCGGTGTTCGGTGCGGCGCTGATCGGCGCCTGCCTCGGGTTCCTTTGGTACAATGCCCCGCCGGCGGCGGTGTTCATGGGCGACACCGGCAGCCTGGCCCTGGGCGGGGCGCTCGGCAGCATCGCCGTCATCACCAACCATGAACTCGTGCTGGTCGTGATCGGCGGACTGTTCGTTCTCGAAACCGTCAGCGTCATCGTCCAGGTCGTCAGCTTCAAGACCACCGGCAAGCGGGTGTTCCGCATGGCGCCGATCCACCATCATTTCGAACAGCTCGGCTGGGCGGAATCGACCGTGGTCATCCGCTTCTGGATCATCTCGATCATGCTGGCCCTTGCCGGGCTGGCGACGTTGAAGCTGCGGTGATCACTGCCCCCGCCTTTGCCGGGAAAACCTATGGCGTCTTCGGCCTTGCCCGCAGCGGCGTCGCCACTGTCGCGGCGCTGACCGCATCGGGCGCGGCGACGCTGAACTGGGATGATGGCGAGGCGGCGCGCGCGCGCTTCGACGGCACCGTCACCAACCTCCACGATACCGATCTTGCCGCCCTCGACGCCCTCATCGTCTCCCCCGGCGTACCCCATGATGCCCCGCTGTTCGCCAAGGCTGTGGCCGCCGCGATCCCGGTGATCGGCGATATCGAACTGTTCGCCCAGGCGCGCGCCGCGCTGCCACCGCACAAGGTCGTCGGGATCACCGGCACCAACGGCAAGTCGACGACGACCGCGCTGGTCCATCATATCCTCACCGCGGCGGGCCGGCCGGCGCGGATGGGGGGCAACATCGGTCTGCCGATCCTGTCGCAGGAGCCGCTGCCGGACCACGGCGTCTATGTGCTCGAACTGTCATCCTATCAGCTCGACCTGACCTTCAGCCTCGATTGCGACGTCGCGGTGCTGCTCAACATCACCCCCGATCATCTCGACCGCCACGGTAGCATGGCCGCCTATGTCGCCGCCAAGGCGCGGCTGTTCGCCATGCAGTCCCCCGGCCGCGCCGCCATCGTCGGCGCCCTTGCCGAAGCCGATTTCGATGTGCTGGACGGCGCCGAGGACCCGGTCATCACCTTCATCGAGGATGTCGATATCGGGCCGCAGGCCGACTGGCCGGCGCTGCAGGGGCCACACAACCTGCAGAACGCCCGCGCCGCGGCCGCCGCCTGCGCCGCGCTCGGGCTCGATGGGGACGCGATCGCAGCCGGCCTTGCCAGCTACCCCGGTCTCGCCCACCGCATGGAGCGGATCGCGACCAGGAACGGCGTCCTTTATGTCAACGACAGCAAGGCAACCAACCCCGACAGCTCGGCGCCGGCGCTGGCGGCCTTTCCGCGCACGCACTGGATCGCCGGGGGCCGTGCCAAGGGTGCCGATCTCGATGCCGTGCTGCCGCACCTCGGCGGCCTTGTTGCCGCCTATCTGATCGGGGAAGCCGCGCCGGTGTTCGCGCCCATCCTGCAACCGCACGTGCCGGTCGTGATGGCGGGCACGCTCGACGCCGCCGTTGCCGCTGCCACTGCCGCCGCCCGTGCCGGCGACACCGTGCTGCTGTCACCGGCCTGCGCCAGTTTCGACCAGTTTCGCGATTTCGAACAACGCGGCGACGCCTTTCGCGCGCTGGTGGAGGCCCTCTGATGGCATCGCGTCCCTGGGCTCCGGCGGCAACCACCTTCTCGCGCGGCGATCGCACCGCGCTCGGCCGCTGGTTCTGGACAGTCGACAAGTTGCTCGTCACGCTGGTGCTGGTGCTTATCGCCTGCGGCATCATCGCGGTGGCGGCGGCGTCGCCGGCCGCGGCGCAGCGCCTTTCGGGCCGCAACTTCAAATATGAGGACCTGTTTTTCCTCAAGCGCCAGATCTTCTGGGTGGTCGCCGGCCTGCCGGTGATGTTCGGCGTGTCGATGCTGCCGATTGCCTGGGCCAAGCGCTTTTCGATCGTCGGCACCGTCGTCCTGCTCGTCTGCCTGATGCTGGTGCCGTTCTTCGGTGCCGGCGCTAACGGCGCGCAGCGCTGGTTGCTGATCGGCAGCTTCCAGTTCCAGCCGTCGGAGTTTTTCAAGCCGCTGTTCATCGTCACCACCGCCTGGTTGCTGGCGCTGCGTTTCGAAGATCGCAGCCTGCCGACGATGCAGCTCAGCTTCGGCCTGGTGATCGTTGTCGCCGCACTGTTGATCCAGCAGCCCGACTTCGGCCAGACGGCGCTGATCATGGCGGTGTGGCTGGTGCAGGCAATGCTGGCCGGAATGTCGATCTGGGTGCTGGTGGCGCTGGCGACGGTCGCGACGCTCGGAATGGGCCTTGCCTATCTGACCGTCGACCATGTCGCCTCGCGCATCGACAAGTTCCTGACCGGCGGTGGTGACACCTACCAGATCGACAAGGCGCTCGATTGCTTTCGCGCCGGCGGGCTGTTCGGTGTCGGTCCGGGCGAGGGGCAGATGAAGTTCCGCCTGCCCGAGGCGCAGACCGATTACATCTTCTCGGTGATCGGCGAGGAGTTCGGCATGATCGCCTGCCTCGTCATCGCCATGCTCTACATCGCCATCGTCGTCCGCACCTTCATCCTGCTGCTCGACGAGGAAGACCCCTTTGCCTTCCTCGCTGCCGCCGGCCTTGCCACGCAGTTCGGCCTGCAGGCGACGATCAACATGATGGTCAACCTCAAGCTGCTGCCGTCCAAGGGCATGACGCTGCCGTTCATCAGCCACGGCGGGTCGTCGTTCCTGGCGCTGTGCATGGGCATGGGGCTGTTGCTGGCGCTCACCCGGCGCAACCCCTATCGCAATGCCTCGCCCTATGCCGAGCGCTGGCGCGCATGACGGCGCTCTATGTCCTCGCGGCGGGCGGCACCGGCGGGCACATGGTGCCGGCGCATGTGCTGGCGCAGGAATTGCGCGCCCGGGGGGCTGCCGTGCACCTGGTCACCGATGCCCGCGGCCTGCGTTTTCCCGGCCTGTTCGACGGCGTGCCGCGCACCGTCGTCGACAGCGGCTCGCCGGGGCGATCGGGGTGGAAGACATTGCCTGCCGTGGCGCTGAGCATCTGGCGCGGCCGCAGCGCGGCGCGGGCACTGTTCCGCGATTTGAAGCCCGCCGCCATCATCGGCTTCGGTGGCTATCCGGCGCTGCCGTCGCTGCTGGCGGCGCTGTCGCTGCGGCTGCCGAGCCTTGTCCATGAACAGAACGCCGTCCTCGGCCGCGTCAACCGCTTCCTGGCGCCGCGGGTCGCCCGCATCGCCACCAGCTATGCCAGCGTCCGCCGGCTCGATGCCGGCTGGGCCGGCAAGACGGTGATGACCGGCAACCCGGTGCGCGCCGATGTCATCGCCGCCCGCGCCGTGCCGTTCGATGCCGATGCGGCCGATCTGCATCTGCTCGTCACCGGCGGCAGCCAGGGCGCCGCGATCCTCAACACCATCGTCCCCGCCGCCGTCGCGCTGCTGCCCGAGGCGCTGCGGGCCCGCCTCCATGTCGTCCACCAGGGCCGCGACGAGGATGCGGCGATGGTCGGCGCCACCTATGCCGGCGCCGGCGTCGCCGCCGACATCCGCGCCTATTTCCCCGATCTGCCGCGCGCCATCGCCGCTGCCCATGTCGTCATCGCCCGTTCGGGGGCATCGACGGTGGCCGAACTCGCCGTCGCCGGCCGTCCGGCGATTCTGGTGCCGCTGCCGATCGCGACCGACGACCATCAGACCGACAATGCCCGGGCGCTCGCCGCCGCCGGCGGGGCGGTCGTCATCCCCCAGCCGCAGTTCACCGCAGAACGGCTCGCGCAGGCCTTGACCGACTGGCTCGGGCACCCGAAAGCGCTCGGCCTTGCGGCCGCCGGCGCGCGCAGCGTCGGTCACCCCGATGCGGCGGCGCGGCTCGCCGACCTCGTCATCGCCATCGGCGACAACCCTCCTCCCACCGGAACCCGCTCATGAACGTCGCCGGCAAAGCCTCGGGCTTCCGCACCGATATCGGCATCATTCACTTCATCGGCATCGGCGGCATCGGCATGTCGGGCATCGCCGAAGTGATGGCCAACCTGGGCTTCACCGTGCAGGGCTCGGACAGCGCCGAAGGCTATGTCATCGCCGGGCTGCGCGAAAAGGGCATCAAGGTCTTCATCGGCCAGGACGCTGCCAATGTGGCCGACGCCGCCGTGGTCGTCACCTCGACAGCGATCCGCCGCGACAATCCCGAAGTCGTCGCGGCGCAGGCGAAGCGCATCCCGATCGTGCGCCGTGCCGAAATGCTCGCCGAGCTGATGCGGCTGAAGTCCTGCGTCGCGGTGGCGGGCACCCATGGCAAGACGACGACGACGTCGATGGTGGCGGCGTTGCTCGATGCGGGCAACCTCGACCCCACCGTCATCAACGGCGGCATCATCAACACCTATGGTTCGAACGCCCGGCTCGGCGAAGGCGAATGGATGGTGGTGGAAGCCGATGAAAGCGACGGCAGCTTCCTGCGACTGGGCGGCACCATCGGCATCGTCACCAATATCGACCCCGAACATCTCGACCATTGGGGGGATTTCGACAAGGTCCGCGAAGGCTTTCGCCAGTTCGTCAACGCCGTGCCCTTCTACG
Organism: Polymorphobacter fuscus; assembly: GCF_011927825.1. Lineage (NCBI taxonomy): Bacteria > Pseudomonadati > Pseudomonadota > Alphaproteobacteria > Sphingomonadales > Sphingosinicellaceae > Sandarakinorhabdus > Sandarakinorhabdus fusca. The sequence continues at coordinate 1,353,722 of NZ_JAATJI010000001.1, read as the reverse complement.
GCGCCGGCGTGCTGTGCATCGACCACCCCGAAGTGCAGGCGCTGCTGTCGCGCGTCCCCGACCGCCGCATCATCACCTATGGCTTTTCCGCCACCGCCGATGTGCGCGGCGATGATGTGACGCCGGTGCCGGGCGGCAACCGCTTCGACGTGACGGTGCGGCTGCGCGACGGGTCGCGGCGGATCGAGGCGCTGATGCTGCCGATGCCCGGCCGTCACAATGTGCAGAACGCGCTGGCGGCGGTTGCGGTGGCGGTCGAGCTCGGCATCGGCGACGACGCCATCCGCGATGGTTTCGCGCGCTTCGGCGGGGTCAAGCGGCGTTTCACGAAGGTCGGCGAGACCGGCGGCGTGACGATCATCGACGATTACGGCCATCATCCCGTGGAAATCCGCGCCGTGCTGGCGGCAGCGCGCGAAGGCGTCGGCGTCGGCCGCGTGCTCGCTGTGGTGCAGCCGCACCGTTTCACGCGGCTGCGCGACCTGATGGCCGAATTCCAGGGCGCCTTCAACGACGCCGACGCGGTCTATGTCGCCCCGGTCTATGCCGCCGGCGAAGCGGCGATCGACGGCGTCGATGCCGCCGCGCTGGTGTCGGGCCTGCAGGGCGCCGGCCACCGCGCCGCCAGCGCCGTCGCCGGCGCCGACGAACTGGCGCGCCAACTGGCGATCGATGCCCAGCCCGGCGATCTTGTCGTCTGTCTCGGCGCCGGCGACATCACCAAATGGGCGGCTGGCCTCGCCGACGCCATCGGCAAGGCGCGCGACGGATGACGGCTGCGGACGTCTTGTCGCCCCGTGCGCTGCCGCCACTTGCCGGCAGCACCGAACCCGACGCGTCCTTTGCCGATTTCATCTGGTTCCGCACCGGCGGCGCGGCGCAATGGCTGGTGCGGCCGCGCGACGTCGCTGACCTCGCGCAATTTCTCGCAGCGCTCGATCCGGCGGTGCCGGTGTTTCCCGTCGGCGTCGGCTCCAACCTGATCGTCCGCGACGGCGGCTTGCCCGGCGTCACCATCCGACTGCCCAAATCCTTCGCCAGGGTCGCGATCGAAGGCGTGCACATCCGTGCCGGTGCGGCCGCCATGGGCATCACCGTCGCCAGCGCCGCGCGCGATGCGTCGCTGGCTGGCCTCGAATTCCTGCGCGGCATCCCCGGCACGGCCGGCGGCGCGGTGCGGATGAACGCCGGCGCCTATGGCCGCGATGTCGCCGACATCCTTGTCGAGGCCACCGTCGTCCGCCGCGACGGCACCATCGAAACGCTCCCCGCCGGCGATTTCGGCTTCCGCTACCGCCATTCGGCACTGCCCCCCGGCGATATCGTCGTCGAGGCGCTGTTCCGCGGCACGCCCGGTGACAAGGCGGTCATCGGCGCCGAAATGGACCGGATCGCCGCCGAACGCGAAGCGTCGCAGCCGCTGCGTTCACGCACCGGCGGGTCGACCTTCAAGAACCCCATGGGCCACAAGGCCTGGCAGCTCGTCGATGCCGCAGGGTGCCGCGGGCTGACGATCGGCGGCGCCCAGGTCAGCGAAAAACACACCAATTTCCTTATCAACACCGGCGACGCCACCAGCGCCGATATCGAGGCGTTGGGCGACGAAGTCCGCGCCCGGGTAAAGGCGCAGTCGGGGGTCGATCTGGAATGGGAAATCGAGCGGGTAGGGGTCAAGCTGTGAAGGTCGCGGTGCTGATGGGCGGCTGGTCCGCCGAACGCGAAGTGTCGCTGACATCGGGTCGCGGCATTGCTGCCGCCTGCCGCGCCCTGGGCCATGACGTGACCGAGATCGACATGGACCGCGACGTCGCCGCCGCGTTGACGGCGGCCGCACCCGATGTGGTGTTCAACGCATTGCACGGCACACCGGGGGAAGACGGCAGCATCCAGGGGCTGATGGACATTCTCGGGCTGCGCTACACCCACAGCGGAGTCACCACCTCGGCCATCGCCATCGACAAGGAACTGACCAAGCGCATCCTGGTGCCGCAGGGCGTGCGCATGCCCGAAGGCGTGATGGTCGCCTCGGAAGCGCTGTTTGTGCAGGATCCGCTGCCGCGGCCCTATGTCCTCAAGCCGGTCAACGAGGGGTCCTCGGTCGGCGTCGCCATCGTGACCGATGCCTCCAATTACGGCAACCCCATCGGCCGTGCTGTCGCGGGCCCCTGGCAGGCCTTTGCGACGCTGCTCGCCGAGCCCTTCATCGCCGGCAAGGAACTGACCGTCGCCATCCTGGGCGACGAAGCGCTGGCGGTGACCGAACTGATCCCGACGACCGGCTTTTACGATTATGACGCCAAATACACCGATGGCCTGACCCGGCACCAATGCCCCGCCGACCTGCCTGCACAGATCACCGCCGCCTGCCTCGACATGGCGCTGGCTGCCCATCGCGCGCTCGGCTGCAAGGGCACGTCGCGATCGGACTTCCGCTGGGACCCGGACCAGGGGGAGGCGGGGCTCTATCTGCTCGAGGTCAATACCCAGCCCGGAATGACACCGCTCAGCCTGGTCCCCGAACAGGCGAAATATCGCGGCATCTCGTATGAAATGCTTGTCCAACGACTGATCGACGCGGCGCTCGAATGACGACGACCGTCCTCAAACGCGGTGCGAAGGCACCAGTACGCAAACCCGTCGCGCGCCCGGCGCCGCGGCCGGCCACCGTCGCGTTGCCGGTCAGCCGGCCGGCCCTGCGCCGCAACGTCGCCATCACCGTCGGCGTGCTGGCGGCGCTTGCGGGCATCGTGGTTGCCGGCCTGATGGGCGTCTGGACGCGCGCCGGCGAGGAAATCGTCCGCCAGAGCGCGGTTGCCGGCCTTGAAATCCGCCATGTCGAAGTCACCGGCACCCGCGAACTGGCACTGTTGCCGGTCTATCAGGCGGCACTCCCGGGTCGGGACAACGCCATGCTGACCAGCGATCTCGGCGCCATTCGCGACCGTTTGCGCAACCTGCCCTGGGTGGCCGACGCCAGCGTCAGCCGCCGGCTTCCCGATACGCTCGCCATTGCCATTACCGAACGCCGCCCGGTGGCGCTGTGGCAGCATCGCCGGCGCCTGCAGGTGATCGACATCAGCGGCGTGACCTTGACGCACGATCGGCTCGAACGTTTCGCCAACCTGCCCCTCGTGGTCGGGCCCGGCGCCAACACCCGGGTGCGCGAGTTCCTGACCCTGGCGGCAACGGCGCCGACTTTGGCGCCCAAGGTCGATGCCGCGGTGCTGGTCGGCGGCCGCCGCTGGGACCTGAAGTTCAAGACCGGGGAGACGCTGTCGCTGCCCGATACGCCGGCGGCGGCCGGCCATGCCCTGGCGACATTCGCCCGCCTCGACCAGGGGTCGGCAGGCGGTGCGGACGGGTCCGGGCTGCTCGGCCGTCGCTTCGAACGCTTCGACATGCGCCTGCCTGGTCGCATGATTGTCGGCGGTGCGGCGGTCAAGGATGCGCTCGACGCCAATGCCAAGGCCGCAAAGGCGGCCGCGGCTGCCAAGGCAAAGCCGTTGACGATATGACGCCCCCCCGATGGAAATGACCTGACCCATGGCCATCCTCACCCCCAAGGTGCCACTGCTGCCGCCGCGCGGCGGGGAACGCACCATCGCCGTCCTCGATGTCGGCACCTCCAAGGTCGCGGCGCTGATCGCCATTGCCGGGCCCGACGGGGAACCGCGCGTCATCGGCACCGGCCAGAAGCCCTGTGCCGGCTTGCGTCGCGGCCTGGTCACCGATTTCGAACGCACCGAAGCCGCCATTCGCGGCGCCATGGACCAGGCCGAACGCGCCGCCGGGGTGCAGGTCGAATATGTCTATGCCTCCATCTCGGCGGGCAATCTGGGCAGCGATGTCGCCACGGCCGAGATCGACATCGCCGGGGCCAGCATCACCGCCGCCGACATGGTGACGCTGCGCGAGGCCGGCCGCGCCCGGATCAACCCCGGCAGCCGTACCGTCGTCCACGCCCAGCCGGCGCTTTACGCGCTCGATGGGCAACCGGGGGTGGAAAGCCCGCTCGGTTTTCATGCCGACCGGCTGGGCATGGACATCCATGTCGTCACCGCCGACACGCCGCCGCTGAAGAACCTCGATCGTGCCATTCGCAACGCCCATATCGGGCTGAAGTCGCTCGTTGCCTCGCCGCTCGCCGCCAGCCTGTCGACGCTGGAGCGCGAGGAACGCGAACTGGGCGTCGCGCTGATCGAGATCGGCGCCGGGGTGACGACCATCGCCGTCCACATGTTCGGCATGCTCGTCGGCGTCGCCGCCATTCCGATGGGCGCGCACGACATCACCAACGACCTTGCCGCTGCCTTTTCCACGCGCCGCAGCCACGCCGAGCGGTTGAAGGCGCTCGATGGCGCCGCCGTGACCGTGCCCAAGGACAATCACGACGCCGTCGAAGTGCCGCCGATGACCGACGATGGCATGGCCGAACCGACCCGCGTGCCCAAGGCGCAGATCATCGGCGTCATTCGCCACCGGCTCGACCTCTTGTTCCGCGAAGTGGCGATCAAGCTCGACATGCTCGGTTTTGTCGGTCCGCAGGCGCGGCAGGTGGTGCTGACCGGCGGCGGGGCCGAACTGCGCGCCATCGCCGATTTCGCCGCCGGCGCGCTCAACCGCAACGTCCGCATCGGCCGGCCGCGCGGGCTGACCGGGCTGCCGCCGGCGCAGGGCGGGCCGGCCTTTGCGACGCTGGCCGGGCTGGTGCTGTTCGCGGCCAACGAGGTCCCCGACGTCTGGCATGCGCCGGCCTTGCCCAGTTCGACGCGCAGCGGCGGGCGTCTGGCGCAAATGATCGAAAAACTACGGGGCAGCCTGTGATCCCGCTTGGAACATGAATCGCTTATATAGTATGCAACCCTGAAGGGGAGACACGAGATGCTGGAATTCGAACGTCCCGAACTGACCGAGCTGAAGCCGCGGATCACCGTTGTCGGGGTCGGCGGCGCCGGCTGTAACGCGGTGGCGAACATGATCGCCGCCGATCTTCAGGGTGTCGACTTCATCGTCGCCAACACCGACGCCCAGTCGCTGGCCGCCAGCAAGGCCGAAACGCGCATCCAGCTCGGCATGAAGATCACGCAGGGGTTGGGCGCCGGCGCCCGGCCGGAGATCGGGCGGGCAGCGGCGGAAGAAACGCTCGACCAGCTCGAAACCAGCCTCGAAGGCGCGCACATGTGCTTCATCGCCGCCGGCATGGGCGGCGGTACCGGCACCGGCGCCGCCCCGGTGGTCGCCCGCGCCGCGCGCGAAAAGGGCATCCTTACCGTCGGCGTCGTCACCAAGCCCTTCACCTTCGAAGGCAACAAGCGCATGCGCGCCGCCGAGGAAGGCATTGCCGAGCTGCAAAAGCATGTCGACACGCTGATCATCATCCCCAACCAGAATTTGTTCCTCATCGCCAACGCCAACACGACCTTCAAGGACGCGTTCGCCATGGCCGACCAGGTGCTGCACCAGGGCGTGCGCGGCATCACCGACCTGATGATCATGCCGGGCCTCATCAACCTCGATTTCGCCGACATCCGCACCGTCATGTCCGAAATGGGCAAGGCGATGATGGGGACGGGCGAAGCGACCGGCGAGCGCCGCGCGCTCGAAGCCGCTGAAAAGGCCATCGCCAACCCGCTGCTCGATGAAGTTTCGATGCGCGGTGCCAAGGGTGTCATCATCAACATCACCGGCGGCGAGGATCTGCGCCTGATGGAGGTCGACGAGGCCGCGACCTATATCCGCGACATGGTCGACCCCGAAGCCAACATTATCGTCGGATCGGCGTTCAACAAGAACCTCGATGGCATCATGCGCGTCTCCGTCGTCGCCACCGGCATCGACGCCGCGACGCGCGCGGCGGCGCCCGCACCGGCACCGGCGTCGCGCCCCCGGGTGGATTCGGGCTTTGCCGCGCAGCCGAGCATCTTCACGATGCCGCCCGTTGCTGCCGCCGCCCCGGCGACAACCCCCGCGGTATCGGTGCCGGAACCTGTTGCCGCCGCCGTGACCGAGCCCGTTGCGGACGTTGTGCCCGAGCCGGTCGAGATGGACCTGGGTGTCGTTGCCGAGCGCATCGACGAGGACGAGGTTGCGGCGCCGGTTCCCGAGCCGGTTGCTCCCGTCGTCGTGCCGATCGCACCCCCGGTCGCCGTCGAGGAAGAACGGCCGATGTCGCTGTTCGAAAAGATGCTGAATATGTCGCGCGGTCCCAAAGCCCGTCCGGCACCGACCCCGACGCTGGCGCCCGAACCGACGCCGCCGGCGGCATCCGACGTCGACATCCCGCCGTTCTTCAAGCGCCAGGTCAACAACTGATCGCCTGACCCCCCGGCCTTGGCCGGGGGTTTCCTGCCTTCGGGGGCGTAAGGTCATCATGGCTCCCCCGTCGCCTGATACGTTCGCAATTGCCGGCAACCGGTTCGGCCTCGGCTTGCGCGCCGACGACCCGCCGCCGGCCGATCCCCGCGCCGACCTGCTGGCCCAGTTCGATCGCTTCGATCCGCGCCCGCCGGCCATTGCCGCGCTGCCCGGCTCTGCGCAGATGGCGGCGCATTTTCGCAGCTTTCTGGAACAGCAGCGGCTGAGGCTGCGGCGTGACATGGTCGCGGCGTCCATGGCCGCCCCCACCGCGACGGCGACCAGCGCGACGCCGCCCGACGAGGCCAATCGGCGGCAGGAACTGCGCCGGCTCTACACGCGCGCCTATGGCGACCAGGTCAATGGCCGCATCGCTGCTGCACTGACGACACCGGCACCGTTTCCGGAACGGCTTGTCCATTTCTGGTCGAACCATTTTTCCGTGTCGATCGAAAAGCTGCAGACAGCCGGCCTTGCCGGGCCGTTCGAATTCGAAGCCATCCGCCCGCACATCGCCGGGCGCTTCGTCGACCTGTTGCAGGCGGCGGCGCGCCATCCGGCGATGCTGCTCTATCTCGATCAGGCGCAGGCGATCGGCCCGGAATCCCCGGTCGCGGACGCCGCCCGCCAGCGTGGCGCGCCGCGGCAGCCCGGCCTCAACGAAAATCTCGGCCGCGAAATCCTGGAACTGCACACGCTCGGCGTCGGCAGTGGCTACAGCCAGGCCGATGTCCAGGAAATGGCACGCGCGCTGACCGGCTGGAGCGTTGGCGGCTTCGTGCGCGGCCCGGCCGGGCAGGCGGCGCCGGACGGTGCCTTTGTGTTCCAGCCGGGCTGGCACGAGCCCGGGCCCCGGCAGTTGCTGGGTCAGCGCTATGCCGGCACGGGTGAAGCGCAGGCCCGTGCCATGCTCGCCGATCTCGCCGTGCACCCGGCGACAGCGCGGCACCTGGCCACCAAGCTGGCCCGGCATTTTGTTGCCGATGTGCCGCCGCCAGCGCTGGTCGATCGGCTGGCAGCGGCGCATGTTGCCAGCGGTGGCGACCTGATGGCCGTCTATCGCGTGCTCGTCGCGTCGCCCGAGGCGTGGGCGCCGGCGCAGCCCAAGTTCAAGACGCCGTGGGACTGGACGATTTCCGCGCTGCGCGCCACCGGTGCGACGGCGACACCGGACCTGCGCCTGGCGGGGGCCTTGTCGGAACTCGGACAGCAGGTCTGGCGGTCGGGCTCGCCGGCGGGATGGGACGACATCGCCGCCAGCTGGGCCGCACCGGATGCGCTGCTGCGCCGGGTCGAAGTTGCCGGTCGCCTTGCGGCGCGGATCGGCGACCGGATCGATGCCCGCGCGCTCGCGCCGCATATCCTGCCCGGCGTGCTGACGGCGGCGACGGCGCAGGCCGTCGGCCGCGCCGCGTCGCCGCAGCAGGGGCTGGCGCTGCTCCTCGCCGCGCCGGAATTCCTGAGGCGATGACATGATCGACCGCCGGCTTTTCCTCGGATTGGGTGCCGCGACATGGCTGACGCCGCAGCTGGCGCTCGCTGCCGCTGCCACCGACCGGCGGCTGGTCTTCATAATCCTGCGCGGCGCGATGGATGGGCTCGCGGCGGTGATGCCGGTCGGCGATCCCGCTTATGCGGCGCTGCGCGGCAATTTCGGACCACCGCCCGATGCCGGGGTGCCGCTGCCGCTGGGTCCGGATTTCGCCCTGCATCCGGCGCTGGCGCAGACCGGCGCACTTTATGCCCGGGGCGAGGCGCTGTTCGTCCACGCCATCGCCTCGCCCTATCGCGAGCGCTCGCATTTCGACGCCCAGAATGTCCTCGAAACGGGGGGTACGGCAGCCTATGCGCGCAAGGACGGTTGGCTCAACCGGTTGCTGCCGCTGCTGCCGGCAACGGGGGAGCCGGCGATTGCGCTCGCGCAGACACTGCCGATGGCGCTGCGCGGCACTGCCACGGCGACAGCCTTTGCGCCGTCGCAGCTTGCCACCGCCGATGACGACCTGCTCGCGCGGGCCGGCATGCTCTATGCCGCCGATCCGCAACTGCACAGGCTATGGTCGGACGCGCTCGCGGCCCGCACCCTTGCGGGCGCCGATGCGCGGGGCAAAGCCAATCCGGCCGGGCTCGGCCGCCTGGCAGCGACCTTTCTGGCCAAGCCGCACGGTGCCCGCATCGCCGTGATCGAATTGAACGGCTGGGACACGCACAGCGGCCAGGCCGGGCGGCTGAACGCCCAGTTGCGGCAGCTCGACACGGTCATCGCGGCGCTGAAGGATGGGCTCGGCGCCGACTGGGCGCACACCGTCGTCATCGCCGCCACCGAGTTCGGCCGCACCGCGGCGCCGAACGGCACCGGCGGCACCGATCACGGCACCGGCGGCGTCGCGATGGTTGCCGGCGGTGCGGTAAAGGGCGGGCGGGTCGTCACCGATTGGCCGGGGCTGGCGCCGGCAAAGCTGTTCGACGGCCGCGATCTTGCCGCGACCACAGACTTGCGTGCACTGTTCGCCGGGCTTGCCGCCGAACATTTCGCGCTGGATCCGATGCGGGTGGCGCGGCGGGTGTTCGCAGGGTCGGTCAGGCCGATGTCGGGGCTGGTGCGGGGTTGAACCAGCGTCGCCCGAGCCAGAGCGATACGCTGACCAGCAGCACGAGCACCGGCACTTCGACGAGCGGACCGATGACCGCTGCAAAGGCCACCGGTGACGCCAGGCCGAAGCTGGCGATGGCGACAGCGATCGCCAGTTCGAAATTGTTGCCCGCCGCGGTGAAGGCGATGGCGGTGGTACGCGGGTAATCGCCGGCGATCCAGCGGCCGAGGACGAAGCTGACACCGAACTGGATGAGGAAGTACAGCGTCAGCGGCACGGCGATGCGCAGCGCGTCGAACGGCAGGCGCGTGATGTCGTCACCCTTCAGGCTGAACATCGCGGTGATGGTGAACAGCAGCGCCGCCAGGGTGATCGGCGCGATGCGGGGCAGGAAGCGATTTTCATACCAGTCGGTGCCGCGCCGCGCCGTCAGCACGGTGCGGCTCAACCAGCCCGCCGCGAAGGGCAGCCCCAGATAGATCGCGACAGCGATCGCGATGGTGGCAAAGTCGATATCGACAACGCTCGCTTCCAATCCGAACACCGGCGGCAGGACAGTGAGGAAGAACCAGGCATAGCCGCTGAAGAACAGTAGCTGGAACACCGAATTGAATGCCACCAGCCCCGCCACATATTGGTTGTCGCCGCGCGCCAGCTGGTTCCACACCAGCACCATGGCGATGCACCGCGCCAGCCCGATCAGGATCAGCCCGGTCATATATTCGGGCTGGTCACCAAGGAAGAATGCGGCCAGCGCGAACATCAGCACCGGGCCGATGATCCAGTTCTGCACCAGCGACAGGACCAGCACACGCTTGTCGGCGAACACCCGCGGCAGTTCTGCATAGCGGACCCGCGCCAGCGGCGGGTACATCATCAGGATCAGCCCGGCAGCGATCGGTATGTTGGTCGTCCCGATGCTGAGCGCATCGAGCGCCGCGGGCAAGCCGGGCACCAGAGTCGCCAGGGCGAGCCCGAGCGCCATTGCTGCAAAGATCCAGAGCGTCAGCCAGCGGTCGAGAAAGGACAGGCGTGCAGGCTTGCCGGTCATGCGCCGATCCCGCGCTGCATATAGACGACATCGAGCCAGCGTCCGAACTTGTGCCCGACGTCGGTCAAGCGGCCGACCTCGGCAAAGCCGCATGCCCGGTGAAGCCCGATCGAGGCGGCATTGCCGCTGTCTCCGATCACCGCGATCATCTGGCGAAATCCGGCGTCCGCAGCTGACGTGACCAGCGCCGCCATCAGGGCGCGTCCGGCTCCGCGTCGTTGCAAGGCCGGCGCGATATAGACCGAAGTTTCGCAGCTGTGCGCATAGGCCGGGCGGTCGCGGAACTGGCTGGCATAGGCGAAACCGCCGATGGCGCCGGCGTCCTCGTGGACCAGCCACGGCCAGCCGGCCGCCGCAACGCGTGCCATCCGCCGTGCTATTTCGGTCGCATCGGGCGCGTCGATCTCGAAGGTCGCGGTGCCGCCCAGCACTTCAGGTGCATAAATTGCGGCGATGGCGGCGGCGTCGCCGGGCAATGCCGGCCGGATCATGCGGGTGGCAATGCCGGCGCGCCGTCTTCCTTGCGGAAATCGGCGGGCAGGGCACCGCCAAGCAGTGGCAGCACGGTTTCGGACGGCCGCGCTAGCACGGTGCCGCGCGGCGTGATCACCACCGGACGGTTGATGAGGATCGGCTCGCGCGCCATCGCCGCCAGGATCGTTGCATCATCGGCACCGACAAGGCCCATCGCCTCGGCGGGCGTGCCCCGGGTCCGCAACAGCGCCGCGGCGCCGCCGATCGCGGCCGCGACCTGCGCCAGCGTCGCCGCATCGGGCGGCGTCCTGATATAGTCGACGATGACCGGCTCCACACCGGTCGCGCGGATCATCGCCAAGACGTTGCGCGAGGTGCCGCAGTTCGGGTTGTGCCAGATGGTGACGGTCATGCGCAGCATCCGGATTGTGTCGGCGTCGGCGTCGGCGTCGGTGTCAGCACCGGCGCGCAGCACGACCCCGGCGCGGCATTGGGCGACGCGAGGACAGCGAGCGCGGGGTCGCTGCCATAGTCGGTCGTCTCGCCATGGGTCAGGAATGCCTCCCAGACTATTTCCTGCGGGTCGCTGATCCAGTTCTTTTCCGACGTCGCATAGCAGCAACGCGCGGCACCCTCTTCCAGCACCGGACGCCCCGCCGCCTGCAACCGGCCGTAGACTTCGGCCAGCTCCGCCGGCGTTTCGACCTGGATGCCGAGATGTTCGATGCCCCGGCCGGCATGGCCGACCGAGATGGCGAAATTCACGCAAGGGTCGTCGAGCATCCACTTGGCATAATCGGTGCGCGCGACGCTGGGCTCTGCGCCGAACAGCGCCGTGTAGAATCGGGTGGAAGCGGCGAGGTCATCGACGCCGACATGAACATGCATTCGCTTCATGCGATCAGCCTTTCCAGATCGGGGCCACATGCCGCCCCGGCACAGCAATTGTCGGTCAGGAAATCGACCAGCCCGCGCATGGCGCCGAAATCGGCAGCATAGCGCAGCGACCGGCCGTCGCGCACGGCCGTCACCAGCCCGGCGCGTTTCAGGTGCGCCAGATGGAACGACAGGGACGACGCCGGCAGGCCGATCGCATCGGCGATGTCACCGGCGGCCCGACCCTCCGGGCCGGCAACCACCAGCAGGCGGAACACCGCCAGCCGGTGCGGCTGCGCCAGCGCCGCCAGCCGATCGACCATGGCTGATATTTCCATAATTCCGGAAATATCGAATCGTGTTCACACCGTCAACCACCTGCCCAATCGAACTGCTTGACGTGCGCGGCACGGCTGGCAGGGAGGGGCGACACGCCGTTGGGGAGATCAAGGACATGGCCGGACCGCTTGCAGGCCTTCGCATCATCGAACTCGCGGGCATCGGGCCGGGGCCGTTCGCCGCGATGATGCTCGCCGACCATGGCGCGGAGGTGATCCGTGTCGATCGCTCCGGGGCGCGGATCGACGCGCGTGATCCATTGCTGCGGTCCCGCCGGCTGGTCGGGGTCGATCTGAAATCGGCCGAGGGCAAGGCAAAGGTGCGCGATCTGGTCAAGTCCGCCGACGGCTTGATCGAGGGGTTTCGCCCCGGCGTCACCGAACGCCTCGGCCTCGGCCCGGACGTGCTGCTCGCCGACAATCCGCGGCTCGTCTATGGCCGGATGACCGGCTGGGGACAGTTCGGGCCCTATGCCCAGGCGGCCGGGCATGACATCAACTATATCGCGCTCGCCGGCGCGCTCCACGCCTATGGCCGCGCCGGAGAAAAACCGACACCGCCGATCAACATGGTGGGGGATTTCGGCGGCGGCGGCATGATGCTGGCTTTCGGCATGGTCAGCGCGCTGCTGCACGCGCAAAAGACCGGCCGGGGCCAGGTCATCGACGCCGCGATGACCGACGGTGCCGCAACCTTGATGAGCATGATCTGGGGGTTCCGCGCCAACGGCATGTGGACGGACGACCGCGGCACCAATCTGCTCGATACCGGCGCCCACATGTACGACACCTATGAAACCGGCGACGGCAAATGGATCAGCATCGGCAGCCTCGAACCGCAATTCTATGCCGAGCTGCGCCGCCTTGCCGGCCTGGCCGACGATCCGGCGTTCGACGCCCAGATGGACCGCAGCCAATGGGGGCCATTGAAGGCGCGGCTGACGGCGCTGTTCCTGACCAAAAGTCGCGACGAATGGTGCGCGCTGATGGAGATGACCGACGTCTGCTTCGCTCCGGTGCTGAGCATGGCCGAAGCGCCGTCGCATCCGCACAATGCGGCGCGCGGCACCTTCATCGAAGTTGGCGGCGTCATGCAGCCGGCGCCGGCGCCGCGCTATTCGGTCACTGTCACCGACACGCCGGTCATGACGACAGCGTTCGACGCGGACCTCGCCAAATGATGTGCATGTGACCCCCTACGCCACCGATCCCGCGCAATCGCGCGGGCGCCGCCACCCCGAACCGGCGTCCGCCACCCGGACGCCGTTCCAGCGCGACCGCGACCGCATCATCCATTCCAGCGCCTTCCGCCGCCTGCGTTACAAAACGCAGGTGTTCGTGGCGCCCGATGGCGACCATTTCCGTGTCCGCCTGACGCACAGCCTAGAGGTCGCGCAGATCGCCCGCACTCTGGCGCGCGCGCTCGGCCTTGATGAAGACCTCACCGAAGCGCTGGCGCTGGCGCACGATCTTGGCCACCCGCCGTTCGGCCATTCCGGCGAGGACGCGCTCGAAGCCGCACTCGCGCCCTATGGCGGTTTCGATCACAACGCCCAGACGCTGCGCATCGTCACCCGGCTGGAAAGCCGATACCCGGGCTGGGACGGTCTCAACCTCAGCTGGGAAACGCTGGAGGGGCTGGCCAAGCACAATGGCCCCATCCTGGCGCCGACCTGGGCGATGGCGGAGGCCGATGCCCAATGGCCGCTCGATCTTGCCAGCCATGCGGGACTGGAGGCGCAGGTCGCGGCGCTCGCCGACGACATCGCCTATGACAATCACGATCTCGACGATGGCATCCGTGCCGGCCTGTTTGGCATCGATGACGTGGCCGCCGCCGTGCCCTTCACCGCTGCCAGCCTCGCTGCCGTCACCGCGCGCTGGCCGGGGCTGACGGCGCGGCGCCGGCTGGTCCCCGAACTGGTGCGCGAACAGATCGGCCGGATGACCGCCGACCTGCTGACCGAGACCCGCGCGCGGCTGGCGGCGGCGGCCCCCCAATCGGTCGCCGATGTGCGCTCTGCCGGACGACCTTTGGTGGCGATGTCGGCGGCCATGGCTGCCGAAGCCGCGGTGCTGAAGGGTTTTCTGCGTGCCCGCATGTACCGGCACCCGCAGGTCGCAGCGCTGCGTGATCCGTCGCGCGATGTCGTCACCGGGCTGTTCGCGGCCCTCCATGCCGACCCCGCCGCCATGCCCGGCGACTGGGCCGCTGCCACGCCCGCCGACGAGCCCGCCCGCGCCCGCCATGTTGCCGATTTCATCGCCGGGATGACCGATCGCTATGCCCTGAAAACCCATGCGCGGTTGATCGGCCCGCCGCCGCTGCCTGCCGAAATCTTCATCTGACCGCACCGGAGAGACCCATGCAGATCCACGGCCATGTCGACCCGCGTTACGACGCCGTCCGTTCCGCCTTTGCGGCCAATTTCGCCGGGGCGGGCGATGTCGGTGCCAGCTTCTGCGCGACCAAGGATGGCGAGATCGTCGTCGATCTCTGGGCCGGGGTCGCCGATGCCGAAACCGGCAAACCCTGGGAACGCGACACGATCGTCAACGTCTATTCGACCACCAAGACGATGTGCGCCCTGACCGCGCTTTTGCTCGCCGACCGCGGAGAGCTCGATTTTTCGCGCCCGGTCGCCGATTACTGGCCCGAATTCGCCGCCAACGGCAAGGCCGCCGTGAACGTCGCGCAGCTGATGTCGCACAGCGCTGGCCTGTCGGGCTTCAAGGAGCGGGTGACGAAGGACGACCTCTACGATTGGGACAAGGTCACCGGCCTGCTCGCGGCGCAGGCCCCGTTCTGGGAGCCGGGCACGGCGCCTGGCTATCACGGCATCACCCAGGGCTATCTGGTCGGTGAAGTCGTCCGCCGCATCACCGGCGCGACGCTCGGCACGGTGTTCCGCACCGAAATCGCCGCGCCGCTGGGTGCCGATTTCCACGTCGGGCTGCCGGCCAGCGAGGATGATCGCGTCGCCGTGCTGATCCCGCCGCCGGCGGGCCAGGGGATCGCCGACATGTCCGACCGGCCGCTGACCGCCAAGATGGCGACCAACCCCGCCGTCAACCCGCTGGAAACCCGGACCCGCGCCTGGCGCGGCGCCGAAATCCCGGCGGCCAATGGCCATGGCAATGCCCGATCGGTTGCGGTGGTGCAGTCGCTGGTCGCCAATGGCGGTGTCTCGAACGGCACCCGCATCCTCAGCGAGGCCGGGGTGCGCCGGGCGCTCGAATTCCAGATCGAAGGCGATGACCGTGTTCTCGGCATGCCGGTCCGCTATGGCCTGGGTTTCGGCCTTGCCGGCGGACAGCTGCCGCTGCCCAATGCCGACTGCTGCTATTGGGGTGGCTATGGCGGTTCGCTGGTCATCAACGACCTGCAGGCGCGGACGACCTTTGCCTATGCGATGAACAAGATGGCCGGCACCACGACCGGCGATATGCGGGCGTTCAGCCTGGCGATCGCCATGTGGCAGGGGTTGGCGCCCGGTTAGGCAGCTAGAGTTTGTCCTGTTCAGTCGGCACCGGCCCGCTCCCCCGCCCGGCCACCCACAGCGTAAACTGGAATTGGGTGGCCGGGCGGGGGAGCGGGCCGGTGCCGACTCTAGTTGAACCAACAAACTCTAGACGCGTGCCAGCAGGTCGTCCGCGTTCAGCCCCAATTGCTCGATGCGCGCCTGCACCCGCGGCCATTCTTCGGTCAGGAACAGCGCCCGCTCCGTCTTCAGCAGCACCTTCGCCGCGCCATCGGAGGCGAACAGGCCGACGCCTTTCCTGGCTGTCACGAGTCCGTTGGCCTGCAGATCGTGATAGGCCTTGGCGACGGTCAGCGGGTTGACCCCGGCCTCGGCTGCCAGCGCGCGCACCGAAGGCAAAAGCGCGCCGTCGCCGCTCGCCAGGATGCGGTCGACGATGACGTCACGGATCTGGCGATAGATGGGGCGTTCGTTGGAGAACATGGTGTCTTATTGCAATGGCACAGTGAGTCGTCAAGTTTTTGCACCCGCAGCGCCGCCGTGGCTGCTATAGCGCTGCCGTTTCCTGGAGGTTTCCGCCCGATGCGTATCGCCATTGCCGTTCTCATGCTCGCGGTCAGTGCGCCCGCCGCCGCCCAAGCGCCCGCCGACCTGATGGCTGGCTGTATCGGCATCGCCCGCGATGCGGACCGGCTGGCCTGTTTCGACGCGGCGCTGGCCAAGGTATCGCCGCAGGCGCGTGCCGCTTCGGAGGCGCGCGCTGTCGAAACGGCGCGGCTGAAGGCGGCAGAAGCAGCAGCCGAGGCCGAAGCCAAGCGCGACAGCTTCGGTGCCGAAGGCGTCGCGGCACGGGGGGAAAAGCGGTTTGCGCCGCCGCCGGGCGAAATGCAGGAGGTGGAAACCGCGATCACCGAGGTGCTGACCAACAGCTCGGGCCTTGGCGTCTTCCTGCTCGAGAACGGCCAGCTGTGGAAACAGGCCGATACCGCGCGCCTGCCCAACGTTCGTGTCGGCGATCGCGTCAAGCTGACCCGCGGTCCGCTGGGGGGCTACAAGCTCAATTTCCTGAAGCAAAAGGGCTGGGTGCTGGTCAAGCGCGTGCGCTAGAGCGGCTCAGATGAGCCACAGCGACTGGAGGTCGCGGACCATGCCGGCGGGCAAGCCGTCGCCCGATCCGGCGTCGGCATCGGCTGGCGCATCGGCGGCCTCGAGATAGCGCCAGCCCTGGTGGGCGCGCTTCGGCAGCGCCACCACCGGAACCGGTCCCGGCAGCAGGCCGATACGGCATTTGGTACCCCACTCGGTCGTCACCATATCGAGCGACAGGATCGTCTGCCGCGCTACCAGCCGGTGGGCAATGATCCAGAACAGCGACCCGCCGATCAGTTCGTCGCTGCGCTTGGGCATGAACCGCGTCAGCGAGCAGGCAGCGTCACCCCAGCGCTCGCGCTGCAGCCGCGTCAGGGTTTCGATATCGGGGCAGCCGACCGCCACCTTGCTGAGATGCAGCATCAGGACAGCGTGCTGACCCCGACCATGGTCGCCAGCCCGAGGAACGCCAGGAACCCCATGGTGTCGGTGGTCATGGTGACGAACACCGAGGAGGCGACCGCGGGGTCGGCGCCGAAGCGATCGAGCGCGACCGGCACCAGCACGCCGGCCAACCCCGCCACCATGATGTTGAACAGCACCGCCGATGCAATGACGACACCCAGCGTCACATTGCCGAAGATCAACCCGGTCCCCAGGCCCATCAACAGCGCGATGGTGCCGCCGTTGAGCATCGCCACCCGGATTTCGCGCCAGATCGTCCGGCGGGTGTTGGTTTCGGTCAACTGGTTGGTGGCGAGCGCGCGCACCGCCACGGCCATCGTCTGGGTGCCGGCGTTGCCGCCGACGCTGGCGACGATGGGGGTCAGCGCCGCCAGCACCACCAGCTTCTCGATGGTCGGTTCGAACGCAGCGATCACCGATGACGACACCATCGCGGTGCCGAGATTGGCGATCAGCCAGCGGATGCGCGCCTTGTAGGTTTCGAGGACCGGCTCGTTGATGTCGCCATCGCCGGCGCCCGACAGCTTCAGCGCGTCCTCGCCGGCTTCCTCCTGGATGATGTGGACGATGTCATCGACGGTGATGACGCCGACCAGCCGGTTGTCGCGATCGACGACCGCGGCAGAGATCAGCGCGTATTTCTGGAACTGCAGCGCCACTTCCTCCTGGTCCATGACGACGGGGATCAGCGTCTGTTCGCGCTGCATGATGTCCGACACGGCAATGTCGGGGGGCGTCGTCAGCAACCACGACAGCCGCATCGTCCCGACCGGACGCCGCGCCGCGTCGATGACGAAAATCTCCCAGAAGTCTGTCGCCGGGTCGATGGTGGCGCGGACCCGGTCGATGACCTCGCCGACGGTCATCGCCTCAGTCACCGCGACCAGCTCGCGCTGCATCAGGCGGCCGGCGGATTCTTCAGGATAGCCCAGCGCGGTTTCGATGTCGGCGCGGTCTTCGGGCGTCAGCGCGTCGAGGACTTCGCGCTGCTCGTCGGCTTCCAGATCCTCGATGACCGCGACCGCATCGTCGGTGTCGAGCTGGGTGAGAACATCGGCGACGGCGGCCGGCGACAGTGCCGCCAGCACATCTTCGCGGACGTAATCGTCGAGTTCGGCGACCACTTCGGCGTCGAGCAGGTCGCCGATCGCCCGGGCCAGCGGGGCGCGGTCGCCTTCGGCGATCACCGCGAACAGGTCGGCGATGTCGGCCGGGTGCAGCGGCGCCACGAGCGCGCGTGCGGCCTCGTCGTCGCCGGCGGCGACGGCGGCATTGACCTCCTCGACAAAGGCGCGGCTCAGCCGGCCCTCCTCGAGCGGATCGCGCGGGGTGTCCGCGTCCAGATGCAGATCATGCTCCACAGCCGCGCTTATAGCCCCGCAGGCCGGCAGCGCCAGCCGCGCCCTGCCGCAGTCCCTGTCAAAGCTGGTGGGTGGGCGGCCATGGACAGGCGCCGTCCGGTTGCGGCAAGACACGGCATGACCTTGTCCGGACCCACGTCGCGCAGCTTTGTTTCGCAGCGGCTGCGGCTGCATTATGCCGATTGGGGCAATGCCGCGGCGCCGCCGCTCATCCTGGTCCATGGCGGCCGCGATCATGGCCGCAGCTGGGACTGGGTCGCCGAACAGCTGCGCGGCGACTGGCACATCATCGCGCCCGACCTGCGCGGCCATGGCGACAGCCAATGGGCCGCCGACGGCAATTACCCGATCACGTCGTTCGTCTATGACCTGGCGCAGCTGGTGCACCAGCTCGATGTCGGACCGGTGACGATCGTCGCCCATTCGCTCGGCGGCAATGTCGCGACGCGCTTTGCCGGATTGTTCCCCGACCAGGTGAAAAAGCTGGTCTGCATCGAAGGGCTGGGGCCGTCACCCAAGCAGATGGCGGAACGCGCCGCCGTGCCGCACGCCGAACGCTGGCGCAACTGGATCGCCGCCAAGCGTGCGGCTGCCGGTCGCCTGCCGAAACGCTATCCGACGTTCGACGATGTGCTCGGGCGGATGATGGCCGAAAACGCCTATCTCACCGCCGACCAGGCGCGGCACCTGACCTTGCACGGTGTCAATCGCAACGAGGACGGCAGCTGGAGCTGGAAGTTCGACAACCATCTCAACGTCTGGCCGTTCGACGATATTCCGCAGGCCGAGATCGAGGCGCTGTGGCAGGCGATCCGCTGCGAAGTGCTGCTGCTTTATGGCGCCGACAGCTGGGCGTCCAACCCGGCGCTCGACGGGCGCGACCGCAATTTCCAGCGCGGCCGGGTGGTGGAGTTCGAAAATGCCGGCCACTGGCTGCACCACGACCAGTTCGAGCGGTTCATGGCGGAGCTTCGGGCTTTCCTCTAGGCCGGATTGTCCTTCACATGGGATTCGAGTTCGTCGAAGAACCGCTCCAGATTGTGCAGCACATTGACCTTGAATTCGTAGTTCACCTCGGGCGAGTTCGATTCGATGATCGGTGATGCGTCGACCTTTTCGGCATAGGCGGCGGCGACCCCCTTCACATATTCGGGAGTCAGCTTGATCTCGCCCATCCGGTCGAGGATGCGCAGCTGGACGATCATCATCTGCCGCACCAGCATTTCGAGCGCGGTGATCCGCGCCACCGCGGCGACAGCATCGAGCTCGACGGATTCGTCATCATTCATGCGTTCAGTCTAGGACCGCCGAAGCCTGTCGGCCAGCACTGACGATTGCGAATTGAACCCCCTCGCCAGCGCTGCAAGCGCAAAACACCCGGGAACTTTACACATGTCGGCGCAGGCCGTCGCCCAACCTGCTGATTCTGTTCAGACGTGGCTATTGGCACAACACTTGCAACAACCAAGGAGTTGCATTTTAGCAATGATAACAGGGAATTAATATGCGTCTGTCCTTTCGCCGCACACTGTCGCTGGCACTCGCAACGTCGATGCTTGCCGCTGCTGTTCCGGCCAGTGCCGCTTTGATCACCTTCGACGACCTCGGCACCGACGCCTTCGAGGCAATTCCGAATTCCTACCACGGCTTTACCTGGGACTTCTGGGCGAGCATCAACGCCGCCAACTATGGCCCCAGCGGATACGCCAACGGAGTGGTCCCCGGCGGCAATTCTGCCTGTGCCTGTGCCAGCGATTTCGGTCAAACGACGCAATCGATCTCGAGTGTCGGCAAGTTCACGCTTGGCAGCGGCTATTTTACCTCGGCGTGGAATGACGGCGCGACGCTGAGCGTCGTTGGCCTCAGCGGCGCGACGACACTGTTCTCGACAACGGCCGTTCTCGATACGTCCGGCCCAAGCCTGCTGACCTTCAACTGGTCGGGCATCGACAAGGTGACGTTCGCCATCGCGGGCGGCAGCTCGGCGGGTATGGGCGGAAGCGGCAATTACTTCGCACTCGATAACCTGACTGTCACATCGGACGTTCCCGAGCCGGCATCCTGGGCGATGATGATCGCGGGCTTCGGGCTCGTCGGCGCGGTGATGCGCCGCCGCCGCATCGCTGCCTTCGCCTGATCCTTCATGGTGGAGCAAAGGGGTCGCCTGTCGGGCGACCCCTTTCTCGTGTCAGTCGGGGAGCAGCATCTCGCCTTCCGGTCCCAGCGGCACGAAGGGATTGCAGGCAACCTCCCATGGATGTCCGTCCGGATCGCAGAAATAGCCCGAATAGCCGCCCCAGAACGCCTTGTGCGCCGGCTTCTGCAAGGTTGCGCCATGGGCGACTGCTGTCGCGAGCAGCGCGTCGACCTCGGCCTCGCTCGCCACATTATGGGCGATGGTGAAGCCGCCGAAGCCCGGGCCCCCGCGCCGGACGGCGCCAGCATCAATGCTTCCAGCCATGCCGCAATCTTCGGCGAGCTTGTCGAAGGGGTAGATGGCGAAGGCGATGGCACCGCACTGAAACATGGCGATGGAATCGAAGGCCTTCGCCCGGCGCGGCCAGCCCATGGCCTCCCAGAAGGCGACGGCGCGGGCCAGGTCGCTGGTTCCCAGCGTGACGATGCTGATGCGTTGGTCCATAGCTTTTCCCCTTTGTCGGGGAGCCTTGCCATGACGGCACTTGAAATGAAACGCATCGTGCTGGTGCGGCATATCGAAGGCGTTCCGACGCCCGATGATTTCCGGGTGGAACGGCTGCCGATCCCGGCGCTCGGTGATGGCCAGTTCCTGGTGAAGAACGATTTCGTGTCGTGCGATCCGGGGACCCGGTCGCGGCTGTCGCCCGGGGCGAGCTATGCGCCGCCGCTGGCCGTGGGCGCACCGGTCGATGGCTTTTGCGTCGGCGAGGTGATCGAAAGTCGCAACGCGCGTTTTGCCGTGGGTGAACGGGTGATGCTGAGCGGCTGGGCAACGCATGTCGTTTCGAACGGGCGTGGGTATTGCCTGAAAGTGCCTGACCTCGATGTGCCGGAATCGCTGTGGATCGGGCTGCTCGGTGTGCCGGGGATGACGGCCTGGTTCGGGCTGCGACGGGTAGCCCAGTTGCAGGCGGGGGACCGGGTGCTGGTGACCAGCGCTGCCGGCCCGGTGGGGGCAACGGCGGGGCAGTTGGCGAAGTTGTGGGGTGCATCCGAAGTCGTCGGCATTGCCGGCGGTGCGGAAAAGTGCGCCTGGCTGACCGAGGTGGCGGGGTTCGACCGCGCCATCGATTACAAGGCGCCGGATTTCGAGGCGACGTTTGCCGACGCTTCGGCCGGCGGCTGGGACGTGATGTTCGACAATGTCGGCAATGCGATGATCGACCGGGCGCTGCCGCACATGAAGCTGCGCGGACGGATCGTCGTGTCGGGGCAGGTCGCCGATTACAATACGCCGGTCGACCGGGTGCCGGGGCTGAAACATACGGCGCAGTTCATCGCCAAGCGGCTGCGGATGGAAGGGCTGGTGGTGTTCGACGATCTGCCGGGCTTTGCCGGGGCGCAGGCGGAGCTGGCGGGGCTGATCCGGAGCGGTGCTGTGGTGTATCGCGAGGAGGTGTTCGAGGGGCTGGCGAGCCTGCCGGCGGCATTCTGCGGGCTGTTTTCGGGGGCAAGTTTCGGGCGGCGGGTGGTACGGGTCTGAAAAGCCCCTCTCCCGGGCCACGCTCCGCGCGTCTCTCGACCTCCCCCCGGCGGGGGGAGGTTTAAAGCGCGTCCGCGTCGGTCGGCAGGCCGAGCAGGACGCGGCCGGTGAGTTCCCAGGTCGGCGGAGCGATCATCATGTGCTGGGTGGCGACCTGTGCGTCGCGGAGGCGGCGTTGCAGCGGGTGGCCGGCATAGACGGCGGTGCCGCCGGCGAGATCATAGGCGGTGCGCGTCACCTCGGCAGCAGTGCGGGTGAGGTGGGTGGCGGCAAGCCGCAGCCGGGCGCGGATGTCGGTGGTCAGGCAGCCGGTCTGCGCTTCGTGCCAGGCCCTGGCGACGGTGGCTTCGGCGAGCGCGCGGGCGGCGTGGAGACTGGCTTCGGCGCGGGCATACTCGGCCTGGACGGTGCCGCGCTCGGCGAGGCTGCGCGACGATCCGGCGGCTTTCTTGGTGACCGCAAGAGCGCGGAAATCGTCGAGGGCCGCCAGCGCATTGCCACTGGCGACCGCGGCGATGCCGAGGGCGAGCAGGCCGAAGGGCGGGAAGGCGTAGAGCGGGCCGGGGTGGCGGGGGCTGTCGGTGAGGAAGGAGACGCTGCGGTCCTGCGGGACGCGGACGTCGCTCGCTGCCATGTCGCCCGATCCCGTGCCGCGCAGCCCCATGCTGTCCCATGTGTCGATGAGGGTGATGTCGGACGCCGGCATGAACATCATGCGATGGTCGGGCGCGCCGTTCGGCAGGGTGCGCAGCCGGCCCGCGTCGAAGATCAGCGCGCCGCCGATCAGCCATTGGCAATTGGCGCTGCCCGACGCCCAGGCCCAGCGGCCGGTGACGCGGTAGTCATCGCCGTCGGCGATCGCCTTGCCCATGGGCGCGAAGACGCCGCCGGTGATGGCGCGCGGGTCGGCGAAGACGGCTACGGCATGGGCCGGGGGCAGCCAGGCGGCGGCGAGCGCGGTGGTGCCGGCGATCATCGCGCACCAGCCGGTGGCGGCGTCGGCGTGGCCCAGGATTTCGAGCGCGGCGAGGATATCGGCCGGCGGGGCTTCGGCGCCGCCAAGCTCGCGCGGGACCGCCATGCGGAACAGGCCGGCATCGGCGAGCTGCAGCGCCAGGTCGGCGGGCAGGCGGCGCTGCGCCTCGGTATCGGCGGCGCGCGCGGCGATCATGGGGGCCATCGCGCGGGCGGCGGTGATGATGCAGGTCACAGCTTGAGCAGACTCGCGAGGTTGTTCTTCTGCATGTCGCTGCTGCCTCCGACGATCGGCATGCCGAGAAGGTCGCGAACATGGCGTTCCATGTCAAAGGCGTCGGTCAGGCCATAGGCGCCGAGGATCTGCTGGCAGGTGAGGGCGATTTCGACTCCGGTGTCGGCGACGAACAGCTTGGCCATGCTCGTTTCGACGCTGCACGGCCGGCCTTCGTTGGCCAGCCAGGCGGCGTGGTAGAGCATGTGGCGGGCGGCTTGCAGCCTTGTCTTCGCGGTGACGAGCTTGTGACGGACGCTCTGGTGCTGGGCAATGGGCTTGCCGAACTGGACCCGCGTCCGGGCATAGTCCCAGGCTTCGGCCAGCGCGGCGCGGGCGATGCCGAAGGCGACCGCGGTGATTTCCAGCTTTTCGACATCGAGGGCGCGGCCGGCGAGCAATGACCAGCCGCGGTTCCACATGTCGGGGCCACCGACGATATTGGCGGCGGGGACGCGGACATTGTCGAAATAGACGTCCTGGCTGGCCATGTAGCGCAGGTTCGAATGTTCGATGCCGTGCATGGTGATGCCCGGCGTATCGGTGGGGATGAGGACGAACGACAGGTTGCGATAGCGGTCGCCGGGTTCACCCGAGCGGACGAGCGTATAGAGGACATCGGCCCAGTCGGCGCCCGAGCACCAGCGCTTGGCGCCGTTGACGACGATGTCGTCGCCGTCGCGGTTGGCGCGGGTGGTGACGCTGGCGAGGTCGCCGCCGACATCGGGTTCCGACAGGCCATAGGCGAAGAACAGCTCGCCGCGGGCAAGGCGGGGCAGATATTCGCGCTTTTGTGCCTCGCTGCCGTTTTCGGACAGGTTCATCCCGCCATAGAAAGCCGTGTGAATGAACGGCCCCGCCAGCGCCGGGCCGACCTGGGCGAGTTCCTCGATGACGGCGATGGCGGCGACGATGTCCTGCCCGGCGCCGCCATATTCGGTGGGGATGGTCAACGCCGTCAGGCCGAGCGTGTTGAGTTCGGCATAGACGTCGCGCGGCCAAGTGTGCGCCTTGTCCCAGGCGACGCGCGCGGCGTGCGGGGCATGGGCGGCGACAAAGCGCGCCACCGTGTCGCGCAGCTGGGTGACGTGCTCGGGCTCGTCGGTGAAGGTCGGCAGGCTCATTCGCCGGTCAGCCTGGGCGCGCGCCTTTCGCGAAAGGCGGTGACCGCCTCGGCGCGGTCGTGCGCGAGGTTGGACAGGGTCTCATAGGGGATCGACGCGTCCATCAGCTGCTGCGCCAGCACCCGCAGCGGCTGGTTGGCGACGACCTTGGTCCAGCGCACCGCCCATTTCGGGTTGGCCTGCAGTTTTGCGACGATCTCCGCTACCTTGGCATCGAGATCGGCGGTGGGAACGGCGTGGTTGATCAGCCCCATGCGCGCCGCCTCCGGCGCCTTGATGAGGTCGCCGGTCATCAGATATTCCTTGGCGCGGGCATAGCCGATCAGCTGCGGCCAGATGACGGCGCCGCCGTCGCCGGCGACCAGCCCGACCTTGACATGCGGGTCGCCGATCACGGCGCGATCATCGGCGATGATGATGTCGCACAACAGCGCGATGGTGGCGCCAAGGCCGGCGGCGGCGCCGTTCATGCGGCAGATGATCGGCTTTTCCATCTCCAGCAGCGTCGTGACGACACGTTTCGCGTCCCAGCCGATGTCGCGGAAGCGGTCGGGGTGGGCGATCTGTTCGTCGAACCAGTCGAAGTCGCCGCCGGCACAAAAGGCGCGGCCGGCGCCGGTCAGGATGATGATGTCGCTGTCCGGGTCGCGCTGCAGGTCGGTGAAGACGCGAGCGAGTTCGTGGTGCATCGCTTCATCGACACCGTTCACCGGGTTGGGGCCGGTGATGGTGGCGGTGAGGACGCGATCGTGCCGGGCGAAGGTGAAGCGGGTGTAGGTATCGAAGTCCATAGCAGTCCCCCGTCTTATGCCGGCGGCACCCTCACCCGGGCCGGCTTCGCCGTCTCTCGACCTCTCCCGCGGGCGGGAGAGGTCATCTACCACTCCAGACAGATCTTGCCGAAATGCGCTTGCGAGGCCTGATGGCGGAAGGCGGCGGCGATGTCCTCGAGGGCAAAGCTGCTGTCGATCACCGGGCGGATGCCATTGGCTTCGATGGCGCGGATCATGGCGGTCTGCTGGGCGCGGCTGCCGACGGTCAGCCCGGCGATGCGCACATTGCCCGACATGATCGCGGCCGTCGCGACATTGCCGGCAACGCCTGCCAGCACGCCGATCAGCGCGATGCTGCCCGACAGGCGGGTGGCGGCGATCGACTGGGTCAGCGTGCCGGCGCCGCCGATCTCCACGACATGGTCGACGCCGCGGCCGCCGGTCAGCGCGCGCGCGGTGCGGCCCCATTTTTCGTCCTCGCGATAGTTGATGAGGTGATCGGCGCCGAGATCGGCGAGCCGGTCGAGCTTGGCCTTCGACGAGGAGGTGGCGATAACGGTGGCGCCGGCGGCCTTGGCGAATTGCAACGCGAAGATCGACACACCGCCGCTGCCCTGGACGAGGACGGTTTCGCCCGGTTGCAGCGACGCTTCGACGAACAGCGCGCGCCAGGCGGTCAGCGCGGCGCAGGTCAGCGTTGCCGCTTCGGCGTGGCTATAGCCCTTGGGCGCATGGGTGAAGGCATTGGCGGCAGCGACAACCTCCTCCCGCGCATAGCCGTCGGTGCGGTCGCCCGGCACCTCGGCCATGTTGGCGAGTTCGGGCTGGCCGGCGAGCCAGAGCGGGAAGAAGGTCGACACGACGCGGTCGCCGACGGCGAAATCGGTGACGCCCGCGCCGATTTCGGTGACTTCGCCGGCGCCGTCCGACATCGGGATGCGGCCATCGGGAGTGGGGATGCCGCCCAGGACGACGATATAATCATGATAGTTGAGCGAGGAGGCGTGGAGGCGGACGCGGATCTGGTGCGGGCCGACGCTGCCGGTTTCGGCGGTGCCGACGGTGAGGTTGTCGAGCCCGGCGGGTGATTTCAGTCGGATTGCGCGCATCAGTGTCTCCCCTTGTCGCCGCCGACCCTAAGGCCGGGGGCGGCGGGTGTCGCCTATCCGTAGCGCAAGGCCGTTTGCCTACTCGTAGCGTAGCGCCAGCGCCGGGCTCTGGCGGGCAACGCGCAGGGCATGGCCGATGATGGTGGCGGCGGCGATGCCTGCGGCGAGGACGCCGGCGCCGATGAACCATTGCGGTCCCAGGTCGATGCGGGCGTTGAAGCTGTCGAGCCAGTCGCGCATCAGCCACCACGCCACCGGCCAGGCGATGAGGTTGGCAACCAGGACGGGCCGCGAGAACTCCCAGACCAGCAGGCGGACGATATCCCGGCCGCGGGCGCCGAGCACCTTGCGGATGCCGATTTCCCGCGTCCGGCGTTCGGCGGTGAACGCGGCGAGGCCGTAAAGCCCGAGGCAGGCGACGACGATGGCGAGGCCGGCAAAGGCAGCAAAGGTCTTGGCGCGGGCTTCGTCGGCGTCATATTGCTTGCGGACGATCTCGTCGGTGAATTCGGCCTGGAACGGCACTTGCGCCGCATAGCGTTTCCATACCGCCTCCACCTTGTCGCGGATGGCCCCGGCTTCGCCGGCCTTCATGCGGACCATCATTTCGGTCATGTAGCCACGGTCGTAATAGAACATGATCGGGTCATAGGGATCGCGGAAGGAGCGCAGCCGCAGGTCGGCGACGACGCCGACGATGGTGACCGGCACCAGGCCGAACTTGTCGTCGACAAGGCCGACACGGATGGTCTTGCCGATGGCATCGGCCGGCGTTTTGAAGCCGAGCTTGGTCAGCGCCTCGACGGTGATGACGGTGTTGGCGCCGCGCGCGGCAATGGTGGCTTCGGCGGCCTCGTCGCCCGGCGGCAGGCGCGTGTCGTCGCGCGGGTTGTTGGTATCGAGCAGCCGGCCGGCGAGGGGCTTGAGGCCCATGGCATCGAAGAAGCCCGGATCGACATTGTACATGCCGAGATTGATCGGCGCCGGATTGCCTTCGATGCGCACCGAGGTGTTGATGCTGCTGTCGGTGTTGACGCCGATGCTGGTGCGGCCGACCGCCTCGACACCTGGAATATTTGCGGTGGCGGTGACAATCTGGTCGGCAACGGCCTCGATCTGCTTGCGGCCGATGCCGGTGACCTGCAACAGCCCGGCGCGGTTATAGCCCGGGTCCGCCGAGCGGGCATAGATCGTCTGCGCGGTGACGACGGCGGTGCAGATGACCAGGGCGATGGACACGGCGAACTGGGCGACGACGAGCGCGCTGCGCAGCTTGCCGGACCCCTGGCTGTCGGTGCCGCTGCGGTTGGACTTGAGCACCGGCGCCGGGTCGAAGCGGGAGAGCACGAAGGCCGGGTAGAGGCCGGCGGCGAGGCCCACGATAACGACAAGGCCGATGATCGGCAGCAGGACGCCGCCTTGTCCGAAATAGCTGAGGTTGAGGTCGGCCTGGAGGAAGGCGGAGAGCGACGGCAGCGTGAGTTCGACGATGGCCAGCGCGACGAGCATCGACAGCGCGGCGACAACCATCGATTCACCCAGGAACTGCACGATCAGCTGGCGGCGCGACGCCCCCATGACCTTGCGCAGCGCGACTTCGCGGGCGCGCTGGCCGGCGCGGGCGGTGGACAGGTTGGTGAAGTTGATGCACGCCATGGCGAGGATGAGGATGGCAACAAGCGCGAAGGTGGCGATGCTTTTCGGGTCGTTGCCGGGCGTCTGGCCATCCACGGCATTGCTCAGGTGGATGCCGGCGACGGGGGCGATCTTCCAGTCGACATCATCGCCTTCGCTGACCATGACGTCGCCGACGGGTTCCTTGGGGATGTTGCGTTTTTCCCACGCCTGCATGCCGTCGTTGACGGTGGCCATGGAAGCGCCGGAACGCAGCCGCAGATAGTTGGAACCGCTGTTCCAGCCGAATTTGGTGAAGAAGCCTTCGCGCCCGACATAGGGGAGGCGGCTGAACGGCACCAGCATCTTGACGGCGAAGTGCGAGTTCCGGGGCAGGTCGCGCAATATGCCGGTGATGGTATAGTCGGTGGTCCGGCCGGCATTGATGATCGACAGCGTCTTGCCGATGGGATCGACCCCCGGATAGCGGCGCTGCGCCTCGGTTTCGGTCAACAGCAGCGAATTGGCACCGCGCAGCGCGGTGCGGGCATCGCCGCGCGCCAGCGGCAGCTGCAGGATATCCAGGATTTCGGGGTCGGCCATGGTGACGCTGCCGGTGCTGGCGACGCCATCCTGCATGATGACGGGGTTGCCGACCGTGACATAGGCGATCTTTTCGATCTGCGGGAAATCCTTCGCCAGCGTACGGCCGACGACATAGGCCGACATCTGCGAGGTCTTGCCCCGGCCGGTGTTGCGGCCATGATAGGTCGTGTTGACCTGATAGGCATTTTCATGGCCGGGCAGCCACTGGTCATAGCTGGTTTCATAGCGGACGAAGAGCAGCAGCAGGATGCACGCGGCCATGCCGATGGCGAGGCCGAGAATGTTGATGGCGGCAAAGGCACGGTTGCGCAGCAGCGAACGCAGTCCGGTGGTGAGGTAATTGTGGAGCATCTGGCCAGGCCTTTGCGCAAGACGAAGGAAGCAGGAGTCAGGCAGCGCGCCGTGTTTCGACAAGCACGCGCCCGTCGAGCATGTTGACCACGCGCCCGGCGTAATCGGCATGGGCGGGAGAATGGGTGACCATGACGATGGTGGCGCCGTCCTCGTTGAGCGCGCGCAGCATCCGCATCACTTCCTCGCCATGGGCGGTATCGAGATTGCCGGTGGGTTCATCGGCGAGGATCAGCGGCGGCGCGGCGACAACGGCGCGGGCGACGGCGACGCGCTGCTGCTGGCCGCCCGAAAGCTGCGACGGCCGGTGATTGGCGCGGTGCCCGATGCCGACCTTGTCGAGAACCCGGTCGACCCGTTCCGCACGCTCGGTGCGCGAGATGCCGTGATAGAGCAGCGCCAGTTCGACATTCTCGCGGACCGACAGCTCGTCGATGAGGTTGAAGTTCTGGAAGATGAAGCCGATCCGCCGCTTGCGGATGTCGGTCAGGTCGTTTTCCGACAGATTGGCGACTTCGCGACCTTCCAGGGCATAGCTGCCGCTGGTCGGCCGATCGAGCAGGCCGATCATGTTGAGCAGGGTCGATTTCCCGCAGCCCGATGGCCCCATGATGGCGACAAACTCGCCGGCGTCGATCTGCAGGTCGATCGCGTCGAGCGCCGTCGTTTCGACGCTTTCGGTGCGATAGGCTTTGCGCAAGGCCGACAGACGGATCATTTTGTGTCTCCAGAAAGCTTGAGGCGGGTCTTGTCGGCAAAGCCGGTATAGGCGGAGGTGATGACGCGGTCGCCGGGGACGAGGCCGCCGATGACTTCGATGCTGTCCGGATTGCGCCGGCCGAGGCGGATGGGGCGTTTTTCGGCGGTGGTGCCGTCCCTGGCCAGCACAAAGGCATAGGCACCGGCCGAGTCCTGGTAGAAGGCGCCATTGGCGACGAGCGTCGCCGGTACCGGGTCGCCAAGGGTCAGCTTGGGTGCCAGCGACTGGCCGCGCTGCAGCGTGGCGGGTTCCGGCCCGTCGAAGGTCAGATCGGCGGTGAAGGTGCCGCCCTTTACCTGCGGATAGATCTTGGCGACGGTCAGCGGCCAGCGCTTGCCGTCCCATTCGACCGCGGCGCGTTGCCCGGTGCGCACCCGGCCCAGGTAGAATTCGTCGATGTCGGCGACGAGCTTGTTGCGGCCGGTCGAATCGACCTGTCCGAGCCGTTCGCCGCGGTTGAGGCTTTGGCCGACCTGCGGGGCGAAGCCCGACAATTGTCCCGCGACAGGGGCGCGGATGGTCAGCGCGTCGAGACTGGCGCGGGCGAGGCGCAGATTGGCGGTCAGGCCGGTGGCGGCAGCGCGCAGTTGCGCCAGCTGGCTGGCCTGCAGCCGTTCCTCGGTGACAAGGGTTTCGGCGGTGATCTTGCGGCGTTCGGCGAGATAATCGGCTTCGGCCTGCGAATCCTTGAGCGCGCGGCCCGAAACCCAGCCGCCGGCTGCCAGGCGACTATCGCGGTCGAGCTGGCGTTCGGCCTTGCGCATCTGCCAGTCGACCTCGCCCAGGCTGCGGCGGTTGTCGAGCCGGCTGCGTTGCAGCGCCAGTTCCTGGCTGCGCAGATTGTTGAGCTGCTGGCTGACATCGGCCTCGCGGGCGATGACATCGAGCTGCAGCGTGGCGTTGGAGAGCACGGCGAGCGGCTGGCCGGGGGTGACCTGGACGCCGTCTTCGACCAGCACCCGTTCGATGCGGCCGCCTTCGACAGCATCGAGAAAGACGGTGACCGATGGCGTCACCCGGGCGCGCAGCGGCACAAAATCATCGAAGGTGCCGCGGCGGACGGTGGCGATGCTGAGGTTCGCCGCTTCCACCGTCTGCGACCCGGCGCTGTTGGCGACGAGCCAGACGGCGCCGATGGCAAATACGGTGGCCGCGGTGGCGCCGATGACGATGCGGGTGCGCAGCGGCAGGCGCTTCGTCGTCACCGCCCGGTCCATGCCGGCGCCGCTGGCGGTGGCAGTGGCTTCGGGCGTTTTCAGGGTGACGACGCTCATCTCGGGTCCGATCGGAAAGGTGGGGCCGGCGGGCGCAGGCGGAGGGGACGGCTGGCCCGCCGGCGGGCGAAGGTCAGCGGGCGACGGACGTCGGCGCGGCCTCCGCCAGGCTGGTCCGCGCCTCGATGGCGGCGGCAGCAAGGCTGGCAATCTGCGGCTGGGCGCTCGCCAGCGCCGCGTCGATGCAATCGTGCCGGGCGAGCGTGGCGGCAAGCGAGCGATCGCTCGTGGCGCAGACCCGGCGGGCGGCGCGGCGAACTTCGTCGTTGATGCGCGCCGTGCCATGAACGCTGGCGAAGTCGATGCCGCGGGTGGCGACAGTGGCGGTGCGGGCCGTCGCGGCAGCCGCCGGCGCAGCGCTGCCGGCGACGACGAGCGCGGTGGCCGAAGCGGCGATGGCGAAGGCGAAGGTGGAACGGAGCAGGTTGGCGATCATGGGGCGGGTCCTTTGTCTGGGTGGCCGGGGGCAGCCACGTCACATACTTTGCAGGAAGCGTGCCAACCGCCCAAGTGCCTGATAAACAAGCCGATCGCCGCAGACTGGCGGCAAGACGCGATTTGGGACTGTTCGCATCCGGACATTCACTGTACGTTTTCGGACAGTTGCAGGAGCGGTAATGGCGGGCACGGCGCTGATCATCGACGACGATGCGGATGTCGCGCTGTCAGCGCGGCTGCTGCTGCGGCCGATGTTCGCCAATGTCGTCGTCGCGCATGACCCGGCGGCGCTGCCGGCGCTGATGACCGCGCATGATCCCGATGTCATCCTGCTCGATATGAACTTCGCGCGCGGCCAATCGAGCGGCGCCGAAGGCTTCAAGGCGCTGGAGGTGATCCGTGCGCGCGATCCGAATGCCGTCGTGGTGGTGATCACCGCCTATGGCGGCGTCAATATCGCGGTCGAGGCGATGAAGCGCGGCGCCACCGATTTCGTCACCAAGCCGTGGGACAATGAACGGCTGGTGGCGACGGTGACGACAGCGGCGGCGCTGCGCGCCAGCCGGCGCGAGGCGACCGTCGCCGAAGCCAAGGTCGCCGAAGTTACCAATGCGCGCCCGGACAGCCCGTTGCTGGGATCGTCGCCGGCGATGCGCAGCATATTGGCGCTGATCGACCGGGTGGCGCCGACCGATGCCAATGTGCTGGTGCTGGGGGAGAATGGCACCGGCAAGGAACTGATCGCGCGCGAGCTTCATGCCCGGTCGAAGCGGGCGGGCAAGCCGTTCCTGTCCGTCGACCTGGGGGCCGTGGCCGAAAGCCTGTTCGATTCGGAGCTGTTCGGCCATGTGAAGGGCGCCTTCACCGATGCCAGGACGGACCGCATCGGGCGCTTCCAGGCGGCCGATGGCGGCACGTTGTTTCTCGACGAGATCGGCAATCTGCCGCTCAACCTGCAGCCCAAGCTGCTGACCGCGCTGGAACAGCGGCGGGTGACGCCGGTGGGCAGCAACCGCGATGTCGGGTTCGACGTGCGGGTGATCGCCGCCACCAACATGTCAGCGGCAGCGCTGGCCGATGAACGGCGGTTCCGGCCCGACCTGCTGTTCCGGCTCAACACGGTGGAAATCCTGCTGCCGCCGCTGCGCGAGCGCGCCGCCGATGTGCCGCTGCTGCTGCGCCATTACCTGGCGCTCTATGCGCGCAAATATGGCAAGCCGCTGCCCGACTTGCCGGAGGCGCTGGCGGCACGGCTGGCGACCTATGACTGGCCGGGCAATGTGCGGGCGCTGCGTCACGCCGCCGAACGCGCGGTGATCCTGGCGACGGGCGCACGCTTCGGCGATGACGATTTTCCGCTGCCGCAGCGTGCCCCGCTGGTCGCCGTCGCCGCACCCACGCCGGCCGAAACGGACATGAACCTGGAACGCAGCGAGCGCCGGATCATCGAGCGTGCCTTGCAGAAACACGCCTGGAACATCTCGACGGCGGCGAACGAACTGGGGCTGACAAGGGCCTCCCTGTACCGGCGCATGGAAAAGCACGGCCTGTGACGGGCAAGGCCGCATGAAATCGAGCCCGCTCGGCACCCGCTTCGAAGTCGGGTTGACGCTGCGAATCGCGGTGCTGCTCGGTGCCGGGGCGGCGCTGGCCTGGGCGATCAACCAGCCGGGGCTCTACGCCACGACCCTGCTCGCCGCGATCGTCACCGGCGCCGCGCTCGCCGAGCTGTGGCTGTTCGTGCGGCGCACCAATTTTGCCGTGGCGCGCTTTGTCGAGGCGTTGGCGCATGACGACTTCACCCAGGGGTTCGTTGGCGCCGGCGGCGGTTTCGGGGCGCTCGCGGACAGCCTGAACGGCGCGATCGGGCGATTGCGGGCCGAACGTGCGGCGATCCAGGACGACAATCGCTATCTCGCGGCGCTGGTCGACGATGTTCCGAGCCCGCTGGTCAGCATCGATGGCGACGACCGGGTGGTGCTGGTCAACAAGGCGGCACGGCGGCTGCTGTCACCCACGGTGGCGCGGCTGGACGACCTCGCCATTCACGGCGCGGATTTTCAGGCCGACATGGCGGCGATGCGGCCGGGGGAGCGGCGGGCGACCCGGCTGTTGATCGGCGGGGCGCCGACCGCGGCGCTGTTGTCCATGGCCGAAGTCCGCCAGGCGCGGGGCAGCATCCGGGTCGTGGCGATCCAGCCGATCCAGGCCGAGCTGGACCGCGCCGAGCTGGCGGCCCAGACCGACCTGGTGCGGGTGCTGACTCACGAGATCATGAATTCGATGACGCCGGTGACGTCGCTGTCCGCGACCGCGGCGCAGCTGATCGCAGCGGCGGACAAGGGTGACGACCCGGCGATCGCCGATGCCCGCGCTGCAATCGAGACGGTGGCGCGGCGGTCGGAAGGGGTGATGCACTTCGTGCGCACCTATCGCCAGCTGACGCGGCCGCCCGAACTCCACCGCCGCCCGGTCGACGTGTCGGCAATGTTTGCCGAACTGAAGCGCCTGTTCGAAAGCGATTGGCCCAACCTGCCGCTGGCAGTGGCGGTCGCGCCGCCGGGATTGCGCATCGATATCGATCCCGATCTGGTGGCGCAGCTGCTGATCAACCTGCTGCGCAATGCGGCCGCCGCCGTGGCCGATGTGGCGGCACCGGCGGTGCGGCTGGAAGCACGGGCGCTCAAGGGTGGGCGCACGGCGATCGACGTGATCGACAATGGCACCGGGGTGCCCGAGGCGCTGCGCCAGGATATTTTCCTGCCCTTTTTCACCACCAAGGCCGACGGCACCGGAGTCGGGTTGAGCCTGGCGCGCCAGATCGCGCTGGCCCATGGCGGTGCGCTGACCTGCGAACCGGCGCCGGCAGGAGGAACGCAGTTTCGGCTGCTGGTCTGATCGGTTGAGCAATCGCGCACCGCGACCATTCATACCCTGTTGCGATTTATTGCCGGCGTGTCATGAGGTTGTCATTGCCGACCGGTAAGCCGCCGGGGCAATTCAGGGGAAGACATTCATGACAACGACGCGCCATCTGCTCTCCAGCGGCACCTTTTCGCAGGATTGGAGCGACGCTGGTCTGATCAGCACGGCCGATGATTGGTCGGGTGTTGCCAGCATCGTCGGCTATCGCGGTGACAATGTGGTGTCGGCGACCGGCGTCGATCCGCGCAACATCACCAATGGTGCGACGCCGCCGGGGCCGGTGCAGGTGCTTGCCAACCAGTCCAACCCCAATACGCTGTCGACCGGCGGTGTTGCCGAGTTCGCCATCGCCAATCCGGTCGTGGGGCTGAATGGCTCGGGCACCGCCGACGCGCCCAGCCTCGTGCTGTACATGGACGCGACCGGGCGGGAGAATATTCGTTTCCAGGCCAATATCCGCGATCTCGATGCGTCGACCGACAATGCGATCCAGCAGGTGGCGGTGCAATATCGTATCGGCGGCGGCAACTGGGTCAACGCGGCCTATGTCGCCGATGCCACGTCGGGGCCGAGCCTGGCGACGCAGGTGACCGCCATCGACGTGACGCTGGGCACCGATGCCAACAATGCCGCCGACCTGGAAATCCGCATCATCACAACCAATGCCGCCGGCAATGACGAATGGGTCGGCATCGACGACATCGTCGTGTCGAGCGAAGGCGCCGGCGCCGATGTGACGCCGCCGACGCTGGCCGCGGTCAACCCGGCCGACCCCGATGATGGCGCCGTCGCCGTGGCCGCCGACAGCAACATCGTGCTGCGCTTCACCGAGACGATCACCGCCGGCAGCGGCAGCTTCACCCTGTCGAACGGCACCGACACCCGCACCATTGCGGTGACCGACCCGCAAGTCAGCATCGTCGGCAATACGCTGACCATCAACCCGGACGCCGACCTCGAAGCCGGCACCGCCTATTCGCTGACCGCCGGCGCCGGCATCGTCACCGACCTGGCAGGGAATGCCTTTGCCGGGCTGGACAATGGCGTGCTCGATTTCACCATTGCCGCGCCGCTGGTGACCATCACCATCGGCGAGATTCAGGGGCTGGGCCACGCCAGCCTGTACGCAGGAAGTGCCGTGCGCACCGAAGGCGTCGTCACCGCAGTCGACAGCAACGGCTTTTACATCCAGAGCGCCAGTGGCGCGACCGATGGCGATTCCCGCACGTCGGACGGCATCTTCATCTTCACCAGCGCCGGGCCGACGGGCATCGCCAAGGGTGACCTGGTTTGGGTCGATGGCACGGTCAGCGAATTCCGCCCCGGCAACGACGCGAGCAACCTGACGATCACCCAGATCATCACCCCGACCTATGCCAAGCTCGGCACGGCGGCGTTCGACACGATCATCATCGGCGACGGTTATCTGCTGCCGCCGACCTCGGTCATCGATGATGACGGCTTTGCCGCCTACGAGCCGGCGACCGATGGCATCGATTTCTGGGAATCGCTGGAGGGCATGCAGATCACTGTCGACACGCCGCTGGTGGTTTCGAACACCAACAGCTTTGGTGAAACCTATGTCGTTGCCAGCGGCGGTGTCGGCGCCACCGGCATCACCGAACGCGGCAGCATCGCCATTTCCCAGGGGGATTCGAACCCCGAGCGGCTGCAGCTCGACAACGACAACGGGCTGTTTGCGGGCTTCAACGACAGCTACACGATCGGCGACCGGTTGAGCAGCGTCACCGGCATCATCAACTATGCCTTTGCCAGCTATGAACTGCTTGTCACCGAGGCGGTGACGACGACCACCGATGTGACGCTGACCAAGGAAGTCACGACCCTCACGGAGGCGGCGGACAAGCTCTCCGTGGCCGACTACAACGTCGAAAACCTGTCGGCGGTCGACAGCCCGGCCAAGATCGCGTCGCTGGCGTCCGACATCGTCAACAACCTCAAGTCGCCCGACATCATCGGCGTCCAGGAAATCCAGGACGGCAACGGCGCTGCCACCGGCGGCAGCCTGTCGGGCGCGCCCACCGCGGCCGTGCTGATCGCAGCCATCACCGCTGCAGGCGGACCGACCTACGCCTATGTCGAGGTCGCACCGACGGTGGCCAATTCGACCGGCGGTGAACCCGGCGGCAACATCCGCAACGGCTTCTTCTATGATCCGTCGCGCGTCACCTATGTCGAAGGGTCGGCCGAATTGATCGAGGCCGCAGCCTATGCCGGCAGCCGGCGCCCGCTCGTCGCTGACTTCGTCTTCAACAACGAGGTGGTGACGATCATCAACGTCCATTCGACGTCGCGTGGCGGGTCCGACCCGCAATGGGGCGCCACCCAGCCGCCGGCCGATGCCGGCGATACCGCCCGCACGGCGCAGGCGGTGGCAGTGCGCAACTATGTCGATGCGATGCTGGCGGTCGATCCGTCGGCAAAGATCATCGTGCAGGGCGATTTCAACGGCTTCGCCTGGGAGAATGCGATTTCGGCGCTGACGGCGGGCGGGGTATTGTCGGACCTGGCGTCGCTGTTGCCGGAGGCCGAGCGCTATTCCTACCAGTTCGAAGGCAACAGCCAGCAGCTCGATCACATGCTGGCGACGAACAATCTGCGCCAGGTGGCCCAGTTCGACGCGGTCCATCTCAATTCCGAACTGCCCGAAGCGCAGCAGCTGTCCACCGACCATGATGCGCTGCTGGCGGTGTTCGAATTCCCGGTGCAGACCACGGCCACGGAAGGTCCCGATGTCATCAATGGCACCAGCGCCAGCGAGATCATCCGTGCGCTGGGCGGCGATGACAAGGTCTATGGCAACGGCGGCAATGACACCATCTTCGGTGGCGACGGTGCCGACACATTGCAGGGCGGTGCCGGGCGCAACAATTTGTTCGGGGGTGCCGGCAACGACATCATCGGCGGTGACGTGGTGCAGGGCGTCCATATTGTCGATGGCGGTGCGGGGTCGGATTATTTCGTCGCCAGCTCGTCGGGTGAAAAGGTCATCATCGATCTCAATGCCGGCACGGTGACGGGCGGCTATGCCGATGGATCGACGCTGACCGGGATCGAGATGCTGCGCGCGACGCGCGGCGGCTTCGCGGTCGAATTCTACGGTGACAACGGCGTCAACAACCTGATGGGCACCAACAACGACGACATCCTGTCGGGTGGCGGCGGCAACGACCGGCTGACCGGCGACGGAGGTGCCGACATCCTGATCGGCGGCGGCGGCAACGACAAGTTCATGTTCGCGGTCGGCGATGTCGCGGGTGACACGATCCTCGACTTCGACGGCAAGGGCTTCGCCGTCGGCGATACGCTGAACTTCTACGGCTTCGGGGCCGGGGCGTTCCTGACCAACGAAGGCACCAGCTGGACGATCAACTATGGCGGCGGGCTGACCGAAGTGTTCACGATGAACGTGACCGAACTGACCGCCGGCGACGTGGTGTTCGGCTGATCCGGGCGGCCCGGGTCACGACCCGGGCCAACCTGCCGCGCTCAGGCCGGCAGCACCTTGTGCCAGGCGGTGATCGACCGGCTCTCGAACAGCCCGGCCAGATGATAGGGGTCGGCGGCGGCGAAGGCGACGGCGGCATCGCGGTCATCGAAGGCAATGATCATCAGCGACCCCATGGCGCGGCCATCGGGGCGCAGCAACGGCCCGGCGACAAGCACATCGTCGCCGAGCGCGGTAATGTGCGCAAGGTGCGCCGGCCGCGTGCTGGCACGCAGATCGGCCGAATCGGGCCTGTCGATGCAGTGGATGGCAAAAAAGGGCATCGCCGCAGGCTCCCGGGGATGGCAACAAGGTCTGGTCCGACCGGTCTAGCCCGGCTTGGATGCAGGGGGAAGGGGGGCATGCGCAGGCCGGCGACGGCCGATGCCTTCGCTGCCACGGTGCGGGGTTGCACCATGCCGGTGGTTGACCGGAAGGGCCAGAACGGCTAATGGCCGCCGCTCGCTGTTGCACCTGTGGGTGCATGGCTTCGGATTCGATATCAAGGACTGTTCATCATGTCGCGCGTCTGCGAACTGACCGCCAAGGGTCGCCAGGTCGGGAACAACGTTTCCCACGCCAACAACAAGACCAAGCGCACCTTCCTGCCCAATTTGCAGAATGTGACGCTGATCTCGGACGCGCTCGGCCGTTCGGTCAAGCTGCGCGTGTCGATGAACGGCCTGCGCTCGGTGGAGCATGTCGGCGGCCTCGACAATTGGCTGCTCAAGACCCGCGTCGAAAAGCTCAGCGTGCGCGCCGCGCGGCTGAAGCGCGAAATCGCTAAGAAGGTCGCCGAGACGGCAACGCCGGCGGCCTGAACCTTCGGGTTCGTGATTCGGAAAACGGCCCGGTGACCCCGGGCCGTTTTCCTATGGGCCGCCTCAGGGTTTGATCCCGGCCTGTCTTGGCAGGACCAGTTCGAACTTCATCAACAACGTGCGCTGCAGGCTGCTGAGATTGTCGTCGGAGACGATGTAGAGGAACACGCGATCGCCGTCGCGGCGCAGCGCCAGGCCCTCCATATTGTCGAGCGTGACGGGAGACTGCCATTGCGCCAGCAGGCGCGCCGGCAACGCCCCCGGCGCCCCCGCGATCGCCGGGGCGAGATCGACGAGCGTGACGGCGGCGCCCTGGCCGGACAGGTCGAAACGGCGGTGCAGGACCAGAAGATGCGTCGCGTCCAGCGCGACGGCATCGGTCGGGCTGTGATCGGCCACGCCCGCGACGGCGATGTCGCGAGTCCGGCCGTCGATCGTCAGCAGCCCGGCGTGGTGACCGTCCTCGGTCATCCGGCGCTCCGACAGCACGACACGGGCGCCGCCCGGCAGGATCGCCATGGCTTCGCCGCCGCCGTTGAGCGGCCAGCCGGTCATCGCGGTCAACCGCTCGATGCGATCGGGCTGGGCCGAGAATGTGCCGGGGTCGGCGGGATCGATGCCGGCGAAATGCGCGATGCGGTGATCCTGTTCATAGACGATGGCGGCAGTGCCGGTATCGGGGTTCCATTCCAGCGCCTCGGCGTCGCCCTGCGCCTTGGTCGCCGCCGGCCGGCCATCGGCGCCGCGGATGGGGACGAGCGTGACGTTGCGCACGCCGGTCAG
Source organism: Polymorphobacter fuscus (assembly GCF_011927825.1). NCBI lineage: Bacteria > Pseudomonadati > Pseudomonadota > Alphaproteobacteria > Sphingomonadales > Sphingosinicellaceae > Sandarakinorhabdus > Sandarakinorhabdus fusca. The sequence continues at coordinate 1,314,621 of NZ_JAATJI010000001.1, read as the reverse complement.
GCGGCCGCCGCTTTCGATCGTTTGCAGGGTGATCCAGTTGCCGGTGTCGGTCACGCCGAGCAGCTGGGCACCGTTGGGGATCGTGCCCCCGAAGCGCAGGCCCGATATGCCGCCGAACAGCGGGTCGGTGGCGCGCAGTTGCACCGCGCCGCGGAACTGCAACGCGCCGATCGCCGTGGCGCCGGGATCGTCGCGGTTGAGCGGCAGCGGCGTCGTGGTGACGGCAACGGCGGTCGCGGCGGGCGCGGTCAATGCATGATCCGGCGCCAACGCCGACGCGCCGAGCGCCAGCGCGGTGGTGATGGTCAGGGCAGCGACGATCTCGTTCAGCGGCATGTTCTCGACATAGGCGGGAACCGCGACAAATCAAATCATGCCGGAAAGGCTGGCGGTGACGGGGTGCAGTCGCTATCGCTCCGCCGTCCATGCTTGCCGCTGCAACCCCTCACGATGCCCTGCGATCGGTGTTCGGTTTTCCGGCGTTTCGCGGCCAGCAGGAAGGCATCATCACCGATGTCTGCGCCGGGCGGGATGTGCTGGCGATCATGCCGACGGGCAGCGGCAAATCGCTGTGCTACCAGATCCCGGCGCTGGTGCGGCCCGGCTGTGGCCTGGTCATCTCCCCGCTGATCGCGCTGATGGAGGACCAGGTCCGGGCGATGCGCGCCGTCGGCGTGCGCGCCGGCGCGCTCAACAGCCAGTCGAACGACAGCGATGCGGTGGTGGCGGCGCTGCGCAACGGCGAGCTCGACTTGCTGTATGTGGCGCCCGAACGTGCCGCCAACGACGGCTTTCGCACGCTGGTAGCGCGTGCCGAGATCGCGCTGATCGCCATCGACGAGGCACATTGCGTCAGCCAGTGGGGGCATGATTTCCGCCCCGAATATCGGCAGCTGCGATCGCTGTGCGACGCCCTGCCCGGCGTGCCGCGCGTCGCGTTGACGGCAACGGCGGATGTCCAGACGCGCGCCGATATCCTCCAGCAGCTGGGCATTGCGCCCGACCGGATGGTGGTGGCGGGGTTCGACCGGCCCAACATCCGCTATGAAGTCCGCGCCAAGGACGAGCCGCGGCGCCAGCTGGCGGCGTTCATCGCCGCCAATGCCGGGCAGCCCGGGATCATCTATGCACCGACGCGGGCGGCGACGGATACGGTCGCGGCGTGGCTGGTCAAGGACGGTGTCAATGCCCGCGCCTATCACGCCGGGCTGGACGCCGCCGTGCGCCGGCGCAACCAGGCCGATTTCGTCGCCAGCGAGGACATGGTGATGGTGGCGACGATCGCCTTCGGCATGGGCATCGACAAGGCCGATGTGCGCTTTGTCGCCCATATCGGCCTGCCGAAATCGATCGAATCCTATTATCAGGAAACCGGCCGCGCCGGCCGCGACGGCGACCCCGCCGTGGCGCACCTGCTGTGGGGGGCAGAGGATATCGCCCGCGCCCGCCAGTTCATCGCGCAGAGCGACGCCAGCGACGTGCGCAAGGCCGAGGAGACGCGGCGGCTGGGCGCGCTGATCGCGTTCCTGGAAACCGGCGGCTGCCGGCGGATCCCGCTGCTTGAATATTTCGGCGAGCCGACGCCGGCGCCGTGCGGCAATTGCGACAATTGCCTGGAACCGCCGGCCCTGCAGGACGCCACCGAGGCGGCGCGCAAGCTGTTGTCCGCCGTGTTCCGCACCGGCCAGCGCTTCGGCATGGGGCATCTGATCGATGTGCTGACCGGCAAAGCCGGTGAAAAGGTCACCAAATTCGGTCATGACCGGCTGAGCGTGTTCGGCATCGGCAAGGAACTGTCGCCCGACGGCTGGAAAAGCCTGGCACGCCAGCTGGAGGCCGGGGAGGCGCTGGTGCGCGAGGGCGAATATGGTGGCCTGACCCTGGGGCCGGCGGCGCGGGCGATCCTGAAGGGCGAGGTGCCGGTCAGCCTGAAAGTGGTGGCAGAGCGGCCGAAGCGCGGACGGGCGACGTCCGGTGCGGCAGCGTCATTGGCCGCGGTCGCCGATGAGGATGTGGGGCTGTTCGAGGAATTGCGCCGGGTCCGCCGCGAACTGGCGGCGGCTGCAAACCTGCCCCCCTATGTCATCTTTCACGATTCGACGCTGCGCGCGATGGCAGCGACACGGCCGCGCAGCGCGGCGGCGCTGGCGCGCATCCCCGGCGTCGGCGACCGCAAGCTCGCCAGCTATGGCGAAGCGTTTCTGGCGGCCATCAACGCCGGGTAGGGAAATTTGCTTCAGTAGCCGCAGCGGTTGTTGCGTTCGATCGCGGTACCGGCCACGGCGCCGATGCCGGCGCCGACAATGGTGCCCAGACCACGGTCGTAATAGCCGGCGACGCCATTGCCGACGAGGCCGCCGGCGATGGCGCCGATGACCGCACCAGCACCGCTCGAGCGGCAGGGATCATAGTAGCCGCCGTTATAGCCATAGCCGCCGCCATAGGCGATCGGCGCGACGACCGGTGGCTGGTAATAGCCCCCACCATAGCCATAGCCGACGGGGCCACCATAGATCGGCGCACCATAGAAGCCGGGGTTGTAATAGCCGCCGCCATAGATCACCGGGCGAAAGCGCGGCGGCGCATAGATCACCGGCCGGCCGTAAACCGGCCGCGGATAATAGGCCGGCCGATAGCCATTGCCGCGGAAGCCGACCGGCACGACATAGCCATAGCCCCGTTGGCCGTAATAGGTCTGACCATAGCTGCGTCCATAGCCATTGCCGCGGTTGGGGGCATAATAGGCCTGCTGCCGGCCGCGGTCATAACCGCCGCGATAGCCGTCACCGCCCCGGTAACCATCGCCGTTACGATAGCCACCACCACCCCGATAGCCGTTGCCGCCGAAACCCTGGTTGCGGTCGCCGCGATAGCCGCCTCGGTCGCCGCCGCGCTCCCCGGTCGCATAGCCGGGCCGCCCGCGATCGCCGCCGCGATCCTGGGCAAAGGCCGGCGTCGCGGCGGTGGCGACGAGGGCAGCAGCAACGGCGGTGGCGAGAATCTGCGTCGTCATCGAAGGATTCCTCAACAAGGGACGTCTGTAATGCAGACTGGTCGCATCGCCGCGGTGAACAAGGTCTGAATTGTTTCGGCTATTCGTGGACGGCCGCTCTAATGCGCCGTCCAGCCGCCATCGATGACGAGCTCGCTGCCGGTCATGTAGCGCGACTCGTCCGATGCGAGGAAGACGATGCCGTCGGCGATGTCCTGCGGCAGCCCGGCAAAGCCGAGCGGCGTGCCGATGGCGGCGATGGCATCGGCCGGCGGCGCGTTGCTGCCTTCCCCGACAATCGCGGTGACGATGCCGCCAGCATCCATCTTCTGCCAGATGGCGGTATCGATGATCCCGGGATGGACCGAATTGACGCGGATCCCGTCCCCGGCCGCAGCGCATTCCATCGCCACCGCCTTGCTGAACAGCCGCACGCCGCCCTTGGTGGCGCAATAGCCCGCAAGACCCGCCGAACCGACCAGACCGGCCACCGACGAGATGTTGATGATCGAGCCGCCCCGATAGCTGCCTTCGGGCTTTTGCGTGCGCATCGCCGGGATCGCGTGCTTCATGCCGAGAAAGACGCCGGTCAGGTTGATCGCCAGCTGTCGGTTCCACTGGTCGAGCGACATTTCGGTGATCGGTAGGCCGATGGCGATGCCGGCGTTGTTGACGAGGATGTCGAGCCGTCCGAACAATGTGAGCGTGCGGGTCATCAGTTCGGCCCAGCGATCCTCCTCCGTCACGTCCTGTCCGCGGAACTGGCCCTCGCCGCCGGCGGCGGCGATCATGGCGGCGGTGGCGCGGCCGCCCTCGGCGTCGATATCGGTCAGCATGACTCGGGCGCCTTCGCGCGCCAGCGCCAGCGCCGCGGCGCGCCCGATGCCGGCGCCGGCGCCGGTGACAAAGGCCACACGGCCATCGATGCGTCCCATCCCCGTCTCTCCCCTTTTTGCCCCGATCTGCGTCAGTGGCGGACCAGCAGGAGACGATGGTCGGCGTCCTTGCGCAAGAGGATATCGGCGGTGTCGCGTGCCGCTGCGATATGATCTGTCAGGTTGGGGAGGTTGATCGTCGCCCAGGTGTGGCGCGCCAGCGCTTCGGCCTGTGCCTCGGGCAGCGCGGCGAACCGATGGTAGAAGGATGCCGGGTCACTGGCCCCGGCGCGCCACAGGCGCAGGAAACGCGCGACATACCAGCGCTCGATGTCGGCGACATCGGCATCGAGATAGACCAGAGTGTCGAGGGCCGGCCGGATGCCCGCGCCGGACAGGCCGAGGCCTTCGATCAGGACCAGATCGGCAGGGCCGACGCGCCGCGTCAAGGCCGGATCGATATCGTAGCTGACATGGCTGTGGACCGGGATCTCGGCGACGCCCGTGCGCAGGGCGGCGAGCGCATGCGCCATCGCGCCCTCGTCATAGCTTTCGGGAAAGCCCTTGCGCAGCAGCAGCCCGCGCGCTTCGAGAACGGCGTTGGGGAAGAGAAACCCATCGGTCGAGATCGCGGCGACGCGGCGCGACCCAGCCATTGCCACGGCAAGATCGCCGGCCAGCGTCGACTTTCCGGCTGCGACCGAGCCGGTGATGCCGATGACGGGCGGGTGCCCGGCGCGGCGCAGCAACAGCGCCGAAAGGCCGGCGGTATCGATCGGGATGGGCGGCATCGCCGCGAGACAAGCGCAAAGCCAAGGGTGCGGCAAGCGACTTTGTGATTGGAGCGCGGCGGAAAACACCCCAAAACAGTCAGGTCGCCGATTCGGGCGCGTTCGCCGTGGATGTTAGATGACCCCGATTTGCGTTGTGTCGACAGGATCAGGATTGCCAGGCGCGAGCGGCAGCGGACGGGGGCAACGCCGATGATGGGCTGGAAGCCGGCGCAAGGGCCGTCGTCCTGGTACGGCGAGGAGCCGATCCGCGAGGAGATGTTCGGGGTCGAGCGACTGGAAGACCATGCCCGCAGCCTGGCGCGCGCGCAGGTCGTCGCATCCGGCACGGTGCGCGGCGTATCGCTGAAGGAGCGGCTGGCCGACAATGAACATGTGCTGCGCCAGGCCTATCGCACCACGGTGGCGGCGGCGGAGGCCGATTCCGCGATTACCCCGGCGGCGGAATGGCTGATCGACAACTTCCACCTCGTCGAGCGCCACATCCGCGAAATCAACACCAACCTGCCGCCGTCCTTCTACAAGCAGTTGCCCAAGCTGGTGACGGGGCCGTTCAACGGCTGCCCGCGGGTGTTCGGCATCGCTTGGGCCTATGTCGCCCATACCGACAGCCGGTTCGACCCCGAGGTGCTGAAGCGCTTTATCCGGGCCTATCAGACGATCGAGCCGCTCACCATCGGCGAGCTGTGGGCGGTCGCCATCACGCTGCGCATCGTGCTGATCGAAAATCTCCGGCGTTTTGCACTGCGCATCGAGCGGAGCCAGGGCGAGCGGCGGGCGGCGGACGCGATGGCCGACCGGCTGCTCGGCACCGAAACCGGGTCACCCGAACCGGCAGCGCAAGTGCTGGCGGCGCTGAGGGATCCCGGCAACAGGGCCGCCGGCCGCGCGGTGACCGATTCCTTTGCGGTTCAGTTCGTGCACCGGCTGCAGGACCAGAACGAAGGCGTAGCGGCCGCGCTCGCCTGGCTCGACGAGCGCATGGCCGAGCGCGGCACCAACATGCAGGCCGCGATCCTGTCCGAACAGGAGCGCCAGATCGGCGCCACCGTCACGGTGCGCAACATCATCACCAGCATGCGGGTGATTTCGGAAATCGACTGGTCCGAACTGTTCGAACGCATGTCGCCGATCGACGACCTGCTGGCGCGCCACGAAGGCTATGCGGCGATGGATTTCACCAGCCGCAACCATTATCGCACTGCCGTCGAGGACCTGGCGCGCAGCTCGCCGCTGTCGGAAAGCGAAGTCGCGCGCCGGGCGATGCAGGCGGCGGTGCGCGCCGCCAACCCCGATGGCTCGCTGGACCGGCGGCGTGCCGACCCGGGCTTCCACCTGATCGGCGACGGCCGCGCCGCGCTGGAACGCGACATCGGCTATCGGCCGCCGGTCCGGCAATGGGTTCCGCGCGTCGGCAAAACGCTCGGCCTGCGCGGCTATGGCGGCGTGATCCTGCTGCTGGGTGCACTCATGCTGGCAGTACCGATCCTTGGTGTGCTGCCATATGGTCCCGGTATCGCGATCGTGATCCTGCTGGCGCTGCTGGGGTCGATCCCGGCGCTCGATGCCGCGGTTGCGCTGGTCAACAGCGGGGTGACACGCAGCCTGTCGGCCACGGTGCTGCCGGCGCTGGAACTGCGCGGCGGCGTGCCGCCCGAACTGCGCACGCTGGTGGCGGTGCCGGTGATGCTCACATCGGCGGCCGGCGTCGCCGAACATATCGAGACGCTGGAAATCCATCACCTCGCCAGCCTGGAGGGCGAGGTCTATTTCGCCCTGCTGTCCGACTGGGCCGATGCGCCGAACGAGACGATGCCCGATGATATGGCGCTGCTGGCGACGGCCGAAGCCGGGATCGCCATGCTCAACGCCCGCTATCCGGCGCCATCGGGCGGGGACCGGTTCTTCCTGTTCCACCGCCATCGCCGCTGGAGCGAAAGCGAGCAGCGCTGGATGGGGTGGGAGCGCAAGCGCGGCAAGCTGCACGCGCTCAACCGCCGCCTGCGCGGGGCGACCGACACCGATTTCGTCACCGCGCACGGCCAGCCGGTCGTGGCGCCCGAAGGCGTCGCCTTCGTCATCACGCTCGACAGCGACACGCGGTTGCCGCGCGACACCGTGCGGCGCCTGATCGGCAAGCTCGGCCATCCGCTCAATGCGCCGCATTTCGACGAGGCGAAGGGCCGCGTCGTCGAAGGCTATGGCATCTTGCAGCCGCGGATCACCCCGGCGCTGGCGATCGGCCGCGACGGATCGATGTTCCAGCGGCTGTTCGCCGGCCATAGCGGGATCGACCCCTATGGCGCCGCCGTTTCCGATGTCTACCAGGACCTGTTCGGCGAAGGTTCCTATGCCGGCAAGGGCATTTACGCCGTCGATGCCTTTGAAGGCGCCTTGCAGGGCCGTGTGCCCGAATCGTCGCTGCTCAGCCATGACCTGTTCGAAGGCGTGTTCGCGCGCGCCGGCCTGGCCAGCGACGTCGAGGTCGTTGAGGATTTTCCGGTCCGTTACGACGTCGCGTCGCGGCGCAACCATCGCTGGGCACGCGGCGACTGGCAGCTGCTGCCATGGATCCTAGGCTTCGGCGATGGGCCCAAGGCGGCCGTTCCGCTGGTCGGCCGCGCCAAGATGGTCGACAATCTGCGGCGCAGCCTGACCGCGCCGGCCTGCGTGCTGTCGCTGATCATCGCCTGGGCGTTGCCGGCACCGGCGGCGCTGCTGTGGACGGCCTTCATATTGTTCATGCTGGCGGTGCCGGCGCTGATCCCGCTGATCGAAAGCCTGTTCCACATGCCGCCGGGCGCCAGTGGCGCGTCGAAGCTGCGCGCGCTGGGCGCCGATGCGCGGTTGGCGCTGGCGCGCTGGGCGCTGGTGGTGACTTTCCTTGCCGACCAGGCCTGGGTGATGACCGATGCCATCGTGCGCACGCTGGTGCGGTTGACGATCACGCGGCGCAACCTGCTGCAATGGGTGCCGGCGGCGCAGCTGGCGGCGGGGCTGGAGCTGTCGACGGTGGCCTTTTACCGCCGCATGCCGGGGGCGACGGTCCTGTCGCTTGCCGGCTTTGCGGTGGCGCTGGTGGCGGGCAACGGTGGCTGGCCGCCGGCGCTGTTGATCGGGCTGCTGTGGCTGGCCTCCCCGGCGGTCGCCTGCCGGATCAGTGCGCCCCCTGAAACGTCGGCGCGGCTGACGATCGATGCCGCCGAAGTGGCGACGCTGCGCGGCATTGCCCGCCAGACCTGGCGCTATTTCGAGTTCGTGGTGACGCCGACGGACAGCATGTTGCCGCCCGACAATTACCAGGAGGACCCGGCGGCGATCGCGCATCGCACCTCGCCGACCAATTTCGGCCTGTACCTGCTGTCGGTGGCGAGTGCCCGCGATTTCGGCTGGATCGGCACAATGGACGCGATCGACCGGCTCGACATCACCATGGCGGTGATGGGGCGGCTGGAGCGCTATCGCGGCCATTTCTACAACTGGTACGACACCCGCGACTGCCGCGTGCTCGACCCGCATTATGTGTCGTCGGTGGACAGCGGCAATCTCGCCGGCCATCTGATCGCACTGGCGAATGCCTGTGACGAATGGCGGGCCGCAGCGCCGGCGCCGGCGGTGCGCAGGGCCGGTATCATCGACGCGCTGGCGCTGGCGCGGCGTGCATCCACCAAAGCGCCGCGCGCCACGATCGATGCGGCCTTCGCCGATATCGAGGCGCAACTAGCGCGCGAGATCGATTGGGACGTGCTGGCAGTGACGGCGGCCAAGGCCGAAGCAACCGTCTTCGCGGCGACCACCGACACAGACGATGCCGATCTGCGCTTCTGGATGACCGCGATCAGCGCGACCATCGAAAGCCATCGCCGCGACCTGGCGCCCGAATGCGATGTGGTGGCGGCGTCGGACCGGCTGTCGGCGCTGTCGGCCGCCGCGCGGACAATGGCGCTGGCGATGGATTTCGCCTTCATGATGCACCCCGAACGCAAGCTCATTTCGATCGGCTATTCGGTATCGCAAGGCGTCCTCGACGAGAACTACTACGACCTGCTCGCCTCCGAGGCGCGGCTGGCGAGCTTTTTTGCCATTGCCAAGGGCGACCTGCCGGCGCGGCACTGGTTCCGCCTTGGCCATGCCGTGACCGAGGTGACCGCCGGGCCGGTGCTGCTGTCCTGGTCGGGATCGATGTTCGAATATCTGATGCCGGCGCTGGTGATGGCGCCACCCGAAGGCAGCCTGATCGAGCGCACCGAATGCCGTGTCGTCAGTCGCCACATGGAATATGGTCGTCAGCGCGGCGTGCCCTGGGGGATTTCGGAATCGGCTTTCAATGCGCGCGATCTCGAATCGACCTATCAATATTCCAATTTCGGCGTGCCGGGGCTGGGGCTGAAGCGCGGACTGGGCGACGATCTGGTGGTGGCGCCCTATGCGACGGCGCTGGCGGCGATGATGCAGCCCCACGCCGCCATCGCCAACTTCGCGCGGCTGGAAGCGATCGGGGCACGCGGCCGGTTCGGCTTCTACGATGCGCTCGACTATACGCCGTCGCGGCTGCCGCTGGGGGAAGAGGTGGCGATCGTGCGCAATTTCATGGCGCACCACCAGGGCATGGCGATCGTGGCGCTGGCCAATACCGTGCTGGGCGGCCCGATGCGCCGGCGCTTCCACGCCGAACCGATGGTCAAGGCCGCCGACCTGCTGCTGCAGGAACGCATGCCGCAATTGGTCGAGGGCGCGTTCGCGCCGCCGACCGAGGAACCCAAGCCCCAGCTGCGGGTGCGCGGTGTCGAGCGGCCGGCGGGACGGCGTTTCACCAGCGCGGCCACGCCGACGCCGGCGACGCACCTGCTGTCGAACGGGCGCTACACGGTGATGCTGACGGCGGCCGGATCGGGCTACAGCCGCTGGCGCGACATGACGGTCTCGCGCTGGCGCGAGGACCCGACCAGCGATGGCTGGGGGTCCTGGCTGTTCCTGCGCGATGTCGGCAGCGGCGATGCCTGGTCGGCGGGCTTCCAGCCGACGCGCTGCGAACCCGACAGCTATGAAGTGACCTTCAACGAAGACCGCGCCGACTATGTGCGCCACGACGGCGACCTGGTGACGGCGATGACCGTGCTGGTCTCCGCCGAGGACGACAGCGAAGTGCGGCGGGTGTCGGTCACCAACAATGGCACCGCGACGCGGGTCATCGAAGTCACCTCCTGTGCCGAGCTTTCGCTGGCGCCGCAGTCGGCCGATGTCGCCCACCCCACCTTTTCCAAATTGTTCATCGAAACCGAGCATGTCGCCGATTCGGGCGCCTTGCTGGCGCATCGCCGCAAGCGCGAACCGCATGAGCCGGACGTGTGGGCGGCCCATCTGGCGGTGGCCGATGCCCATGCTGTCGGTTCGCCCGAGTTCGAGACCGATCGCGCCCAGTTCATGGGTCGCGGCTATGGCGCGCGCAACCCGCGTGCCATCGTCGACGGCCGGTCGCTGACCGGGTCCGTGGGTGCGGTGCTCGACCCGGCCTTCGTGCTGCGAACGCGCCTGCGCATTCCGCCGGGCGAGACAGCGCATGTCAGCTTCTGGACCATGGCGGGGTCGAGCCGGCAGGCGGTGATCGACATGATCGACAAGCACAACGCTCCGACGGCGTTCGATCGTGCCGCCACCCTGGCCTTCACCCAGGCGCAAATCCAGCTGCACCACCTGCGGCTGGGCGCGGGCGAGGCAGCGCAGTTCCAGCGGCTGGCGGGGCGGATGCTGTATGCGTCAGCCGGCATGCGGCCGCCCGCGGAGACCGTGGCGCAGGGGCTGGGCCCGCAACCCGGCCTGTGGTCGCTGGGCATTTCCGGTGACCTGCCGATCATCGTGCTGCGCATCGCCGACATCGAGCAGGTCAATGTGGCCCGCGAGATCGTCCAGGCGACCGATTACTGGCGGATGAAGCAGCTGCCGTTCGACCTCGTCATCATCAATGAACGCGGCACATCCTATATCCAGGACCTGCAGAGCGCGCTGGAAGGGCTGGTGCGTGCCAGCCAGTCGCGCGCCCAGTTCGGCGAACGCAGTCCGGGCACCGTGTTCGTGCTGCGCGCCGACCTCATTCCGGACGAGACCAAGGCGCTGCTGCTGGCGGTGGCGCGCGTGGTCATCGATGCGCACAAGGGGCGGCTGTCCGATCAGCTCGATGCGCGGCGCGAGGCGGTGCTGCCGCCGCGGCCGCCGCAGCGGGCGGTTCCCGTGCCCTTGGGCCGGCAGGCGCAGGTGCCGCCGCCCGACCTGGAATATTTCAACGGCGTCGGCGGCTTTGCCGACAACGGGCGCGAATATGTCATCGTCCAGGGGCCGGGGCAGGTCACGCCGCTGCCGTGGATCAACGTCATCGCCAACGACGGGTTCGGGTTTCAGGTATCAGCCGATGGCGCCGGCTTCACCTGGGCCGAAAACAGCCGCGAACACCCCCTGACACCCTGGTCGAACGATGCCGTCCAGGACCCTTCCGGCCAGGCCTTCTACATCCGCGACGATGACGATGGCGCGTTGTTCAGCCCGACGGCGGCACCGATCCGCGACCCCGCCGGCACCTATGTCACCAGCCATGGCTGGGGTTACAGCCGTTTCGAACATGCAGCGGCGGGGCTGGATTTCGACCTGGTCGAATATGTGCCGATCGCCGATCCGGTGAAGATTTCGCGGCTGACCATCCGCAACCGGTCGGGCCGGACGCGGCGATTGACGGTTGCGGCCTATGTCGACTGGGTGCTGGGGCCGTCACGCGCGGCGGCGGCGCCGTTCACGGTAACATCGATCGACCCCGAAACCGGGGCGATGTTCGCGGCCAACCACTGGTACCCGGCCTTTGCCGGGCGCACCGCGGTGTTCGACATGGTCGGCCGCCAGACCAGCTGGACCGGTGACCGGCAGGAATTCATCGGCCGCAACGGTGGGCTCGACGATCCCGAGGCACTGGCGACGCGGGCGCCATTCTCCAACCGCGTCGGCGCCGCGCTCGACCCGTGCGGGGCGATGCAGACGCAGGTCGAACTTGCCGACGGCGCCAGCATCGAGATCGTCTGCCTGCTCGGCGAAACGGTGGGCGAGGATGCGGCGCGCGCGCTGGTCAGCCAGTATCGCGACACCGACCTTGACGCGGTGCTGACCGAAGTGCGCGACGACTGGGAGGCGGTGCTCGGCACCGTGCAGGTACGCACACCCGACCGCTCGCTCGACATCATGCTCAACGGCTGGCTGCTCTACCAGACGCTGGCCTGCCGCATCCGGGCGCGCGCCGGCTTTTACCAGGCAAGCGGCGCCTATGGCTTCCGTGACCAGCTGCAGGACGTCATGGCGTTGATGCCGGTGCGGCCGGCGATCGCGCGCGCGCAGCTGGTGCGCGCGGCCGGGCGGCAGTTCGTGGAAGGCGATGTCCAGCATTGGTGGTTGCCGCAGGCGGGCAACGGCGTGCGCACCCGCTTTGCCGATGACCGCGTCTGGCTGGCGCTGGTCACGGCGCACTATGTTGCCACCACGGGCGACGGGGCGGTTCTGGAAGACGATATCGGCTTCCTCGACGGGCCTTTGCTCAAGCCCGGCGAGATGGAGAATTTCTTCCAGCCGACCGCCGCCGCCGAAACCGCCAGCCTGTACGAACATTGCGCGCGGGCGCTCGATGCCAGCCTGAAGGTGGGTGCCCATGGCGTCCCGCTGATCGGCGGCGGGGACTGGAACGACGGCATGAACCGTGTCGGTCATCTCGGCACCGGGGAAAGCGTCTGGATGGGCTGGTTCCTCGATGCCAGCTTGAAGGCGTTCCTGCCGATCGCGCAGGCGCGCGGCGATGGCGCGCGCGTGGCGGCGTGGACCGCGCACCGCACGGCCTTGCAGACGGCGCTCGATGCCCAGGCCTGGGATGGCGACTGGTATCGGCGCGGCTGGTTCGACGATGGCTCGCCGCTGGGGTCCGCGGCCAACGCCGAATGCCGGATCGATTCGATTGCCCAGTCCTGGTCGGTGATTTCGGGCGGTGGCGACCCGGCGCGGGCGCGGCGGGCGATGGCGTCGGCGAGCCGCGACCTCGTCCTGCCCGAAACCGGTTTGGCGCTGCTGTTCACCCCGCCGTTCGATCACAGCCCCCACGACCCCGGCTATATCAAGGGCTATCCGCCCGGGATTCGGGAAAATGGCGGCCAGTATACCCACGCTGCCCTGTGGTCGGTGATCGCGCTGGCGATGCTGGGGGAAGGGACACAGGCTGGCGCCCTGCTGGCGATGCTGAACCCGGTCAACCACAGCCGGACACCGTCCGAAATGCACCGGTACAAGGTCGAACCCTATGTGGTGGCGGCCGACATCTCGTCACGCCTGCCCAATATCGGGCGCGGCGGCTGGACCTGGTACACCGGCGCTGCCGGCTGGATGCAGCGGGCCGGAGTCGAATATCTGCTCGGCATCCGGCGAATGGGGACGATGATCGAGATCGATCCTTGCATTCCGGACCATTGGCCGGGCTTCGACGTGACGCTGCGCGCCGGCGGCGCGGTGCATGTCATCCATGTCGAAAACCCCGCCGGTGTCAGCCGCGGCATCGCCAGCGCTGTCCATGACGGCGTGGCGATGACGCCGCGGCCGTTGCGCATTCCTGTCGGCGGTGTCGGCGAAACGCATCGAACAAATATTGTGCTGGGCCATGACGTGCGCTGAACGAAGTCGGATCCGGTGCGTTATGGTGTTTGGGGAGCCGTAGCGTAGCCAGGAGCCGGATCATGATCGTGTTCGAAGTCGTGAAAGATGCCAATGGCTGGGCTGTTCGCCGCGATCGCACCATGATGATGCCGGCCTCCTGCCGCGACGCGGCCGTTGCCGCCGCCGAACGCATGGTCAACGCCTGCGCCAGGCACGGACAGATCGCCCAGCTGCACATGGTCGGCCTGTCCTGACGCGTCGAGGTGCTGCGGCTTCGTAGCGGTAGCAGCAGTTGTAACAGGGCGTTTGTCGGACGATTGGCCGCCCTTCGATTTGTTATCCGTGCAAACGATCGAGTGGCCAATCCCGATAGGGGCCAAGTTGTCGACGTCACGGTTCGTGCGGCCGATAAAGCGGCGTTGCGTCAGTCCCCTCCTCGCCGGGATTTACGCCTGGGGCGCCGACGTCTTGCGATTTCGGGGCGCACCCTGTGGCTTCAGCAATTCCGGCTCGACCGGCTCCCAACTGCCTTGCGGAAGGCCGTCAAGCGTCCACGCCCCGATGCGCCACCGGATGAGGCGGAGCGTCGGGTGACCCACGGACGCTGTCATCCGTCGCACCTGCCGGTTTCGCCCTTCGGTAATGGTCATCTGCAACCAACAGTCGGGAATGGACTTGCGGAAGCGCACCGGCGGGTCGCGTGGCCACACGGCGGGCGCCGCGATCAGCTCGACCAGCGCCGGCCGGGTCGGCCCGTCGTTCAACAGCACGCCATGGCGCAATTGGCCCAAGGCCGCAGCGTCCGGCACGCCCTCGACCTGTACCAGATACGTCTTGGGCAGTTTGAACCGCGGGTCGGCGATCTGCGCCTGCAGCCTGCCGTCATTGGTCAGCAGCAACAGCCCTTCGCTGTCGCGATCGAGCCTGCCGGCGGGATAAAAGCCCTTCAGATCGATAAAATCGGACAGCGTGTGTCGAACGGCGCCCGACCGCAGGTCCGTGAACTGCGACAGCACGTCGAAAGGCTTGTTGAAACGGATCAGACGCACGCCACCAACACCTTCGACAGCCGTGCATGAACGCGGGTTCCCTCTTCCACGGACACTGCCCTTCTTGCAAGCAGTCGCCGAGCCGTTGCGGGCGTTGGTCCCTTGACGCTTATCGCCGTCACAGCCGATGAACACGGCCGCATCACGTTCAGACGGATTCCCATGATAGTCGATTCCGTACCCCGGCTAAGCTTGATCATTCGCGAGGTTCGCGTGCCGTTGACGGTGCTGTTCGTCTGGGACGTCGCGGTGACGCTTGCCTATTTCTACCTGCCGTTCACGGCACCGGCACTGCCGCTGACGCTTTTCGGCTCGGTGCTGGCGCTGTTCCTGGGCTTTCGCGACAATTCTGCCTATGCGCGATGGTGGGAGGGGCGCGTGCTGTGGGGCGCGATGATCAACGCCTCGCGCAGCCTGGCCCGCGCCACGCGCAACTTCCTGCCGACGGGCGAAGGCAATGGCGGCGCCGACGCGATGGCGCGCATGATCATCCTGCGCCAGATTGCCTATGTGAATGCGTTGCGTTGCCAGTTGCGCAAGCAGGACCGTGATGAGCCGGTGCTCCGCTTCGTCGGGCTGGCCGAAGCCGAAGTCGCGCTCGACCGGACCAATGCCGCCAACGGCTTGCTCGACAATACCGGGCGGCAAATCGACGAGGCGCGCTGCCGTGGCTGGATCGACACCATCCAGCAATGCCAGCTCGAAGCCGTGCTGGTCGACATCGCCAATGCGCAGGGCGGGATGGAGCGGCTGAAGAACACCCCGCTGCCCAACCAATACCGCTTCTTCCCGACCTTCTTCACGCGGCTGTTCTGTATCCTGCTGCCGATCGGCCTGGTCGAGACGCTGGGTTTTGCGACGCCGATCGGATCGACCATCGCCGGGCTGATGTTTCTGGCCGTCCTCCAGATCGGTGATGACCTCGTCGATCCGTTCGCCAACACCATCCACGACGTGCCGATGACCGCTATGTGCCGGACGATCGAAATCGATTTGCTCGAAGCGCTCGGTGATGTCGCGCCGCCGCCGGTCCGGCCGGTCAAGGGCGTGCTCTGGTAACGGCGCACGGGCGTCCGCAGCCGGATCATCAGTCGCCGCCTCGTCGTGGGACCTGGCGTCAGGAACGAAACGAGGCGGTAAAATAATTGGCGGAGTCGGAGGGATTCGAACCCTCGGATCCGGTTACCCAGATCGGCAGTTTAGCAAACTACTGGTTTCAGCCGCTCACCCACGACTCCGCGAAGGCGCGCCTATAACCGGCGCGGCCCGTTGGCGTCAAACGGCTTATCGACCGATCGACGAATAGGTGATGCCGCGCCGGGCCATTTCTTCGGGGCGATAGACGTTGCGCAGGTCGACCAGCGCCGGCGTCTTCATGACCGACTTTACACGGTCCATGTCGAGCGCGCGGAAAACGTCCCATTCGGTCACCAGCACTGCGACATCGGCACCGGTCAGGCAATCATAGGGATTTGCCGTGTAGTCGACGTTGTTGAGCACCAGCTGCGCCTGTTCGGTGCCTTCGGGATCGAAGGCGCGAACCGTGGCGCCGGCGTCCTGCAGCGCCTGGATGACGGCGATGGCGGGCGAATCGCGCATGTCGTCGGTGTTGGGCTTGAAGGTCAGGCCCAGCACGGCGACGGTCTTGCCGCGGATGTCGCCACCGGCCGCGGCGATGACCTTCTTGGCCATGGCGCGCTTGCGCTGGTCGTTGACGGCGGCGACCGTTTCCACGATCCGCACCGGCGCGCCGGCGTCCTGCGCGGTCTTGACCAGCGCCAGCGTGTCCTTGGGGAAGCACGAGCCGCCATAGCCGGGGCCGGCGTGGAGGAATTTGCTGCCGATGCGATTGTCGAGGCCGATGCCGCGCGACACGTCCTGGACGTCGGCGCCAACGGCTTCGCACAGGTCGGCGATTTCGTTGATGAAGGTGATCTTCGTCGCCAGGAAGGCGTTGGCGGCATATTTGATCAATTCCGCCGTCCGGCGTGCGGTGAACAGGATCGGCGAATGGTTAAGGAACAGCGGGCGGTAAAGCTCCGTCATCACATCGCGTGCGCGCATGTCCTCGGTGCCGACGACGATGCGGTCGGGCCGCTTGAAGTCCTGGATGGCGGCGCCTTCGCGCAGGAATTCGGGGTTGGAGACGACCGCGAACTGCGCGTCTGGGTTGGCTTCGCGGATGACGCGCTCGACCTCGTCACCGGTGCCGACGGGAACGGTCGATTTGGTGACGATGACGGTATAGCCGGTAATGGCGGCGGCGATTTCGCGCGCCGCGGCATAGACATAGGACAGGTCGGCATGGCCGTCGCCGCGGCGCGACGGGGTGCCGACCGCGATGAAGATGGCTTCGGCACCGGCGATGCCGGTCTTGAGATCGGTGGTGAACTTCAGGCGGCCGGAGGCGGCGTTGCCGGTGACAAGCTCGGCGAGCCCCGGTTCGTAGATCGGCATGATGCCCTGGTTGAGGCGGTCGATCTTGCCGGGATCGAGATCGACGCAGGTCACGTCATGGCCGAAGTCGGCAAAGCAGGCGCCGGACACAAGCCCGACATATCCGGATCCGATCATCGCGACACGCATGTGCAAGATATCCTTAAGACTTTGACTGTGCCTTGCAGCCGGGACAGAGGCGGCTTTGCTGCGCTGCGGCGATTAGCATGGCGCCTTGATGGTGTGAAGGCGCCGGCTGTGGCTCATCGGTGGTTCAGATGCGATTGTGCAGGTCGGCCGTCGCGCTTTTTAGGGGACATGCGGATGCGGACGTTGGCGATTGCGATGGTGATGGTGGCAGCACCGTCGGCGGCCCAGCCGGCGCTGCCCTATGCCGTTCCCAATTCCGCCGCGCCGGTTGCCGGCGCCGCGACCAGCCCTGATGCCGCAACCGCGGCTGGCCCGGATGCCGCAACCGCGGCCGGCCCCGATGCCGCCGCCCAGACGGCGGCAGAGGCCGATGCGACCTTGCAGCATGCGCCGAAGGACGGTGTCACTTTTGCCGAGGATGACGTGCTGGGCGCCGCCGAGGAGGTGTTCGGCAAGGGCGCCAAGGGCCTGGCGGAGATCGTCCAGCGCTCCTTCAAGCAATATGGCCAGCCCAACGCCTATATCGTCGGGCGCGAGGCGGGCGGCGCCTTTGTCGTCGGGGTGCGCTATGGCTCGGGGACATTGCATCACAAGATCGAGGGCCAGCGGCCGGTCTATTGGACGGGGCCGTCGGTCGGCTTCGACGTCGGCGGGGACGGGTCGAAGGTGTTCGCGCTGGTGTACAATCTCGACGATGGCGAGGATCTGTTCCGGCGCTATCCGGCGGCTGAGGGCAAGGCCTATCTCGTCGGCGGCTTTGCCGCCAACTATCTCCAGCGCGACAATGTCATCATCGTGCCGATCAAGCTGGGGCTCGGCTGGCGGCTGGGACTCAACGCCGGCTATCTGAACTTCACCAAGAAGGGCACGGCGAACCCGTTCTGAGCGGCCGTACGGTCCCCACTTCCCGGGCCGGCTTCGCCGTCAGACGGCGCCCAGCAGTGGCTCGCCGGCCTGGAGACGGCGGATATTTTCCGCCAGGCGCTCGAAAACGCGGCGCATGGTCTCGCTCGAACTCCACGACAGATGCGGGGTAATGCGGGCGCGGGGGTGGGCGAAAAGCCAGTGGCCGGGCGGCAGCGGTTCCGGATCGGTGACGTCGAGCGAGGCCCATAGCCGCCCGGCGTCGAACTGGGCGCGCAGCGCGTCGGTGTCGATGATCGCGCCGCGCGCGACGTTGACGATATGGGCGTCGGGCTTCATCCGGCCGAGCAGGTCGGCGCCGAGCAGGCCGCGGGTGGACGCGCCGATGGGGGCAGCGATGACGAGATGGTCGGCGCGCGCGACGAGCTCCGGCAACGGCACCAGCGTCACGTTCGGATCGGGTGACGGCGCATCAGAAGCGCGGGTGGCAATGATCGTCATGTCGAACGCGGCGGCAAAGCGTGCGACCTGCCGCGCGATCTGGCCAAGGCCGAGCAGGCCGAGGGTGCGGCCTTCGAGGCTGGCGAGCGGCTTGTCCATCTGCATTTCGCGCGTCGGCCATTCGTCGCCCGCGTTGAGCGTGATTGTCGGCAGCCGCTTGGCGTGGTTCAGCATCACCGCCAGTGCATATTCGGCGATGGGGCGCGCGGTGGTGCCCGATGCCGTGGCGACCTGCGGCGCGTCGAACAGCCAGGTCGGGTAATCGTCGATGCCGGCGCTGGCGATCTGGACCAGCCTGACCGATCCGGGCCAGCCGGCGGGGCGCGGCAGGCCTTCGTCATGGCTGCGCGAATCGCCTTCGCCATGGAGGACGAACAGCACATCGGCGTCGGTCGGCAGGTTCCAGCGCTGGTCGAGCGGGATATGTTCGGCGCTGGTGACGCCGGGCAGGCTGGCGATCATTGCCGACATGGCCGGTGCGAACTGGTGGACGACGCGCATTCTGGCTCCCCTGTTTTGGTGGCTGCATATCGCGTCGCAGCCATGGCCGCCATCTTGTCCTTTGCGGCCCGCCCCCGCTAAGGACAGGCAGATTGTCCGAACTGGAATTGTCATGGCCGAAATCATCGTCACCACTCGCGAAGGCCAGCATCTGACGCTGGCGGCCAAGCCCGGCCTGTCGGTAATGGAGATCATCCGCGACGGCGGCGTCGATGAACTGCTGGCGCTGTGCGGCGGCTGTTGTTCGTGTGCGACGTGCCACGTCTATGTCGATGCGGACTTTGCCGCCGCCACTGGCCAGCCGGGTGCCGATGAGGCCGACCTGCTCGATTCGTCGGATCACCGCACCCCGGCGTCGCGCCTGTCGTGCCAGATCGCCTTCACCGCGGCGCTCGATGGCCTGAAGGTCACCATCGCGCCGGAAGATTGATGACGGCGCTGCCGCCGGGCGTGGCAAAGGCCTTTGCCGGCCAGGCGCATTGGTGCCGGTCGAACGGCGCGCCGCTGACGGCGGCGGTCTGCGAAGCCGCGCTGGATGCCTGCGATGCCCGCAGCGCCACCGGCCGCGCGCTGATCGCATGGCCGGGGGAGCCGCGCGCCGACGCGCTGGCGCTGCGCTTTGCCGGTGGCTGCAACGGCCTGGTGCGCGCGGGGCTCGCACCGGGGCTGGCGGCGCTGTATCCGCCGATGCCGGTGCCGCCCGTGCCGGTGCTGGCGGCGGCCTTGCGGGACGTGCTCGCCAAATCCGCGCGCGATGCCGAGCTGTGCCGCTGGCTCGAAGGCCCACCGCAGACCAACGAGGTGGCGCGGTCCGGCGTGCTGATGCCCGGGTTGATGGCCATCGCAGCGGCGACGGGCCTGCCCCTGCGCGTGTTCGAACTCGGGTGCAGTGCCGGCCTCAACCTCAATCTCGACAAGTTCGGCTATGACCTTGCCGGTGTCCGCGTCGGTGACGCGGCGTCGGCGGTGCAGCTGGCGCCGGCATGGACCGGGCCGCCACCGCCGGTGGCCGAGGTTCGGATCGCGGCGCGGCGGGGGGTCGATCTCAACCCGCTCGACGTGGCGGATGCCGGCGTCCGTGACCGCCTCCTGGCCTATGTCTGGCCCGACCAGCCCGACCGGCTGGCACGGGCGCGTGCGGCGATCGCGCTGGCGCAGGCCCAGCCGCCGCCGATCGATCGCGGCGATGCCGCCGGTTGGACGGAACAGCATGTGGCGCCGGTCACCGGCAGCGTCGCAGTCGTCTATCATTCGATTGCGTTCCAGTATTTCCCGCCGGTGACCAAGGCGCGGATCGCCGCGCACCTTGCCGGTCTGCCGGCCCATGCCGAAGCGCCGGTGGCGTGGCTGCGCTTCGAAATGGACGATGCTGCCGCCGCCCATCTGCCGACGCTGCGGCTGACCCTGTGGCGGGGCGGTGCCGCCCAGGACCATCTGCTGGCGCGGGCGCATCCCCATGGAGCATCCGTCGCATGGCATTGATCCTGGCCTCCGCAAGCCCGCGGCGCGTCGCGCTGCTGGCGCGGCTGGGGGTGGTGCCCGACGCCATCGACCCCGCCGACATCGACGAAACGCCGGCCAGGGGGGAGGTGCCGCGCACCCATGCCGAGCGGTTGGCGCGCGCCAAATGCACGGCGGTGGCCGCGCGCCATCCGGGCGCCATCGTGCTGGCGGCGGACACGGTCGTGGGCGTCGGGCGGCGCATCCTGCCCAAGGCCGAGGACGAGGCGACGGCGCGCGCCTGCCTCGCACTGCTGTCCGGCCGGCGCCACCGCGTGTTCACCGCCGTCGCCGTTGCCGATGCCGGCGGCACGATTCGCGTCCGGATGAGCGAGACGGCGGTGATCTTTCACCGTTTGCAGGCCGGCGATATCGACGCATTGATCGCGGCCGGGGATTGGCGCGGCAAGGCCGGCGGCTATGCCCTGCAGGGGGCTGCCGAGGCCTGGGTGCGTTTCATCGGCGGCAGCTGGTCGGGCGTCGTCGGCCTGCCGCTGGCCGAAACGCGGACGCTGTTGGAGGCATCTGGCCATGGCTGAGGCCCTGGTCGAACGCGGTATCGGCGCGACGCGGGCGCTGGTGCTGGATGGCGACAGGGTGGTCGGCGCGCATGTCGAGCGCGGTGATGGCAGCGCGCTGCCCGGCGCCATCCATGTGGCGCGGTTGACGCGCATCCTGCAGCCGGGCCGGCGCGGGATCATGCAGCTGGGGGACGGCGAGGGGCTGATCGAACCGCTGCCCTATTGCCCCGAAGGCGGGCTGCTGCGCGTCGAAGTGGTGCGCGGCGCGATCCACGAAGCCGGCCGGCCGCGGTTGGCGAAGCTGCGCAATGTGGAAGGCGATTCGGCGGCCGCCGGCATGGTGCGGGCCGGACCCGACCTTGTGGCGCGGCTGAAGGCGGCGGGCCATCGGGTGACATTGCTGGGCGGTCCGGGGGAGGACCGGCTCGAAGCGGCGGGATGGGGCGAGCAGGTCGATGCGGCGCAGACCGGCCATGTGGCGTTCGACGGCGGCCTGCTGACGATCAGCCCGACGCCGGCGATGACCGTGATCGATATCGACGGGCCGGGTGACCTGGCAGCTCTCGCCGAGGCGGCAGCGCTTGCCGTCGCGGCGGCGATCGGGCGATTCGACATCCAGGGCTCCATCGGCGTGGACTTTCCCAGCCTGGAAGGCAAGGTCGTGCGGACGCGGCTGGGCGAGTTGCTCGATGCGCATTTGCCGGCGCCGTTCGAACGTACCGCGGTCAACGGCTTCGGCTTTGTCCAGATCGTCCGTCCGCGCCTGCGCGAATCGTTCGTCGAAGCGGTGCGGGCGCCCGGTTTCGCAGGCCTGGAATTGTTGCGGCGCGCGGCGCGCGGGGCGCCCGGCGGCTGCACGCTGGTGGCGCCGCCGGCAATCATCGCCTGGCTGGCGGCGCGGCCGGCGCTGCTGGCCGAACTGGGGCGCGCGACCGGGGGCGAGGTGCGGTTGCGCGCGGATGCGGCGCTGCCCATATCGGGCGCCTATGTCGAACCCTGAAAAGCCCTGCGCCTATTGCGGCAAGGTCCCGCGCATCGCCGCCTTTGCGCCCTTCTGCTCGCGCGGTTGCCAGGACCGTGACCTCGTCCAGTGGATGCGCGAAGGTTATGTCGTTCCGGCGCGCGATAACGAGGACGAACTTTCCGATACGCCGCGTCTGGACAACGACGGTCGGGACGGCTAGTCACCTGCCTCCGCTATGGCCCACCCCGCCGCAGCGATGGTGCGCCCGGGTAGCTCAGGGGTAGAGCAGGGGATTGAAAATCCCCGTGTCGGTGGTTCAAATCCGCCCCCGGGCACCATTTCCCACGATCATGCTGAAAACGTTGGAAAACCGTTCTCGCAACGGTCGTTGCCGCGTCCTTGTTACACAACACTGCTACACAATCGGGGACGACGATCGCCAGTAAGTTCTCGGAATGACTGTGAAAAAGGTCGTCGCGACTGCTACACAACGCTGTTACACAAGCTGCCCCAAGGCATGGTTGTTCGAGCCGGAAAATTCTATGTGCGTCGCCGCATCCCTCAAGATGTCGAGCTTGTTGTTGGGCGGACCGAAATTTGGCGTTCGCTTCAAACTGATAGCCTAATTACGGCCCTTCGACGGCTTCCACTGGTCGTATCAAAGATAGAGGCGTTAATCGCTCAGTCGAGGTTTGAGGCTGGGATCAGCGTCGATGCTATGTTGCTGGAGTCAGAGAGTGCCGACGACTTTCTTGCCAGACGAAAGACTGCCTTGAAGTCAGCGGCCATTCCGCCCTCGACACCGAGCACGGACTATACTGCGCCGCTTCCGCGTCGGCCAATCTCGGGTCCAACATTCGGGGAGGCCTACGAGAGCTACGTCAGCGATCCTACTCAATCTTGGTCAGACCGAACGCGCGAGAGCTACCACACCTGCCGAAAAGTCGCAGTGTCTGTAATCGGCGAGGACCTGCCCATCGCAGACGTCTCGCGGACTCACATCCGAAATTTCATCGATGTCCTTAGATTTCTGCCGAAGAATGCTTCAAAGCGTTTTCCAAAGCTGTCGCCACGGGAAGGCGCTGACCTGATGAGGTTCGAAAGCGCGCCGAGTCTGATCAGCGCTGCGAACGCAAACACCTACCTGACTTCGCTGTCTACTTTTCTAAACTGGTCGGTGAACGAGGAGCTTCTCCATCGCAATCCGGCTCGCGGACTCCGCCTCCCTGACGAGGTTCAAAAGCGGGATAAACGACGTTCGTTCTCTCCCGGACAATTGAAAATGATTTTCGATGCGCCGCTGTTCCGTGGCTGTCTCAACGGTGAGCGAGGTTATCTCATGCCGGGACCGGAGCGTCCTCAAAATGCACGGTACTGGGTGCCTCTTATCGCCCTCCACACTGGGATGCGGCTGAACGAAATCTGCCAGCTTGATGTGGTGGACATAGAGCACATTGATGACACGGCCTGCATTGCCATCAGGAGCGAATCGACCGTCGGAAGCGACGACAAAAGATTGAAAACAGGCGCGAGCAGACGGGTTGTCCCTATACATCGAACGCTGCTCGATCTTGGTCTTCTTGCATTCGTCGAGGGCCAGCATCGTGACCACCAGATCAAACTCTTCAGCGAAATCGGACAGGGTCCGAAGGGTGCTCGATCGGTCGCGTTTTCCAAATGGTTCACGCAGTTTTTGCGGCATTCTGGAGCAAGTAAAGACCGTACATGTTTTCACTCTTTCAGGCACAATTTTCGAGATGAGTTGAGGGCCGCTCGGATCGACCACGATGTTGCTATGGCTCTCGGAGGCTGGACTAGTGGCTTGTCTGGACGGAACAAGGTCTCTGAAAACTACGGCAACGGTCATTGTATTGGTACACTCCGCGAGGCCGTAGACCGTCTCGAATTCGCATGTATCGACTTCTCCCATCTTCGACGGTAACGACCGCTGACGGCCTATCTGGCGCGCCATTGGGATTGTGTTACATAGCGCAACAACTGACACTGTCAGACGTAAAGCGCAGACGCGACAACAACATTAACGTTCGTCGGTTTTCCGACTAAACACGGAATCCGACATGCCGTTCGAACGTTTTAACGCTCCAACAGATTTTAAGAAGAAGAAGATTAGGGATAAGCTATTCGCGAGACTCGCAGAGGCTCCCATCTGGCAGAATCCCAAGGGTGGGTCTGCTAAAAATGTTCCGTGTCGGGAACTTGAGGGCACCCGTGGAGAAGCGTTCTTTGGCGCGGTGATCGGCAGCTTTCCTCCGCCATCAGGCTGGAAACCAGAAGGGCGGCGGCTTATTTCGCATGACGCGGCTGACTGTTCCTCGATCTACATGGTCAACGATGTCCATGGCCCTTCAGGCTATCGACCTTGGTCCGCCCTATTTGAGACATTCGATATCGGTGCGCAAAGCTTGTACGCCCGACTGTTGCTCCAGCTGCGGACGGAAGCCGTATTGGCATTGCTCAAGCTGCTAGATGAGCAGCGAATGGGCGCACCAAAGAACAAGGCAGGTTTCCGGCGGATCGATCTTGGCGATATAGATGCCCTGCTGCAATGCAATATCAACATCTACAAGTCGAGCGATCGATTACCGTGGCATCGTGACGACACCGATTATAAAGGGCAGCCTACAACCAATACTTTCCAACCTGCTGCTGTGACGTGGATGCTGGCTGCAAGCAGATACGCTAGCGAGCCGGGAATTCGCCTTGTCGATCCGAAAGGGAACGAGGTGGTAAATATCAACCTTGATGACGCGCGGGGCAAGGAGGCCGTTTGCGGGACAGGCAGTGATCACCTATTTGGCATCAATAAAGCCAGCTACCAACGCGGCGTTCATACGGCGGCAACGAAGTGGTCTTCGGAGCATCCTGACCAATTTGAGCGTATCAGCTTCAATTTCAGGTTGGTTCGGGCTAACACTTGGCAGAGACTTCTCGGCGCAGTCGCTCCTTAAGCAGCACGCTGGGCAGCGGCGGACGGGCGGCGCTCATGAACTGCCTGTCCACGAGCGTCCGATGGCCATGTCAGGTTTGTTAGGTCGGGAGCGCAAGATCAGACTTTCGCTTACTCAGGCGATCGCAGAGTATCGCGGCCTAAGGTGTTACCAAGCAGTCGCGACGACCTTTTTCACAGTCATTCTCGGAACTTACTGGCGGTCGTCGTCCCCGATTGTGTAGCAGTGTTGTGTAACAAGGACGCGGCAACGACCGTTGCGAGAACGGTTTTCCAACGTTTTCAGCATGATCGTGGGAAATGGTGCCCGGGGGCGGATAGGGATTGGCACGATTTTCGAGGCCTTCGTTCGAAGCCCGTTTGATCGTTTTTTGACCCTCGGCGGTATCGTTGGCGGACGCTTTGCCAGCCTTCAACAAGCGTCCGCTGATGCTCTGCGCCATGATCCCGTCCCGGTCATCGATCACAGCATCACCAGACGCTGAGGGAGGCTGTGTGAGCGTGGTGCCACCATGTTCTCCAAGGTTGTCGCCAGCGTCCAGCAAGCCGTCTCCGGGGCGTCCTGCCATCATCTCATCTCGATGATCGATGACGCCTTCCTTGACGGTGATATTGACGCTGGCATCAACCCTTTGCTGATCGTTGGCGGGATCGTGGTCGGGATGCTGGTTCATGGTAGATACCGTTTTTCGAGATTGATGAAGGGTCAGGGATGACGATCGCCGATTATGCCGCCATCGCCATGGCGGTCTTGCTGCGATGCACGGTGCCGACCCCGACGTTGGTTCCTGCTGCGGTCTTGGCGATGCTGATGCCTCGGCCAAGCATCTTCTCGACAGCATCAACCTTGCCCTGTGGCAACGTTGGGCGACCGGCTTTCTTGGTGCTGCGGGATAGACCGCTCATGATTCGTGCCCTGATCATTTCGCGCTCGAAGTCGGCGAAGACCGAGAGCATTCCGAACATGGCCCGGCCTGATGGCGTGCTGGTGTCGAGCGCCTGTTGATGAAGATAGAGGTCGACGCCTTTGGCGTTGATCTCGGAGAGGAAGCCGATGAGATGCTGAAGCGATCGGCCTAGTCGATCCACGGACCAGCACGCCACCATATCGATCTCGCGCCGGGTAATGGCTTTCATAAGCGCATCGAAGCCGGGTCGTTGATCCCGGCCCTTGGCCCCCGAGATGCCCCGGTCGTCATAATCAGCAATGATGGTCCAGCCATTGCGCTCGGCTACGGCCAGCAGTTCGCGGCGCTGGTTCTCGACAGTCTGATGATCGGTGGAGACCCGGCTGTAGAGTGCAATGCGTTTGTTCATCGGCCGACGGTGCCAGAGATCGAGATTCCGTCAATAACTTCGTCGCTTCAGGTGATCTGGGTCAACTTCGATGCCGGTGTTAGATAAATGGAGACGAGATCAGCCTACCCTCGATGAAGGGCGGTGAACCGTAACTCGACGTGGGTGACGGCACCGCATCGGATCATCGGCGGCAATGCCCAGAACGCATCTGCCGGGAGATATGCCAGCGTCGATCGATGGTTCTTGCGCAACGCGATGCCATGGAGAACGGGGCGATCCGTCACCGGAGTTTGTTCTTTTCCCGCAAAGCTCCTCGCGCAGATCAGCGTGATCTCGATCTGCTCACCAAGATGCGCATTATGGCGAGGACTGATCCGTTCGATGCGGCAGACGATATCGATGATGGCCTCGTCGCCGATGGGCATGTCGCCCTGTTGATGATCGGCGATGTAATAGGTCTGCTCCATCGTCTCGATGATCGCGGTCAAGCCTTCGGGTTGAGGCTTCGGAGTCTTCTTCGCTCTCGCCATCGCGTTCTGCCTCCAGTGATGTCACCGGTGGCGATCGTATATCAGGCAAAACCCATTGGGGGAGCCCACGCACATCCATCGCTGTCGTCACCCCTCGACTATCATCTGGTTCTGGAAGGGTAGGAATAGGCATCGCCGAGGCACGCAAATCCGCCGATTATCGAGGAGGGTTTTCGAAGGGGTTCTGGAATGGGTTTGGCGAGGGTCTTGGGACATGGCAATGGGGTTCATCGGCCGCTGGCAGACCGAGGGGCACGATCGTCGGACCGATCCTAAGAGCGTGAGCCCAACAGCTCCGCGCTGTCATGCCAACGGCTCGGACTGATGAGGCTTGGTGGTGGCGGAGAAAGCGCTCCGGCAATGTCTGCGTCAGCGCTGGTGCCAACGCCTGCGTAACCTTGAAACATCGTCGTCGAAGGTGGGCGTGCAGGTCGCCTCCTTTGTGATACGTTACAAACGCGCCCCGATCTCAATTCCCATGTCGCTGAAGAATTCTGATACCGGCGTCACTGTGCTCAACGACAGGCGATCCCTCGCCCGTGTGCATGCTACGTAGAGTAGACTCCGCTCAGTGTCGAAAACTTCCCGCAATTCGCTTTCGTCTGCTGCTCCGTCCACGCGACTTTGCAGAGGCAAGACCTCATCATCGCAAGCCATTACAACGACGGCTCGAAACTCAAGCCCCTTCGCGAAATGCATCGTCCCGATGGACACATAGTTCTGCAGTGCCTCAACGCGTTCAGATAGTTGACGGCATTCTAAGCCAGCGGCAGCAATTGCGTTTCGCGCCCGCGAAAGCAGGGAAGTTGATCGGACGAATACACCAATGGCCGATGGCGGTATTCCTTCGGCAGTTGCACGCAACAGAAATTCAGCGATGTAGCGCTCTTCTGATCGCTCGTCGGCAAATTCGGCAACAGAAGGCACGGGACCGTCGAAGACCGACTGTGCACCGGTCCGATCATCCTCTGCCCCATACGCATCACGCGCTATCGAAGGCAAAAGCTTATCCGCAGCCTCCCTGATCTGGCGCGACATCCGGTAGTTCACTTTCAGGCTTGTCGATCGGCCACGAACATCGACCCCCAGTCCTGTCCAAGAAAACGGTGATTGAAATATGCGTTGCCCAAGGTCGCCCGCAAAGAAATGAGCATTCGGCCCGCTTGCAAGCGCGCCCACCATCTGCAATTCGGCGACGCCCAAGTCCTGCGCTTCATCAACGATCACGTGCGTGAACGGCTTGTCCGTCCTCGCTTTCGCGTCCGCTTCCACCGCAGCGAACAATTGTGATGGGGTGATGAACCCCCGCGCCGCGAGCATGAACCGTGCCGCTTCAAAGACCGGCCACAGGGCTTCGCGTTGTTTTGACCCAAGGCGAGTGCGCCGCCCAATGCGAAGCACATTGGTGTAGCTGGCAACGTCAGGAAGGTTCCACGCATCTACAATCTGCCGCCATTCCGAGAATACGAATCGCGTTGGCAGGTCCTTGTAGCCCAGATCGGCGATTGCGCGCTCCAGCGCGGGCAGCTGGGCATCAATCGGGGCAAGTGTGGGCCTCCGGCCAGTCGCAAGTTGAAAAAGCTCTGACGCAGCATCTTCGAAGGAAGCAATCGACACGCGGGCGAGCTTGACCGGATCATCGGAAAGCAAAATCGCCAGTTTAGCCCGCAAAGCGTTGGCGAGCGGCCGAGAAAAGCTGGTCAGCAGGACGCGAGCTTGTGCATCCTCCCGGACGGCTCGGGCAGCCCGGTGTAGGGCGACGATAGTCTTCCCTGTGCCAGCCGTGCCCGTGACACGGGCAGGGCCAGAATAGTCGCGACCCACAACATTGCGTTGCGATGGGTGGAGGAACACGCTCCACTTGTCCCACGGGAAGTCGAGCGCCAACCGCAGTTCGTCTTCGCTTGTGATAGTATAGACCCGGCGCAGAGTGTCCGGGTGTGCAAAAGGATCGGTAGGCGCAGCCTCCGGCGTCGGCAACCGCCCGGTTGCAGCATAATCCAGCAACGCCTCGCCGACTTCGGCGGGCAGCCGGTCACTCATTTGGAAGAAACGTTCCTCAGTCCAGCCTTGGATATCGGAAGTCCAGTCAGCCGGTGCACCGATGTTCAATAGAGCGTCTTCGGTCAGGTTAGCGAAGATGGCCGGTGCAACGGGTTGAAATGGTGCGGGAGCAGGCTGCGGTTGCGCGTTCGTGGTATCGGGCTGACTCGGCGCGAACAATGGGCCAGCATCCTCGATCCGCTCATTAACCTCCACGATCTGGATGGCACCCGTGCGAGGATGGGCTTCGATTCGGCGACGTTCCGCCCACACATAGGCTTTGTCGTGGTGATCGACATAGGCCAGCATGAAGCTCGCCTCGGTTTTGTGGACGATGATCCGGACGTCCTGATTGACGCGTACCGACCAGAAGTTCGGATCACGGCTATTGGTAAGCCGGTGCATTTGCAGGCCGGGATGCGCAGGGTTCAGTTGCAGGTCAAACGCCGCCGTCTTCGCCTGCTTTTGCTCCTGCCCGGAAAGGCGGGCGAGTGCGGCAGTGAAGCTGTCAGCGATGTGGAACTGCATGTGGATCAGCCAAGGTCCATCAGACGTTGAAGGCGAGGACGAATATCGGCGTGGAGCTTCGCAAGCCCTTCGGCGTCCGCTGAATAAGCGAGTGCCCGGCGATGCCTTAAATCGAATGGCAGCCCGTCGATGTTTTGAGTGATCGGGATCACATGTCTTCCCAACGTGTGAGCGATCCCGGCTTCATAAAAAACATTTGGGTTTTGTGTCGTGAAGTCGCAGACGACGACCTTTGATCGATAAATCAGGGAAAAAATATCTTGGATGATCTCGTCGTGGTCCCATACTTCACTGGCGTTGCGGCAGGTGAAGCCAATTTCCTGACTTGCCGCCCTAATGGCTGCCAGCGTCCCATCGAACTCTGGTCGAAACGGCATCATGACCGACACCAGAAGTGGATCGGGCTGTTCATCAGGTATACGAAACGCAGTCGGCAAAATGCGGATCGGAACAGGAGCTGGAAGCTCGTGAAGCTCAACATCATCCTCGTGGGCCTCGCCAGCGGCAACTAGGCCCTGCGCCTCCAAGAATTCAATCATATCAACGTCTTTTACGGCCCAATGGGCCCGGTTCAATTCCCAATCGCCGATATCGAGACTGCGTTTCCTATCGAGGAGCATTTGATGTGGGATCGGCGCAATATTCTTATCAAATCGGTAGCTTACGACAACTTCGCGATTTCGGACTCGAATTGAGGTGATTTGACCAACGCGGGCGTCCTTCTCCCTCCCGCTTTCAAAAGCAAACACTGAGGGCAGTGAGCGAAGTCGCTCAAGCGGTCTTCGCGCAGTTCGTTGAAGCGACCAACAATGGCATCCTCGGTGTATTCAAAGACGCGGCTGCGCTCATATGCGTAGGGCTCCCCATTCCACGCCTCGTCATCACCGCTGACTAAAAAATTGAACATCGCGTACACCCCAAACACCTTCATCAATTCGTCCCCGAAGTGGTTGATGACCTTCACTGCAATCCGTCCGCTTTCCGGCCTGTCGAAAGGGCGTGAGGTGGCGCGGTTAAGCGTGGCCCATGCCTCTTCGTCGATTTCGGCTTTGAGTGCGGTTTTGAGCTGCTTGTACGGTTCATTCGCGCCGAGGAAGTAGGCGTGGCGGACGAAGAAGCTCTCTTCGTTGTAGGCCGTGTCGATGAACCATGCGGCGATCCCTTTCACGTCGTTGGAGCGAACCTCGCCGGTATTGGGATCATAGATGTCTACGCCGTTGACCCGCACGGCGATGCGGCCATCCGCTTCTTCCAGAATGTCGATGTCCGGCTCGCCGAATACGACGAAGAGGTTGCCCTTGCCGGTGTTCTTGAGTTCTCCTGCCATGTGCAGGTCGGGGTTCATCTTGGCTTTCAGGATCGACAACGGGCCAAGCCGGGTCAGTTCCGAGGCATGGGCGTCGAATGCGAAGCTGACAGCGATCAGCACATCAAACCGGCTTTCGGCGGCTTCGCGCGCGGCGGCAGTGAAATCGACGCGGGAGAGTGTGCCGAACTCCGGCCCGATGAAGATCGCGGCGCGCCGCTCAGTCTCGCCTTCCATGAAGCGACCCTCTGCGCCGATGTATCCGCGTCCAGCGAATGGTGTCAGGCTCGTAAACTCGATGCGGTCTGCGCGCTCCTGCTGGTGAACGCCAGCCGACTTTAGGTGCTCGATCACCATTGTCGCGAAGTCAGTTTCCGAATTGGACAGCGGTCCCTTCATCTTTTTGCCGCTTACGGCATCAATGGCAGCGAGCTGGTCCTCGGCATCGGCAGGGACGATACGGTGCGGGGAGAGGTTTTCGACCGTGAACGGCCCGGCCACGCGCACGCGGTTGGGGTCGGCATAGGGCTTGTCATAGAGGTATTCGACATCCGCCGCGCGGGCGATGGAAGCGTCAATGTCCTTTTGCCGTGCAATGCGTGCATTCCGACCTCTTCATCACTTCCTCCGTCCACTGGCCCACCAATCCTAAACTGGAATTTTCCAGCTCAAAACGGTCCAGAAAACGGGCAGCAGGTCAATTGCCATAGCTTTTGTTGACATTGCCGACCGATGGCCCGCTCCTGGCGTCAGCCCCGCAGCGACCTCGGTCGGAACGCGTGTCCGACCGCCGGCATCAACTTCGGCCTTCTTCGCCCGGTTATGCAGCGTCTGCGCCGCACAGCCGATCTTGGCCGAAATCGCTACCACCGCCACCTGTTGCAACTCATGATTGCGGTCACGTACCAACACCAACCGTACCGCGCGTTCCCGCACCTCGGCCTTATTCTTGTTCTTGGTCTTCCTCATATGGGCTCCACCGTCTCAGGCGTTGGAATCTCTGCGGTACCCGGCGCGGTTCAGTCAGCCTCGATGTTGATTCATGATTTTGACCCGGCAACGTCTGCCTGGAGCGTAGTGATTGAATGTAACATCTTGCATTGAATTTTGACTGTGGTTGCGCATTATGTTGTCTCGCCCTTTCGGGCGATTGCGATTTTGAGGGGAAATCACGTGAAGATATACTTGCGCGCGGCGCTGCTTGCGGCAGTGGCGACAACGCCAGCCTTCGGCCAGGCGCTCGGCCATGTGCACACGGCCGTGTGCAACCACCAATGGGAGGACAACCAAGGCGCCTATGACGCCGGTGGCCTGACCTTCACGACCGGCAGCACGGCGGGCGGCGGCGGCTTGACGTTTGTCCTGAACGATCTGGGCGGTGTCGGTATTGGCACCGACGCCCGCGCTGGCTTCGAAGCCGCCGGCGCGCTATTCTCCGGGCTGTTCAGGGACAATATCACGATCCGCCTCGACGTGCGGTTTTCCGCACTTGGCCCCGGCATTCTCGGGTCGACCGGATCGACGACCAATACCGTCGGCTACAATAACGTTCAGACTGCCTTGGTTAGCGACTCCAAGACGTTCTTCGACAACATTGCAGTCGGTACGCTCGGTGCGGCGCCGATCAGCTTCGTGACGAATGAGCCGCCGGCCGCCGGGGCCATCGATTCGCGCCTGCGTTTCTTCGATAACAACAACACCTTCGACAACAACAACCTCAATGTGAATACCGCCCAGATGAAGGCGATGGGCCTGACGCCGACTTACGCCGCAAACAATCCTGGCCAGCGCGACGGGTCAGTCTCGTTCAGCAGCGCCTTCACTTGGGATTTCGATCCGACCGACGGGATCACGCCCGGTTCGTTCGATTTCGTCGGCGTCGCAGCCCATGAAATCGGCCATGCCCTCGGCTTCCGGTCGGGCGTGGATCTCGCCGATGTCAACGCTCTGCCAGGCGTGGCACTCCCCGGCGCGCGCGGCCTCAACAATATCGCCTGGGGCACTGTGCACGACCTTTTCCGTTACGGCGACTTCGAAGGCGATTTCGTGCGCGACTGGTCAATCGGCGGAGGGCCTTGCTACACCATCAACGGCACAAGCTGCCTCGCCCCGCTTTCCACCGGCCGGCTGAACGGCGATCTCCGTCAGGCCAGCCACTGGAAGGACGATCAACTGCTGAACATCGCGCCGCCGCTGGGCCTGATGGACCCCACCGCGACCGGCCCGAACGGCACCCGTCCGTTGCAACTTTTCACCAAGTTCGACCTGATCGCGTTCGACGCCATGGGCTATGACTTGGCGTCGGCAGTGCCCGAACCGCAGAACTGGGCGATGCTGATAGCTGGCTTTGGTCTGATCGGCGCCCTGGCGCGCCGAGAGCGCCGCAGCGTCACCGTTTAAGGTAACACCGAGACAGCAAAGGGCCGGCGACGCGCGAGTGTCATCGGCCTTTTTCTGTCACCAAGCGATGGTAGTGCCCTGTAATTGAGACAGTGATGACCCGGCGCGGTTTCGCGCTTTGATGATATCGGCGCACCGGCAGCAAACCAGGGGTCAAAGGTTCCGACCAATGCCGCAGCAATCCTGCTGCTTAAATGCTCGCCATTCTGCTGACGCGCTCCAAGCGTCTTCGTACGAACAAACGCGCGGATGTCGGCTTTCGCTAGAAGCCGTCGCTCAGAGGCTCCGTCTAGAACGGCCGTATTATGCCGATCCAAGTCGTTCCGAGCGCCCAGTTCCGCCCGCCAGAGAGCAAGCAATAGTCTCAAAACAATGGGAGTCCGGTTTCGGGGAGCGACCACTCAGCCCTGAAGACGAGGATTGGGTCATTGCGGCTCTCGAATCAGACGTCAGGAGTCGGGCCAAAAACCGGTCGTCAGTGCCGACGCTTCCACAATATGATAGCGGCCGATCGCTCCTCGTCGCTTCGATCACGGCTCTCAGTTACGCACGCGTAGCGTGAAGCAGCCGCGTATCGCCTATACCGCTTCTAAGTCGACGATGCCGCGGAGCGGTCATATAATCGAAAGGCTTCGGCAATAGACATTTGCCATTTTTCGATGGCATGGCATAACGGTGATAGCGAACCCTTGAATGCAATAGTGTTGGCCACCCGACCATTGCAACGATCGCTGCCGGGCGGACATATGCAAGAGCGTTCACAAGTTATCAGTCAACGCTTTGCCGTGGCTATTCGCTTAAGCGCGCCGTTCGATCTATACTGGGAACTGTGCCGTGGCGGGTTACCTCGCCGGCACCGGTCCGAGGACGGGTTTGGAGGTTGCTCTGCTTTCATATGCCGACGGGACCAATAGATATGGCTCGACGGCAGGGATCAACAGCACCGCTCAGACATCAGACGTCTATCTGCCGATTCCCTCACCCGACCGGCTCTACCGCTTTGGCAAGCGTTGCAACGCCCCGATGACAGCCGATGAGACGCCTTGCCCACCCATCCGGCTTTTGCTCGTCGATGACCATCCTATGCTGCGCGACGGGATCGCAGCGCTGGTTGATCGGGAGACGGATATGGAGGTGGTTGGCGAGGCTGCAAATGGAACAGACGCCATAGCGATGTTTGAGGCACTGGCTCCGGACGTGACGTTGATGGATGTGCAGATGCCGGGCTTGAGCGGGATCGGGGCAATCGAGGCAATCATGCAAGCATCGCCCGAGGCAAGGATATTGGTGCTCACGACCTATCCGGGTGACGCGCAGGCTTTGCGGGCCATCCGGGCAGGGGCCGCCGGCTATCTGCTCAAGAACTGTATCCGCAAGGATCTGCTGGATGCGATCCGCTCACTGCATTCGGGCGGACGTGCGATGAGTGCAGAAGTTGCCCACACGCTTGCGGCGCATTCGCTCAACGATCATCTGACACCGCGCGAGCTCTCGGTGCTTAAACTGGTGGCGGAGGGACATCCGAACAAGCAGATCGCCTGGAAGCTCGAATTATCGATGGATACTATAAAGGCACATCTCAAGAGCGCCTTTGCAAAACTCGGGGTCGATGATCGCACGCACGCCGTGACCATCGCTAGACGGCGCGGCTATATCGATCCCTGACTGATATAGCCCTACGGACAGTTACGTTGTCATGACCATCCCGCCATGTATCGACGGCCTCAGATCACCTACAAAACGATACCCTCGCCCTACCACTGTGGCAATGTATTGCGGCGTAGCGGGGTGGTCGCCCAGTATGCGTCGCAGACTGGCGACGTTGACTTTGAGATTGGCTTCCTCGACCAGTGTATCGGGCCACACCCGCGAAACCAGCTCACGCTTGCCTACGACCTTACCGGGCCGTTCCACCAGTGTTGTCAATATATCGAGCGCGCGCCCGCCGATACGCATCGGGCAGCCGTCTTTCAGTAGCGTTTGCCGCTCCGGCTCCAGCGTGAACGGTCCGAACCGGAAGCACCGTGCAACGGATCGGCGTTTCGTGCTCTGCCAGTCTCCAGCATGGAAGCGATAGTGCACAGAATAGGCAATCGGCGTGTTGGATATCGACATCGACGGAATCCCCGGCTCGTTGCGGCCATGGGATCGGGATGGCCGCCGTTCCATGACTTTCCCAGACTAGCCGATGTTCGTGGTCGGCAAATTGCCCCATTCGGGCCAATCGGTCTACCCGAACGGGTGTTTGCGATCGCGTTGCGGGTAGCCATCGCATTGGTCAGGCTCGGCATCCCGTCCCAGCGCAACTCCATATTGTAATTTAGTCCACCGCGGATGACGTGGATGTGGCTGTCGATCAGGCCCGGAATCAGGCGGCGCCGTTTACAGTCGATGACCACGGCATCGGTTGTGGCGAAGGCGCGCACCTCGGCTTCACTTGCCACCACCAAGAACTGCCGTCCCGGATCGCGACTGCCTCGGCTATAGGATTAGCAGGGTCCAGTGTCCGTGATCTTGGCGTTGACGAGGATCGTGTCGGGCATCTTGTCGCTCCCAAAAGCGGCGGTCGGGCCGGTAAGAAAGGTTGCCGGGTCAAGTATCGCGGCGGTTGAGGGTCACGGATTGCTCCCTGCTTCATCGGCCTGCGCGTGCCGGTCGATGGCAGTCCGCAAGCCTTTCGGCACGGCGTTTGCGACAATCGAACGGCGCTCAATCATCCCCTTTGCTCGCGACACGGCCTGCTCGCCAATCAGCATCCCGAGCAACCCCAGCAACGCGATGACCGGGGGCGCCGGCGAGCGGATGCTGAGCAGCGCATACAGCGCACCTGCCAGCGTCCCGACACCCAGCGAAAGAAGATAGGCTTTCATCGCTCGCTCCATCGGGGCGGGCACCCGTCACGTCTCGGCTAAGCTGCACGACGGGTGCACGACCAGGCCGTTGTTTCAGCCTGGGGCCTTCGCGGCTTGCCGGGCGCGGACATAGCTCTCGATCACCGCTGCATAATTCGGCGCGACGAGGCCATAAAGCTGTGCCAGATCGGCGGCCTCCGGCCGGGCCCAGGTCCGGTGCAGTTCGGAGAGGATCGAATTGGTGGTGGTCGGCTTCACACCGCCCTGGACGAAGCGAGCAAGCGACACACGCGATGCCATCTCGCTTGGGTCTCCGGAGGCATCGACGACCGCATACACTTCATAACCGGTAGCGCGCGCATCGAGCGCGGGGAACATTACGCACACGCTCGTCCACACACCAGCCATCAGCAGGGTCTTGCGGCCGGTGGATTTCACTTGAGCGACGAAATCGTCATTGTCCCACGCATTCACCTCGCCCTTGCGCGGCACATAGACGGCGTGGGGTGCCAGCTCATGGATTTCCGGCATTAGCGGCCCATTGGTGCCGTTCGGCTCCGAGGCGGTCGTAATGACCGGGATGTTGAGCAGCGTCGCCAGACGCGCGATCATTTCGACGTTGCGGCGCAGATCCGCGACGGGAATGTCCTTCACCGTTTGGAACAAGCCGGACTGATGATCGAGCAGCAGGATCACCGTGTCGGACGGATCCATCAGCATGGCGCCGCCGCCGCTGGGAAGGACGCTGGATTTGGTCGTGGTCGAGGATTCCATGATCATTCTCCTGTTCGGGGGTTGCGATGAAAATGGTGGGTGAAGGGTGTCAGCCAGCCGAGGCGGCTGCGGCAACGATGAAGTCGGTCACTTCGCGCGGATGCGACAACATCACGGCATGGCCGCTGTCTATTTCGGACACCCTGGCTCCAGCGCGATTGGCCATGTTGCGCTGCGCGCTTGGCGGGACCATCCGGTCGGCTGCCGCTACCATGTAGAATGTCGGCTTGACCCTCCACCCGACACGGCCGACCGTCGCCATCACCGCGCCGAGTCCCCAGGGCACTTGGGATGCCGCCATAAAGCGTGTGATCGCCGGATCGACATCAACTGCGAACGCCTCCGGAAACTTGGCCGGATCGACGATCAGATAGCCATCCTCGGGCGGCAGCACGGGCGCTTTGTGTTCACCGGCCTCCGCAGGAGCCTCGTTCAGTGCGGCCACAGATTCGCCGGCATCCGGCACGAACGCGGCGATGTAGGCGATGGCCTTCACCTTGGGATGGGTGCCCGCCTCCGTCACGACGGCGCCGCCATAACTGTGGCCGACGAGCACCACGGGGTGCTGGGCTGCCGCAATAGCGCGCTCGGTCAGCGCGACATCGCCTTCCAGTGTTGTCGTTGGGTTCTGGACGACGAGGACCTCATGGCCTCGGGCGGAGAGTTGGTCGTGCACCATCTTCCACCCCGATCCATCGACGAAAGCGCCGTGGACCAGGACGTACGACGTGAGCGGATCGGGTCCGGTTTGGGTGTCGGACATGCGGTTTTCCTTTCAGTTTCGGGGGAGCGACAAGGCGGCCGCCAAGCGCACGCGCTATTTGCAGATCTTGCGATCGAGGAAGTCGCGGATCAGTGGCGCCACCACGTCGAGCTTGTCCTCGAGCGCGAAATGGCCGGTATCCAGGATATGCTTCTCGGCATCCGGCAGATCGCGAAGATAGGGATGCGCGCCGGCCTCCGGGAAAATCTTGTCGTTCTTGCCCCACACGATCAGCGTCGGCGGCTTGTACGTCCGGAAGAATGCCTGAAACTCGGGATAAAGCGGAACGTTGGTCCCATAATCGCGAAACAGGTCGAGTTGGATGTCGCGGTTGCCGGGCCGGTCGAGCCCTGCCTGATCGATCGTCCAGTTGTCCGGACTGATCCGCGCGACATCGCCCATGCCGTCGGTGTACTGGAACCTCGTGATCTCCGGCGTGACGAGCCCGTTGAGCGCATCGCGCCGTACCTTGGTAGGCTCGGCCCAATAGGCCTTCACCGGCGCCCAGAAATCATTGTCGATGCCCTCGACATAGGCGTTGCCGTTCTGGACGATCAGCGACTGGACCCGTTCGGGGTGCTTCAGCGCGAGCCGGTATCCGACCGGCGCGCCATAATCCATCACGTACATGCTGTAGCGATCCGCGCGCAGTTGCATGGTCAGCTTGTCCATCAGGTCCGCCATGCGGGCAAAGCTGTACGCGAATGTCTGGTGGTCGGGCGCATCACTCTGACCGAAACCCGGATAATCCGGCGCGATCACGCGGTAGCGATCGGCCAGCAGCGGGATCAGGTTGCGAAACATGTGCGACGACGTGGGAAAGCCGTGCAGCAGCAGCACGAC
The DNA here is from genome assembly GCF_011927825.1 of Polymorphobacter fuscus. Lineage (NCBI taxonomy): Bacteria > Pseudomonadati > Pseudomonadota > Alphaproteobacteria > Sphingomonadales > Sphingosinicellaceae > Sandarakinorhabdus > Sandarakinorhabdus fusca. Next base: position 1,276,501 of record NZ_JAATJI010000001.1, on the reverse strand, counting down.
CGGCGCGCCGGCTGGACCCGCTTCGCGGTAGAACAGTTTCACGCCGTCGACAGTGGCGGTCTTGTAATGGATGACTGGCACCAGGCGTCCGGGCAGTTGCGGCCGGACAGGCTCACATGTGTTTTGTGCTACCGCTGGCGTTGCGATGATGGCGCTTGCAATCATGGCCAAGAAAAGTCGCTTCATACGTCCCTCCGTTGAAGTACCGTGGCTGGCGACTTCATGTTCCCATCACCGCAGCGTGCAGCTTCGCTAGCATGGCTCCCGTCCGACCTCGCGTTAATCGCGGTAAATTGAAGGGATAACGTCGGGCTTCCGAATGCCTACGCGGAAGGTGACCTCGCCCTTGCTCCAACACTGGGTCAGCAATACAGCGCCTGATGTGCTGCGGGCAGTTCCAGTAGAACGCTACCAGCCGCCCCAGCGCGGCACCTTCACTGCCCCGTGACACCGCGTTCGGTTTGGGGGAGAACGCGGCGCATGTCGTCCGTCGCGAAATTCATTCTGCTGGCGACACTCGCCCCGTTCGCGAGCGTGGGCGACGCGTTCGCAAAGGATGCGCCGCGCAGCCTCGGGCAGCTGCAACATACCACCTGGAGCGCGCGCGAGGGCGCGCCGCCCGAGATCTGGGCACTTGCCCAGTCGAACGACGGATATCTCTGGCTGGGCACGGGGAGCGGGCTCTACCGGTTCGATGGGGCGAACTTCGAGAAGTTCCGCCCCCGCAAGGGCGAGCACCTTCCCTCGCTCAACGTCAACTCCCTGCTTGCCACCCGCGGCGGCGACCTTTGGATCGGCTTTGCCTCCGGTGCCGTGGCGCGACTGCGTGGGGGGCATCTAACCCTTTTCGACCTGGGGCTGCCGCCGGTCCCGGTACTGGAATTGTCGGAGGACCGCGGAGGTGCGATCTGGGCAGCTCTGGGCGAGGATGACAGGGGCGGTGTGGCGCGCTTCCGTCAGGGCCGGTGGGAACGTATCGGTCCTTCGTATGGCGTGGCCGCCGGTGCGGCGACCAGCGTCCTGGGCGCGCGCGACGGGTCTGTCTGGGCTGCGGCCGGCGGCGAGCTTGCAGTGTTGCGTCGCGGTGCCCGTCGCTTTTCCCCCGTCCTCGCCTCTGCTTCGGATCGGCCAAGGCTGAAGCAGTCGCCGGACGGTGCGATCTGGCTCACGACCGGTGCCCGCTCTGGTCTCCAGCGTGTCACGGGATTGCCTGCCCCCGCCGCGGCGATGTGGTTTGTCCCGCCGATGACGGCCAACCCGCGGGCAGAAAGCATCCTGTTCGATCGATACGGCAGTTTGTGGGGAACCTATGGCAGCGGCGGCGTCTTCCGTCTCGGCGGCGTTGGCCTTTGGGGCTGTGCGGGCGTTGCCAATGGCGAGCGCGAGAAGTTCGGTGCGGAGCGCGGCCTGACGTCCAACCTCGCCAACCCTATTCTCGAGGACCGCGAAGGCAATATCTGGGTGGGGACGAACCTCGGTCTCGACCAGTTTCGCGAAGCAAGCGTGGCGGTGGCCACCGGACTCCCGACGGATTCGCGCAACGGTTTCCGTATCGCACGCGGGCGCGGTGGCGCGATGTACATAACGTCGAACGAGGCCCTTTTCATGGCCCATCCGCGGCATGCCGCCCGGATGCTGGTGCGGCTGCCGCGTCGCACCCTGATCCTGCACACCGACGCGCTGTCGCGGACCTGGATCGGCACGGACGGGACTCTGGGCATTCTGTCCGGCACCGCCGTTCGAGACGTGCCGTTGCCCTGGGCTAGGCGCAGGCCCTTCGCGCTGGTCGAGGATGGCCCGGGTCGCATCTGCATTTCGTCTCTCGAGGGAGCCTTCTGCCGCAACGGACGCGATTGGGCACCCGAACCGCGCCTTGCGACCCCCGGCACTTTGCCGATGCAGATGCTCCGCGATGCGGCCGGGCGGATATGGATCGCGGAAGGTGGCCGCATCGAGATGGTCGATGGCGCCAGGCGTCGGGTGTTCTCCGCGCGGCACGATCTTGCGCTAGGGACCGTCATGGTAATGGCCGCACGGGGGCGGCATGTCTATGCGGGCGGGGATTTCGGCTTGGCGCGGTTCGATGGCCGTCGCTTCGTCACCCTCCGATCCGACATTAATCCGTTCTTGAGCCGGACCGCCGGGATCGTCGAAACGTCCGACGGCGACCTATGGCTCAACACCGTTGCCGGCGCGGTCAGAATTGCCCACGCCGATGTGGACGATGCGTTCGCGCATACCGCTCGCCCGGTGAAGGCACGGGTATTCGATCGAAATGACGGCATGCCCGGTGCGGCGCAGCAGGATTCCTGGTCGCAAACGGTGATGGAGGCCGCCGATGGGCGTCTTTGGTTCGTGACCAGGCTCGGTATTGCGTGGATCGACCCAAAGCGATTGTCGTTCAATACGCTGCCACCGCCGGTGATCGTCAGATCCCTGATTTCCGGAGGCAGCCTATATGCGACCGATGCGCCGATTCGGCTGCCCAAAGGCGCGTCCAACCTCCAGATCGCCTATACCGCAACGAGCCTTTCCGTGCCGTCGCGCGTGCGGTTCCGCTACCAACTTGAAGGCGTAGATGACGGCTGGGTGGATGCGGGTACCCGCCGTGAGGCCTTCTACACGGGGCTGAAACCGGGCACCTACCGGTTCCGTGTCATCGCATCCAACAATGACGGTGTCTGGAACCGAACCGGCGCAATGGTCGAGTTCACCATCCCACCGACATTCTTACAGAGCGAGCTGTTTCTTGCACTGTGCGGACTGGCGCTGTTCGGGCTGTTGTGGCTCGCCTATTCGCTGCGGTTACAGGCCATGGCCAGCCGCATCCGTATGCGGATGGCGGAACGGCTGGAGGAGCGCGAAAGGATCGCACGCGAGCTCCACGACACGCTGCTTCAGTCGTTTCAGGCGCTGACGCTGCGGTTTCAGCTTGTGGCGGATGAATTGCCGATCACGGCGACCGCCCGCCCTTCACTGGAAGCAGCACTCGACCGGGCAGACCAAGTGATCGCCGAAGGTCGAGACCGTGTGCTGGAGCTGCGATCGCTTCAGGAAACGCGAGAAATCGCGGTCGTGATAGGCGATCTGATCGAGCGACAGGACTTTGATCCTGCGGTAACGGTGAAGGTCGTTACCGTCGGCAAGCCGCGTGCGCTATCCCGCATGGTCATGGACGAGCTTTGCTATCTGGCAAGCGAAGCGATTTTCAACATTCGACGTCACGCATCGGCCAAGCAGGTTCATGTTGAGATCGGCTATAATTCGGATTTCAGCCTTCGGTTTATTGACGACGGCATCGGTATGGACCCGGCGGTCGCGCTTGGAGGGACCAAAGGGCATTTCGGCCTTTCCGGAATGCGCGAACGCGCGCGGAAGCTCCGAGGCAATTTGCTCGTTCGGCGGCGAGCCGAAGGCGGCACCGAGGTTGCCCTTACCGTGCCGGGCGCCGTTGCCTATGAGCCGAGCCGACGAGGGCTGTTCGCGCGACTGCGCAAAGCGGTTTGACGTGACGTGCACCCCTGAATTGGCGCCATTTTTGAGTAGAGTCCGTTTCTCGAGGAGACGGACGAATGAAGCGGAGCAGGTTTTCGGACGAGCAGACCATCGCGATCGTGAAGGGGCAGGAGGGGGGCATGGCGACCGCCGAGGTCTGCCGGCGGCACGGGATCAGCGGTGCGACGTTCTACAAATGGAAGGCCAAGTACGGCGGGCTGGAGGTCTCTGAGGCCAAGCGGCTGCGGTCGCTGGAGGACGAGAACGCCAAGCTAAAGAAGCTGCTGGCCGTAGCGATGCTGGACATCGCGGTGTTGAAAGACATCTCATCAAAAAAATGGTGACGCCCGACGCGAAGCGGAATGCGGTCGCCCATGCCCGAGAGAAGTTCGGGCTGAGCGAGCGGCGGGCGTGCAGTCTGATCGGTGTGGCGAGGCGGGTGGTTCGTTATGAACCGACCCGTCCAGATGACGCAGGCTTGCGCGTCCGGCTGCGTGAGTTGGCCGGCGAACGGCGGCGGTTCGGCTATCGGCGCCTGGGTTATCTGCTGGCGCGTGAAGGGCTGGTGCCGAACCACAAGAAGCTGCTGCGGATCTACCGGGAGGAAGGGTTGAAGGTGCGCCGCCGCGGCGGCCGCAAGCGGGCGCTGGGCACCAGGGCGCCGATGACGATGCCGCAGGGGCCAAATCAGCGCTGGAGCCTCGACTTCGTATCCGATGCCTTTGCGTGCGGCCGGCGCTTCCGCATCCTGTGCGTGGTCGACGACTTCTCGCGGGAGTGCCTGGCGCTGGTGGGCGACACGTCGCTGTCCGGTGCCCGGGTGGCACGAGAACTGGATGGGTTGGTGGCCGTCCGCGGCAAGCCGCTGCCGGTGGTCAGCGACAATGGCACCGAGCTGACGTCAACATCGATCCTGCGCTGGTCGCAGGAACGCCAGGTCGAATAGCATTACATCGCACCGGGCAAGCCAACGCAGAACGCCTTCGTGGAATCGTTCAACGGCCGGCTGCGCGACGAATGCCTCAACGAGACTTTGTTCAACTCGCTGGCGCACGCCGGATCGATCCTGGCCGCCTGGAAACACGACTACAACACGGTTAGGCCGCACTCGAAACTGGGCGGTCGCACCCCCGCCGAGATCGCCGGCCAACGGGGTTGGGGGCAGGCCCCCAACCCCGTTGCCATCACATCAACCATCAGCCATCAACGCAAAGGGCTCTACTTCTGAACGGTACCAATCAGGGGTGCACGTCAGGTGGACCGACTGGATGGCCAATTTTGTCCTTCAACTGCTCAAATCCGCGCGAAAAGTCTGGTGAATTCCCGGTGAGTCGTTCCCGGAATTCGTAAGGAAGTTCCGGAAAATTCAATTCTGAGTAAATTATTGGTTTCTGGCGTTTTTTAGTCGTTTTCGGAACCATCCGGACCCCGCTTTTCCGCAATTGAAACCCCCGTGTCGGTAATTCAAACCCGCCCCCTGGGCACCATTTCCGACATAGCTATTGCTTATTTGTCCACGCCGCGCCTTGGGTTCCGGTGCTTTGCTGCGCACTGCCGAGATTGGCAGCGTGACGGCACGCCGATCCTGCGCCAGAAAGCAGGCAGACCATCAACAAGGGGGGACGTCCATGTTTTCGCATATCATGATCGGCACCAACGACCTCGAAAAGGCGAAGGCCTTCTACGATCCATTGCTGGCGACGCTGGGCGTTCCGCCGGCGCATATGGACGGGCACCGGATGTTCTACATGACGCCGACGGGCATTTTTTCGGTGTCGAAGCCGATCAACGGCGAGCCGGCCTGTTACGGCAATGGTGCGACGATCGGGTTTGCGGCCGAATCGCCGGAACAGGCCGATGCCTGGCATGCGGCGGGCGTCGCTGCCGGCGGCACGGCGTGCGAGGACCCGCCCGGCGTGCGCGAAGGGTCGAACGGCAAGCTCTACCTCGCCTATCTGCGCGACCCCGACGGCAACAAGCTGTGTGCCTTGCATCGCATGTGACGCAGGCGGCGGCGCCCCGCAGGCAGGGTTCAGGCCACCTGCGGACGTGACCGCGGGTTGAGCCGGACGATGGTGAGGTTGAGATAGGCGGCGAAGCTGACCCAGGCCAGATACGGCAGGATCAGCAACGCCGCCATTTCCGAGATCGGCCACAAGCCGATGGTCATGGCGACGAGCGAGGCCCAGAGAAAGGGAACCTCGACCAACGCCCAGTCCGGGCGCTGCATCTTGAAGAACAACGGGCTCCACAACAGGTGGAACAGCCCGTTGACGGCAAAGACGATCAGCACCGTGCGCTGGTCGGCCGTCGTGCCGGCGGCGTTCCAGGCGATGACGGCGCTCCAGGCGGCAAGGCCGAGGATGATCGTCCACGCCGGGCCGAACAGCCAGCCGGGCGGCTGCCACGATGGCTTGTTGAGCGATTCGTACCAGCCGGCGCGCGGCGTCATCAACCCGCCGATCAGGCAGAGGCCGACTGCCCAGGCGATGGCGGCAGCGACCGGCGTGTTGAAATCGTCCATCATCGTCCGACCCTACCATGGTTTGGTGGTTTCGCGCGCATGGTTGCATGGCGGCCGTGCAGCGGGCATGGCGGGGGCATGAACCTCGCCCGCTTCGCTCGCCGCCGCTACACCCCCGGTTTCACCCCGCTCGAACCCCTGCCGCGCCTGTCGGCGGCGCTGGGCGGGCCGGACATCTGGATCAAGCGTGATGACCTGCTCGGGCTGGCGGCCGGCGGCAACAAAACTCGCAAGCTGGAATTTCTCGTCGCCGAGGCGCTGGCGCAAGGGGCGGACACGCTGATCACGGTGGGCGCACCGCAGTCCAACCATTGCCGCCTGACGCTGGCCGCGGCGGCGAAGGAAGGGCTGGCGTGCCGGCTGATCATCGAGGAGCGTGTTCCTGGAACCTATAACGATGCGGCGCTGGGCAACAATTTGCTGTTCGACCTGATGGGCGCGCAGAATGTGCGCGTCGTGCCGCTGGGCACCGACCTGGCCGCGGAAATGGCCGAGGAGGCGGCGCTGGTGCGGGCGGAGGGCGGCGTGCCCTATGCGATCGCCGGCGGCGGTTCGACGCCGCTGGGTGCGCTGGGCTATGCCGCGTGTGCGGCGGAGATCATGGCGCAATCCTTCGACATGGGGGTGGCATTCGACGCCATCGTCGTGGCGAGCGGCAGCGCCGGCACGCATTCCGGCCTGCTGGCGGGGCTGGTCGCGCTCAACGCCGGCGTGCCGTTGACGGGCATCAACGTGCGGCGCGCGCGGGCCGAGCAGGAAGGCAATGTCCACCGGCTGGCGGTTGCTACCGCTGAACTGATGGGCACGCCGGCGCCGGCGCGCGATGCGGTCATCGCCCTCGATGACTGGGTCGGGCCGGGCTATTCGCTGCCGACAGCCGATATGGTGCGGGCGGTGCGGATGCTGGCGGCGCAGGAAGGCATTTTGCTCGATCCGGTGTACAGCGGCAAGGCGATGGCAGGGCTCATCGGATTGGTCGAACGCGGCGATTTCACCGCCGGACAGCGCCTGTGCTTCGTCCACACCGGCGGCAGCCCGTCGCTCCATGCCTATGCGCGCGACCTGCGCGACCCCGCGCTCAACGGCTGAGCGGCCGATGGCCGGGTGGCGGACAATCGGCGTCATCGGCGGCATGGGCCCGGCGGCGACGGCGGATTTCCTGCGGCTGCTCGTGGCCGGCGTCCCGGCGGCCCGCGACAGCGACCATCCCCGCATATTGATCGATTCGAACCCCCAGGTGCCCGACCGCAATGCGGCGCTGGCGGGCAGGGGGCCGTCGCCGGGGCCGGTGCTGGCAGAGATGGCGCAGCGGCTGATGGCACAGGGTGCGCAGGTGCTGGCGATGCCGTGCAACGCGGCGCATGGCTGGGCCGGCGCGGTGCGCGCGGTGGCGGACGACGCCTTCATCGACATCGTCGATGCCGCACTGGCGGCGGCGATGGTGCACCGGCCGGCGCGGGTCGGCGTGATCGCGATCGGAGCGACGCTTGACCTGAACTTGTATGGACGCGGGGCGGTGCCGGTTGTGGCTGCGGACCCGGCCCGCGTGCAGCCGCTGATCGACCGCATCAAGGCCGGCGACACCGGGGCCGAGGTCGTGGGTGCCATGAATCAGATCGCCGCCGACCTGGTGGTCGACGGCGCTGATGTCGTTATCGCAGCGTGCACCGAAGTGCCGTTGGTCTTGTCGGCTGGTGCCGTGCCGGTGCCGTTCGTCGATACGACGGCGGCGTTGGCGGCGGCAACGCTTGCCGCGGCGCGCCTTGCCTAAACGCTGCGGCCCTTGACCAGCGACATGATCAGGCTGATCGCGAACAGCACGACGAAGATGAAGAAAAGGATCTTGGCAATGCCGACGGCTGCGCCGACGATGCCGCCGAAACCGAAGACGGCGGCGATGAGTGCGATGACGAGGAAGATAATGGCCCAGTTGAGCATGAATGCGATCCCTTTGCGTTAGACGTTGATGACAGAATAACGCACCGAGGGCGGGATCGTTCCGTGCGCGCGATCATGGATGCAGGAGCCTGGATGAAGACCATCGCCGCCGTTCTGGATGCCGGCAATGCCACGCGGCCGTTTGCCGATACGCGGCCGCTGCGGATGGCAAGGCTCGACCTGGCGCCGCCGCGCGCCGGCGAATTGCTGGTGCGGATCGACGCGGCGGGCCTGTGCCATTCTGACCTGTCGGTGGTGAACGGCGACCGCAACCGCCCGGTGCCGATGGCACTGGGGCATGAGGCCTGTGCGACGGTGGTGGCCATGGGCGAAGGCGCGCGTTTCGCCGTGGGCGACCGGGTGGTGCTCGCGTTTCTGCCGGCGTGCGGCCATTGCGTCGCCTGTGCGTCGGGAACCCCCTGGCTTTGCGCGGAAGCCGCAGCCGCCAATGGCCGCGGCGAGCTGATCGGCGGCGGCTGCCGGCTGACCGAGGACGATCATGCCGTCCACCATCACCTGGGCGTTTCGGCCTTCGCCGGCCATGCCGTTATCGACCAGCGCTCGGCGGTGCGGATCGACGGTGATGTGCCGCCGGAAATTGCGGCCCTGTTCGGTTGCGCGGTGCTGACCGGCGTCGGCGCCGTGTTCAATTCGGCGATGGTGCGACCGGGGGAAGGCGTGGCGATCTGGGGCCTCGGCGGCGTCGGGCTGGCAGCGCTTCTCGGCGCCGTCGCGGCGGGGGCGGAGCCTGTCATCGCCATCGACCCGGTGGCGGAGAAACGCGCGTTGGCACTGGAACTGGGCGCCCGCGCCGCCGTCCACCCCGACGCGGCGGAGACGACGATCGCGGCGCATGGCGGCGTGGCGGTGGCGATCGAAAGCGTCGGGTCGGGCAAGGTCCTCGCCGAGGCCTATCGGCTGACCCGGCGCGGCGGGCGGACCGTGACGGTGGGCCTGCCCAACCCCGCTGACCCGCTCACCATTCCGGCGATCTCGCTCGTGGCCGACGCCAAGACGCTGGTCGGCAGTTACATGGGGTCGGCAATTCCGGCGCGCGATGTGCCGCGCTATATCGCGCTGTGGAAGGCCGGGCGCCTGCCGGTCGAACGGCTGTTGTCGGGGGTGCGGCCGCTGGCGGAGATCAACGCGGCGCTGGATGACCTGGCGGCCGGCACGGCCATTCGGCAGATCCTGCTGCCGGCGGAATGACGGCAGGCTTGCGCGTGTGGTCTTTCCGGACGCGCTGTCTAGATCTGGCCCTCGCGCGACAGCGCCACGCCGGTGCTGGTCGCTTCGAACCCCGCTGCGATCAGCAGCATGCGCGCCATGGCCGGCAGGCTGTCGACAGTCAGAACAGCGCGGTATCGCCGGTCGGCGGTCAGCGACAGGTCGAGATGGGCGTCGCCCTGTTCCGGCGTGAGTGCGGCGCGCAGCACGCCGGTTTCGCACCGCAACGGCCCTGAAAAGGCGCCCAGTTGCGGCAGCGGCTGGGCGTAGACCGCGACCTCGCCGCGGGCGCTGGTGCAGCCGGCGCGGTCGAGCAGCACGGTGACATTGTCGACAGCGATCTGCGCTAGCGGCAGGCCCTCGATGTCCTCGATCGTGCCGCTCAGATCGGCGACGCCGGTCGGGGTCAACCGGCCGCGCAGCACCGGGCCGGCAAAGTCCATCGCCGGCGGCCACAGGCGTGCCCGGGTGTCGAGATCGCCGAGGTCGATGCCGTGCCAGCGGGCGTTGGCGATACGGCCGCGCCAGACCGAGCCGGACACATCGTCGGCAACGATGCCGCTGCTGCCGAGCACCAGCCGCAGCGGGAACAGCGTGACGGCGGCAACGATGGCGAGCGCCAGAACGATGACGATCCAGCCCCGGCGCCGCATGATGATTGCTCCATTGACTTTTGTGCAGTGCGCAACGATATGCACCTCGGCTTCAGCGCGGACCAGAGGGTTCGGTGCCCACGCCGGGTGCGTGATCGGGCAACGTTGCAAAACACCGCCCCAGACCCGGATGTTCAGAGGCCAGCCCCAAGGGCCACCCCATCACGCGGGTTGTCAAAACCCGCTCGTCCAGCCGCAAATCGCCGCTGGCAGCCATGCGAATCCGTCGCGTGTCCGTTGCAAAGAAAACCGATGACCTATTTTACCGACTTCGGCCTTGCCGAACCGCTCGCCCGTGCGCTTGCCGACAAGGGCTATACCGAACCGACCCCCATTCAGGTGCAGGCGATTCCGCCGGCGCTCGAAGGCCATGACCTGTGCGGCATCGCGCAGACCGGCACCGGCAAGACCGCGGCGTTCGCGCTGCCGATCCTGCATCGCCTCGCCGCCAACCCAAAGCATCGCCTGAAATATGCCACCCGCGTGCTGGTGCTGGCGCCGACGCGCGAACTGGTCTCGCAGATCGCCCAGTCGTTCACCGACTATGGCAAATATCTGAAACTGACCGTCACCACCGTGTTCGGCGGCGTGCCGATCCCGCGGCAGGAACGTGCGATGAGCAGCGGCGTCGATGTTGTTGTCGCGACGCCGGGCCGGCTGCTCGACCTTGTCGAGCGCGGCAGCCTCGACCTCAAGCTGGTCGAGATCCTGGTGCTCGACGAAGCCGACCAGATGCTCGACCTGGGCTTCATCCATGATCTGCGCCGCATCGTCGGCCTGCTGCCGCGCAAGCGCCAGACGCTGTTCTTCTCGGCAACCATGCCCAAGGCGATCGAGGACCTGGCTGCCAAATATCTGACCAACCCGGTCAAGGTCGCGGTCAAGCCGGCCGCGACGACGGCGGAGCGGGTCGAACAGGCCGTCATCCACGTCAACCAGGCCGAAAAGCCGGCGCTCCTTCAGCTGGTGCTCAAGGACAAGTCGATCGACCGCGCGCTGGTGTTCAGCCGCACCAAGCACGGTGCCGACCGCATCGTCCGCCAGCTCGGCAATGCCGGGATCGTCGCCGAGGCGATTCACGGCAACAAGAGCCAGCCGCAGCGTGAGCGGGCACTGGCGGCGTTCAAGGCCGGCACCTGCAACGTGCTGGTGGCGACCGACATCGCGGCGCGCGGCATCGACGTGACGGGCGTCAGCCATGTCATCAACTATGAATTGCCGAACGTGCCGGAATCCTATGTCCACCGGATCGGCCGGACGGCGCGCGCCGGCGCCAATGGCCAGGCGATTGCGTTCTGCGCCGAGGACGAACGGCCGTTCCTGCGCGATATCGAAAAGCTGATCCGCCAGAAGATCACCGTTCTGGCGCTGCCGGCCGACTTCCGTGCTGCCGTGCTGGCAGCGCAGAAGGTCGAACGCGCCGCACCGCCGGCGCCGCGCGAAGAGGAACGCCGCGACCATGCGCGCCGCCCTTCGGGTGGCGGTCGTCCGGGGCGCGACCCGCGGGCCCAGGTGACGCCGCATCGTGGCCAGGGCGGTGGCCGCGGCGACGGCGGTCGCCAGGGCCAGGGCCGTGCCGGATCGGGCGGCGGGTATCGCGGCGGGCGCTGAGCGCGTCCGACGCCGACACAAAAAGGGCCGCCCCGGGTATCCGGGGCGGCCCTTTTCATGCCCGGTCCATTGCGTCAGCCGCGTGACCCGTCATCCACGCTGGTGCTGCCGTCGTCGATCGTCTCGCCGACCTCTTCTTCCTCGAACAGCACGGCGACGTCACCATTGGCCGACAGGCGGACCCGATCACCCTCGACGCCGGCAACGAGGCCAAGCGAAATATAGTGATGGTGGTTTTCGTGGCCACCGCCGAAGCCGGCGCCGCCGCTGTCCTTCTTGGTCAGCTTGATGCGGCCGCCCTCGACGCCATCGACGGTGCCGATGTGGACGCCATCGGCGCCGATGACGTTCATATGTTCGCGAATTTTGTCGTGCATCACATGCTCCCTTTCATCGTTCAATCCGACCTGAAACGCCCGGACAGCGCGAGGGATGCATCGTCCGCCGCCGAACGGGGCGCGGAGGCGAGCGGACGGAGCCAGCGGCACCGCCCGCCCGCAACGGCTCAGGCCGCGACGGCCTTGACGATCTTGCCCGGCGTGCGCGGCGGCTCGCCCTTGGGCAGCGCGTCGACAAATTCCATGCCCGAGGTGACTTCGCCCCAGACCGTGTACTGGCCGTCCAGAAACGCCGAATCCTGGAAGCAGATGAAGAACTGGCTGTTGGCGCTGTTCGGGTTCGACGAGCGCGCCATCGAGCAAGTGCCGCGAACATGCTTCTCGCGCGAGAATTCGGCCTTCAGGTCGGGCTGCTTCGATCCGCCCATGCCGGTGCCGGTGGGGTCGCCGCCCTGCGCCATGAAGCCGGGGATGACGCGGTGGAACACGACGCCGTCATAGAAACCTTCGTTGGCGAGCGCCGCGATGCGCTCGACATGGCCGGGGGCGAGGTCGGGGCGCAGGTTGATCACGACATCGCCACCCGAATCGAGGGTGAAGGTCAGCGTCGAGGGAAGTGTGGTCATGCAATATCTCCTGGGGGGTCGCGCGCTTTACCCCGCCAGCGGAAAAGCCTCAAGCCGGATGCGCAATTCCTCCGGCAGCGGGGCCGGGCCATCGGGGCCGCGGTGGACCAGCACCGAATCGCACAGCGCGATGCAGGCGCCGTTCTGGAACATGCCCATCAGGCAGCGAAAGCTGCTGCGACCGATGCCGCCGACGGCATAGGTCATGGTGACCGGCGCCGGATAAGCGCCTTCGCCGAGGTAATCGACCGCGACATGCGCCACGAGATAGCGCGGGCGGGCATCGGCCTTGCCGGGGCTGATCAGATGCCAGTTGAAGCGGATCCGCGCCTCTTCGAAAAAGCGCGTGATGGCGACATTGTTGAGGTGGCGGTTGACGTCCATGTCGGCAAAGCGGGTTTCCATCACCACCGACCAGGGATAGGCGGCAAGGTCGTGGCGGCGCGGGTCGGCCTTCATCGCCCGGTCCTCAACGAAATGTGTACCGGATCGGCAGCGTCTTGCGACCCGACACGAAATTGGCGATCGAGTTCTTCGGCTCGCCGGCGAGTTCGACCGTCTTGATGCGCGGCAGCAATTCGGCAAGCAGCAACCGGATTTCCAGCCGTGCCAGATGCAGCCCCAGGCACATGTGAACGCCGTTGCCGAACGCGGTCTGCGGATTGGGGCTGCGATCGACCTTGAACGCAAAGGGGTCGGCAAAGACACGCGCGTCGCGGTTGCCCGACCAGTAGAACAGGCACAGCCCGTCGCCGGCGAGGATCTTGCGGCCGCCCAGTTCGCAATCTTCGGTCGCGGTGCGCATGAAATGCTTCACCGGCGTCACCCAGCGGATCATCTCCTCGACCGCCGACGGCAGCAGCGACAGGTCGGCCTGCAGCCTGGCGAGCTGGTCCGGATTGCGCACCAGCTGCTCGAAGCCGCCCGCGGCGGTGGAGCTGGTGGTGTCGTGCCCGGCGGTGGCGGTGATGACATAATAGCTCATCGCCTCCTTCTCGCCGATCGGCTCGCCGTCGACGGTGCCATTGGCGATGATCGTCGAAAGGTCGTCGCGCGGGTTGGCGCGGCGATCGGCGGTGATGGCGCCGAAATAGGCGAAATACTCCTGCGCCAGCTGGAACAGGTCGACCTGGGGGTTGCCGCTGCTGCCCGACAGGGCGCCGATGCCGGTGGTGATGAGTTTCGACCGAGCGACGACATCGGGGTCCTGCGCGCCGAACATCTCCTGCGTCATCCGCAGCATCATCGGTTCATCGGATTCGGGCACGCCGAGGATGCGCATGATCACCCGCAGCGGGTAGAACAGCGCCACCTCGTTGACGAAGTCGCATTCACCGCCCAGCGCCGCCATGCGATCGACATGGTCCTTCGCCACGGCGCTGATCATCGGTTCCAGCTTGCGCAGATTGGCAGGCAGGAACCAGTCATGCGTCAGGCGGCGCAGCTTCATGTGGAGCGGATCGTCGAGATCGACGAGGCTGCGGAACAGATGCGTGTCGCCGATGGTGTCGAGCGTCCATTTTTCGGCGTCCGCCGGGGCGAGATAGGTGCGTTTGGAGTTGATGAAGCGGTTGTTGGCCTTGCTGACCGTGGTGATGTCGGCATGGCGGGTGACGGCCCAGAACGGGCGGTAGCCGGTGGGGGCGCACCAGTGCACCGGGTCCTCGTCGCGCAGCCGGTTGTAGACGGCGTGGACGCTTTCGTCCGCCATCGCTTCGGGGTTGACGAGGATATTGTCGTCGCTGGCCCGGTCGAAACCGGGGAAGGGTATGACGGGGTCGGCAAAGGCAGTGGCCATGACGGGGGTCCTTTGTTGCGCGCGGCCGCGCGTCTTGCGTTATCGCGCGCGGCCGCGCGGCTTTCGCTATTGCGCGCGGCCGCGCGCCTGGACGGCGGCGCGGGCGGTTTCGACGGCAGCGGCGGAGACCTGCGCATTGGCAGCAATTGAGCGTTCCGTCTCCAGCGCCATGCCGGCTTCGAACGTCGTGGCATAGCCATCGCCGATAAGCTTCTTGTAGGCGGCGCTGAACGCCGGATCGATCGTCGCCATGTCGGCGGCGAGGCGCCTGGCCACGGGCAGAAGTTCGTGCGGGGCGACGACACGGTTGACCAGGCCCCAGGCGAGGGCCGTTTCGGCGTCAAGGAAATTGCCGGTCAGCGACAGTTCGCGGGCGCGATAAGGGCCGATCAGGCGCGACAGTTTTTGCGACAGGCCCCAGCCGGGCATGATGCCGACGCGGGCATGGGTGTCGGCGAAGCGCGCGCGGTCGCTGGCGATCAGCACGTCGCAAGCCAGCGCCACTTCGAAACCGCCGGTGATGGCGACGCCGTTGATGGCACCGATACAGGGTTTGGTCAGCAATTCGATGGCCTTGACCGGATTGTCGTCGGCGCCGTCGGCATTGGCGGCGGCAAGGCCTTCGGTGCCAAGCTCCTTCAGGTCCAGCCCGGCCGTGAAGGCGCGGTCGCCGGCGCCGGTGAGGATGACGACGCGGACAGTATTGTCGGTCTCCAGCGCGCGCATCGCGGCGGCGAGTTGGCGGCGCAGGTCGCCCGACAGGGCGTTCATGGCGCCGGGCCGGTTCATCGTGACGACGGCGACGGCGTCGGTGATGGCGATGGTGACGGTGTCTTCGGACATGCTGAGTCTCTCCCCAGCGCCGGTTCTACCCCAGGTGCGACGGCGGTGTCCGCCGCAAGATAAGATAGTGGGCGCCGCCGCCGCCGTGGCGCGGATGAGCGGGGCGCAGCGCGGCGATGCGGCTGCGAAAGGCACCGCCGCCGAGCCAGTCGGCAAGTTCGGCCTTGATCCGGGACGGGCGGTCGCCGCGGCCCTTGCCGGTAATGACCAGCAATACCCGCGCGCCATCGGCGACGGCGTCGTCGAGCGCCATCGCCAGAACGCCATGGGCATCGGCGAGGGTATAGCCGTGCAGATCGATGACGCGGTCGGGGATGACCTGGCCGCGGCGCAGGCGCTGGTCCCAGCTGCCGTCGAGCGTGGCGCTGGTGACGGGCGGCGGCGGGCGCCTGGCCGGCGGTGGCGGGGGCGGCACGGGGGCGGCACGGGGCTTGGGCAGGGGCCTTGGTGGGGGCGGGAGGGGGCTTTGCGGGGCAGCAGCAGGGGCCGCGCGGGCGACGGCGCTGCCGGGCAGCGGGCGCACGGTGGCGGCGACCCGTTTCCACAGTGCGATTTCGTTGGCCGTCAGCCGGCGCGACATCAGCGTGCCAGCAGCCGGGCGGCGGCGGCGCGGGGCAGCAACACGGTGACCTGCGCCGCTGCCGCCTGGGCGCTGGCGTCGGCGCGAGCCTCCGGCCCCGCACCCATGAACAGGTCGATGCGGTTCGCACCCTTGATGGCGCCGCCGGTGTCCTGCGCGATCATCACCGCGTTGAGCGGGCGGTTGCCCGGAAGGGTGGTGGCAACCGCAAGCGGCGCGCCGAGCGGGATGAAGGCCGGGTCCGCCGCCACCGAAATGCGCGGGGTGACGGCGACGCCCATGGCGCCGATCGGGCCGTCGCCCGTGATTTCGCGGAAGAAGACGACGCTGGGGTTGGCGGCAAGAATGGCCGGCGCCTTGGCCGGGTTGGCGCGCAGCCACGCCAGGATCGATTCCATGCTGACGCCGCCCTTGGGCAGTTCGCCCTGGTCGAGCAGCACCTTGCCGATGGCGACATAGCCGCGACCGTTCTGGCTGTCGTAACCGATGCGCATGATGCTGCCATCGGGAAGGCGCAAGCGGCCCGATCCCTGGATTTCGAGAAAGAACGCCTCATAGGGGTCGGCGGCGAAGGCGAGTTCGAGACCCTTGCCGGCGAGCGCACCGGCCATGATCTCGGCGCGCGCGGGATAGGGAACGAGCGCCGTGCCGGCGAGGCGGCCGCGCAGCTTTCGCCCCTTGAGGTCGGGCGCAAAGGCACCGAGGTCGGCTTCGACCAGGTTGGGCGGGCGGCGGTAGAAGGGGGCAGCAAACCCCGGTGCCGCCGTGCGGCTGCCGGCGATTTCGGGTTCGAAATAGCCGGTCGCAAATCCGTTGCCGGCAGCGATGGTGACCGGGGTGAAATTGGCGGCGAAGAATTCGCCGGCATCGGTGGCCGCGGCGGCGGCAGCGCAGGGCGCCGTCCAGTCGCCGGCAATGGTCAGGCCGCTGCGATCCTCGCGCTTGCGCAGCGACGGGCAGGAGCGGCGAAACGCGGCGAGCGCAGCGTCGGTGCCGGGTGGGGTGGTCGTGCCGGGGGCGATGGGAAGGTCACGCGCGTGCAATGGCGCCGGGGCCGGCGGATTGGCGGGGGCAGCCGATGGCGGCGCTCCGGCGGGCTGGGTGGTGGTGCAGGCGGCGAGCGCCAGGCAACAGAGTCCGAGATGGACGCGTCCGATCACGCGTCGCACCGGGATCAGGCGTCGAGGTTGCCGTCGCCCGGCGTATCGTCGTCGGTGGCGATGAGCAGCCAGGCCGGGTCGCGGCTGCCGATGTGGCGGCTGAACGTCCAGACATCGACCGTGTTGGTCGGCGTGCCGGCGATGGTGACACGCGCGTTGAAGCGCACCGTGACTTCGGCCATTTGCCCGATCATCTCGGCATTGACGATTGCGGCACTTTCGATCGAGTCGAGGCTGTTGGCGAGGCGGGCGCCGTCGCGTTCCCCGATCGCAGCGCCGAAATTGTCGGCAATCTCGTCCGAGACCAGACCTTCGAGGGCACGCGAGTCGCTCGCCCAGAATGCCGAAAGGATCATGCCATAGGCCGACCGCGCCCCGGCAACGAAGCGTTCCGGGTTGAATTCGGGGTCGGCGTCGACGATCGCCTGCAACTTGGGCGCCAGCGTGCCATCCGTGCCGGTCGGCACGGCGACAACGCCGCGCAGCTTGGCGGCGGGACGCTGGCTGGGGGCGGTGATTTCGGGCGCGCCGGGGCGGAAGGCATCGCCGACGGCCCGTTCATGGCCGGTCCGTTTGCCGAGCACGCTGACCAGGCGCAGACCGATGAAAGCCGCCAGCATGGCCAGCAACACGATCTCGATCCACGAACTCCCGTCAGACATTGGTTTCGTCCTGTTCCTTGCAGATGCTGGCATAGCCCTTTGCGCTCGGCCGGTCCATCATCATAGTACACTGCGACAACGGCCACAGTGCCATGCGCCTAACATCATGCACAATGGCGACGGTTGCAAGGCCCGATCAGGACAGGACCAACAGGAGCGGGACGATCATGTCCCGATGACGGGCTGGTGCGGACGGCGGGACTTGAACCCGCACTCCCGGGGGGAAGCGGATTTTAAGTCCGCTGCGTCTACCAGTTTCGCCACGTCCACAATGCCCGTCAAACCCTGCGCCCGTCGAACCCTGCGCCCGTCGAACCCTGCGCCCGTCGAACCCTGCGCCCGCCGAACCGTGAGTCTGTCCGCACGGCCGCCGATCGGCCCCAGGGGCCGACACCCTTTAGGCGGTGTTGAGGCGCTCGCGCAATTCCTTGCCGGGCTTGAAATAGGGCACGCGCTTGGCGTCCACCTTGACCGCAGTGCCGGTGCGCGGGTTGCGGCCGGTGCGGGCATCACGGTCGCGAATCGAAAAGGCGCCGAAGCCGCGCAATTCGACGCGGCGGCCTTCGCTGAGTGCCGCGGTGATCTGGTCGAAGATGACGGCGACTATCGCTTCGACGTCGCGCAAGGTCAGATGCGGATTGCGCTCCGCGACTTTTGTCACCAGCTCAGACCTGATCATAGGCTCATCCTGTTTTGGCGATCGGCGATTTGCGCCCCAGCCCCCGAGACATGAAACGATGGCCCCCGCCGTTACCACGGTCAAGATCCCCGCCCGAATTCGGTAACAAGCTGGCAAGAATATCGCCGGCTGTGACTATAATGGCACCACCAACGTCGTAATACTTTAGCGAAACGCCGCCCGATTGCGCAATGCAATCGAGCGGCGCTCGTTTTCGATCCCGATCTGGTCGATCAGGACTTGTCGGCGTCTTCCTTGGCCTTGTTGAAGGCGGCGCCGAGGATGTTGCCCAGCGTGGCGCCCGAGTCGGACGTACCATATTGCGCAACCGCGGCCTTTTCTTCGCTGATCTGCATCGCCTTGATGCTGAGCATCGGCTTGCGGCCCTTTTCGAAGCCGATGATCATCGCGTCGACCTTCTGGCCGGGCTGGAAACGCTCGGCCTTCTGCTCGTCGCGATCGCGGCTGAGGTCGCCGCGCTTGATGAAGACCACGGCGCCATCGTCGCCGACCTGGACATCGATGCCGCCATCACGGGCCGCCACGACGGTGGTGGTGATGATGTCGTTCTTCTTGAGGCTGTCGTTCGCCGCAGCGCCTTCGGTGCTGGCGATAACGCGCGGACCCTGGCTTTCGTCGAGCTGCTTGATGCCGAGGCTGATGCGTTCCTTTTCGACATCGACTTCGAGCACAACGGCCTGGACGCGTTCACCCTTGTGGTGACGGGCCAGTGCCTGTTCGCCGGTAAGGCCCCAGGCGATGTCCGACATGTGGACCATGCCGTCGACTTCGCCGTCGAGGCCGATGAACAGGCCGAATTCGGTGCTGTTCTTGACTTCGCCTTCGACCTTGGTGCCGACGGGATGGTCTTCGGCGAAGACTTCCCACGGGTTGCGCTGGGCCTGCTTGAGGCCAAGGCTGATGCGGCGCTTGTCTTCATCGACTTCGAGCACCAGCACTTCGACTTCCTGGCTGGTGGCGACGATCTTGCCGGGGTGGACGTTCTTCTTGACCCACGACATTTCGGACACGTGCACCAGGCCTTCGATGCCGGCTTCGAGTTCGACAAAGGCGCCGTACTCGGTGATGTTGGTGACGCGGCCCTTGTGCTTGGTGCCGACAGCGTATTTAGCGGCCGCCGTCGTCCACGGATCGGCTTCGAGCTGCTTCATGCCGAGGCTGATGCGCTGCGTCTCGCGGTTGATGCGGACGATCTGGACGCGCAGCACGTCGCCGATGTTGAGCACTTCGGACGGGTGGTTGACGCGCTTGTAGCTCATGTCCGTCACGTGCAGCAGGCCGTCGATGCCGCCGAGGTCGACGAACGCACCATAATCGGTGATGTTCTTGACGGTGCCGTCGACGATCTGGCCTTCGGCGAGCGACAAGATAAGGCCCGAACGCTGTTCGGCACGCGATTCTTCGAGGATCGAACGGCGCGAGACGACGATGTTGCCGCGCTTGCGGTCCATCTTCAGGATCTGGAAGGGCTGCGGCAGGTTCATCAGCGGGGTGACGTCGCGCACCGGGCGGATATCGACCTGCGAACCGGGCAGGAAGGCAACGGCGCCGTTGAGGTCGACGGTGAAGCCGCCCTTGACGCGGCCAAAGATGATGCCTTCGACACGCTCGCCAGCGGCGTACTGCGTTTCGAGCGCATCCCACGACGCTTCGCGGCGGGCGCGATCACGGCTCAGCATCGCTTCGCCATTGGCGTTTTCGACGCGGTCGACAAACACTTCGACTTCGGAGCCAATGACGAGGCCGTGCTGGCCGTCGAGGCCGGCGAATTCCCGCAGCGGAATGCGGCCTTCCGACTTCAGGCCGACGTCGATGACGGCAAGGTCGTTCTCGATGCCGGTGACGACACCCTTGACGACGCGGCCTTCAAAACTCTGGTTCTTGCCGAGGCTGGCTTCGAGCATTGCTGCGAAGTCGTCGCGCGTCGGCTGGGGGGCAGTTGCCATATAGTTCGTTCGTCTTTCGTCTCTGGAATCGGCACCGGTCATCCCGGTGAAACTCCGCAGGCGGCACCATTGCCACCTGTTCTGCGCTGGCGCGGCGACACCATGTCGTCCGCTCAACTGGTCGTGACCGGCTGTGCCGAAAGGCAGGGCGTAACCCCGGCAGCTTTCAGACCTGTTGCTGGCCGCCCGCCGCGATTGCTGATTCAACAAGAGCAATCGCGCGCTGGACGGCAGCATCTATACCCAATTCCGTGGTGTCGAGCAAGGCAGCGTCGCCGGCGCGGACCAGCGGCGCGGTGCTGCGCCCTGAATCGCGCGCGTCGCGTGCTTCGATGTCGGCAAGGACGGTGGCAAGGTTGCGGGGGTCGCCGCTGCGCGCCAGTTCGGCGTGGCGGCGCTGGGCGCGGCACAGCGGCGTGGCGGTGACGAACAGCTTGGCCGGCGCATGGGGCGCGATGACGGTGCCGATATCGCGGCCATCGAGGACGGCGCCGCCCGGCTGCGCCGCAAAGGCACGCTGGACCGCGAGCAGGGCGGCCCGCACGCCCGGGT
Organism: Polymorphobacter fuscus; assembly: GCF_011927825.1. NCBI lineage: Bacteria > Pseudomonadati > Pseudomonadota > Alphaproteobacteria > Sphingomonadales > Sphingosinicellaceae > Sandarakinorhabdus > Sandarakinorhabdus fusca. The sequence goes on along the minus strand of NZ_JAATJI010000001.1, from coordinate 1,255,848 downwards.
GCGCCGAGACGATAGAGGCGGCCTGGGCGTTCTCGCTGCTCATCAGGTCGGGATCATCGAGCAGCGCCGGGTCGAGCCCGCGCGCCGCGGCGGCGGCGAAGTCCGCATCTTCGGGAGCGCCGCCGGACAGCCGGACCGACAGGCCGGTGGCACGGTAGAGCTTGCCGGTATCGAGATGCGGCAGGCCATAGCGATGGGCCAGCGCCCGGGCGATGGTGCCCTTGCCGGAGGCAGCGGGGCCATCGACGGCGATGATGAGCGAGGCGGGGTGGGTCACGCGGCGCTCATAGGCGGAGAAGGGCGGGGGGTGCAATCGGGCCCGGTGGCATTTGTCCCGGCGGGGCGGAGGCCGGCGTCGGCGGGCTGTCGCTGTGGCGCCTAACGGGATCGAACCGTTAACCTCTAATATGCCCCCACCATCGCGCGCCGGAACGAGAAAGGGCGCCTCCGTTGCCGGAAGCGCCCTTCTTGTCTTGGTGGAGCCTAACGGGATCGAACCGTTGACCTCTACAATGCCATCGTAGCGCTCTCCCAGCTGAGCTAAGGCCCCAGAACTCTGCTGCATCCGGTGGGGCGGATGCGGGACGCGCCGGTTAGGACAAAGCCGACCGGCGCGCAAGCCGATTTTTCAACTTTCCTCGTCTTCGCCATTGGTCACGACGGTGCCGAGGTCGTCGTCATCGCCCAGGTCGACGTCCGGTGCTTCGGCATCTTCTGCGGCATCGAGATCCAGATCCTCGTCGACGGCGACGTCGCTGGCATCGGCATCGGTGGTGGCGAGCGGCTTGGCCTGCTCGAACGGCGTCGTCTGCTTCGACTTGAGCATCGGTTCGGGTGCCCAGGCATAGCCGCAGGCGATGCAGGTGACGGGTTCGTCCTTCGTCAGGTCATAGAAGCGCGTGTTGCATTTCGGGCAGGCACGCTTGGTGCCCCATTCAGCCTTGACCACAATATTCTCCGTGAACCGGGGTTTCGCATGCACCTCCGGGAAGCGGCGCGCATTGCCACAGGAAGCGTCGCCTGTCAAAGCGCCGGGCCATGACCGGACCCGCCCAGCCCTCCTCCGCGCCCCTGCCGCTATCGCTTGTCGCCGAGGGGCCGTTGACCGGCACCACCGGCGTTCCGGGCGACAAGTCGATCAGCCACCGGTCGCTGATGCTGGGGGCGCTTGCGGTGGGGGAAACCGTCATCGACGGCCTGCTGGAAGGCGAGGACGTGCTGGCCACCGCCGCCGCCATGCGGGCGATGGGGGCCGATATCACGCGCCGCGATTCGCGCTGGCACGTCCATGGCGTCGGCGTCGGCGGGCTGCTGCAACCGCAGGTGGCGCTCGACATGGGCAATTCGGGGACATCGACCCGGCTGCTGATGGGGCTGGTCGCCAGCCACCCGATCACGGCGACGTTCATCGGCGATGCCTCGCTGTCGCGCCGGCCGATGGGGCGGGTGATCGACCCGCTGGCGCTGATGGGCGCGCGCTTTGCGGCCAGCCCGGGCGGGCGGCTGCCGCTGACGATGACCGGCCTGTGTCCGGCGGTGCCGCTGACTTACACGCTTCCCGTCGCCTCGGCGCAGGTCAAGTCGGCGGTGCTGCTGGCCGGGCTCAACACGCCGGGCGAAACCACCGTCATCGAGCCGGTGGCGACGCGCGATCACAGCGAGCGGATGCTGGCGGGCTTCGGCGCCGTGCTGCGTATCGAAGGCACGGCGCAGGGCCGGGCGATCACCCTCACGGGCGAGGCCGAACTGCGGCCCCAGGCGATCACCGTGCCGGGCGACCCGTCGTCGGCGGCGTTTCCGATGGTGGCGGCGCTGGTCGTGCCCGGATCGGCGGTGACGATCACCAATGTCGGGATCAACCCGACCCGCGCCGGGCTGATCGGCGTGCTGCAGGCGATGGGCGCCGACATTGCGGTGGTGAACGAACGCAGCGTCGGCGGTGAGCCGGTGGCCGACCTGGTGGTGCGCCACAGCCCGTTGACCAGCATCGAGGTGCCGCCGGACGTGGTGCCGTCGATGGTCGATGAATTTCCGGTGTTGTTTGTCGCGGCCGCCTTTGCCAACGGCCGCACCGTGATGCGGGGCCTTGATGAGCTGCGCGTCAAGGAATCGGACCGGATCGCCGTGATGGCGCGCGGGCTGGCGGCGTGCGACGTGACGGTGGAGGAACTGCCCGACGGGTTGATCGTCAGCGGATCAGGCGGCGAGGCCGTGGGCGGCGGGGCGACCATCGCTACCGAACTCGATCATCGCATCGCCATGAGCTTCGCCGTGCTCGGCCTCCATGCCCGCCAGCCGGTCACCATCGACGATGCCCGGCCGATCGCCACCAGCTTTCCCGGCTTCGTCGCCATGCTGCAGGGGCTGGGTGCCCGCTGAGCCGAAGCGCGCCGCCAGCAGGCCGGCGATGCGCACCGCGGCGTCGCCGGCGCCATAGGGCAACGCCGGTTCCGCCATCCGCCCGAGCGCGCCGGCATCGGCGAGCAGCGCCCGCACGGCCGTGACGATGGCGGCGGTATCGGTGCCGACCAGCCGGGCATTGCCGCTGGCGACGCCTTCCGGACGCTCGGTCGCCTGGCGCAGCACCAGCACCGGCACGCCGAGTGCCGGTGCCTCCTCCTGGACGCCGCCCGAATCGGTCAGCGCCAGCGTCGCCTGGCCGAGCAGCCAGACGAACGCCGGATAGTCGAGCGGCGGCAGCAGATGGACCCCGGTAACCCCCGCCAGCCGCGCCTGCACCGGCCCGGCGACGTCGGGGCTCGGGTGGACGGGCAACACCACCTCGGCGATTTCGGCAAGGGCGGTGATGGCATCGAGGATGGCGGCGAGCGGCCGGCCATGGTTTTCGCGGCGGTGGACGGTGGCGACGACCAACGGCCGCCGCCGGTCGATGGCGGCAAAGCGCATCGCGAGGCGGTCGCGGGCGTCGGCATCGCCGGCCAGCCGGCGCCGGGTTTCGTGCAGGGCGTCGATGCCGGTGTTGCCGGTGACATGGATGGCGGCGGCGGCAATGCCCTCCCGCGCCAGGGCCTGCGCTGCCGCCGGCGTCGGTGCGAAGTGCAGGTCGGCGAGCTGGGCGATGGCGCGGCGGTGCATTTCTTCGGGAAAGGGGTCGCGCTGGCCCGACCGCAGCCCGGCCTCCACATGGGCGATCGGGCAGCCGGCATAGGCGGCAGCGACGGCACCGGCAAAGGCGCTGGCGGTGTCGCCCTGGACGATCACCGCCGCCGGCCGGGCGCGGGCGCATTCGGCGCTCAGCAGCGGCACCAGCGCGCCGACGACGTCGGCCGGCGACTGGCGCGGACGCATGATATCGAGGTCAAGATCCGGCGCGAGGTCGAATCCCGCCAGTGCTTCGATGAACAGCTGGCGATGCTGGCCCGTGGCGACAAGTCGTGTGGCAAGGCCCCGGGCGTGCAGGGCAAGGATAACCGGCGCAAGTTTTACCGCTTCGGGGCGCGTTCCCGCCACGAAGAGATACGCATTTTGTTGCTGTGCCCCCACAACCATTTCGAAAGGCTAGGCCAGGTCTGGAATCGCTGCAAGTCGCATTCCTGGCGGGGCTCAGCCGCGATCGGCGGCGCCTTCGCACAGGGCGCGGACGAGGTCGCGGCCCCAGGTGCTGGCCGACCAGCCGGTGGCGGCCTTCAGCGCGGCGGGGTCGATGGCGGCGACGGCGCTGCCGGTGCCCTCGATGCGGATATGGTCGGCGGCGCGGCGACGAAAATAGCCGAAGGCGGCGTCGGCGATTTCGGCGGCGGTCAGCGTGTGGCCACTGGCGACGACCATGTCGACCAGCCGTTCGCGGGTGGCGAGCCGCTGGACGGCGTCGACATATTCGGGGGTCCAGCCCCAGTCGCGCGGGCCGGTCTCGATGATCGTCGTCATCGTCGGCTCCGCACTGCCGGCGGCAGCGATGATCCGTGCCGTCAACGTGTCGCGGCGACCGAAGCGCGAATCGTGCGATTCGAGCAGGACGTTGGCGGTTTCGACCCCGCCGGCGCGAGCAGCGGCGACCCGGCGGACGCTGTCGCGAACCGCAGGTGCCGCAAGGTCGGCGACGTCGGCGACATGGATCAGCCGCGGCGGTGCGGGCGCTGCCGCTGCGGCGTAGAGCGCCCGCGCCAGCGTGTCGGCACGTTCGGCGCTGCCGTCGCCGATGGCAAAGACCAGCCGGGCATCGGCAACGGCAGCGGCAAGGTCACCATCGGCAACACTGGCCACCGCATCGGCAATGCCGAGGCGCGCGAGCAGGCGGCCGTCGCTTGCAAGCGCGGCGAGGGCGAGGCCGCGCGCATCGAGCAGGCGGGCGAGATAGGCGCCGACGTGATCGTCGGTGCCGATGATGAGGCAGGCGGGGGTGGTGGCAGGCGTGTCCATGGCCGCCATGTCGGAAACCCGCGCGCCAGCGTCAAGCGCCGGATGGCCAACGAAAAGGCGTTGAAGGCTGGCCACTTCGGCCGTATTGGTGCATCGCAGCGCAAGATGTCCGGTGCCATGGGCGCCGATTGCCCTTGCGGACGGGTGGCAAGAGCGGGCAGGCGGCACGAGCGGGCAGGCGGCACGGGCGGGCAGCAGACGAGCGGGCAGGCGTAGCGACAGGCGAACCAGTGGCATCGACGATCCTCAAACCCTACGAACAGCGCAAGGAGCCTGGCCCGATCAGCCGGATCCTGTTGTTCGCGCTGCTCTTGCTGGTGGCGGTGATCTATGGGTTGATGTCGGCGGTGTTGCCGATGCAGTTGATCACCTATCCGCTGGTACCGTTGCTGATCCTGATCGCGATCATCCTCTGGATGCTGCCCGACCTGGGCGGGATCCGGCAGGATTCGATGTCGTCCCTGATGATCTGGTACGTCGGCCTTGGCATCGTCTGGCCCAATTACGTCGCCTTCGACTTCCCGGGCCTGCCGTGGATCACGCCGGTGCGGATTGCGGTGTTCTCGATGCTGGCGATCGTCGTCATCAATTTTTCGACGTCGAAGGAATTTCGCGGCCGGATGAAAGAAACGATCGCCGAGCCCAAGTTGCTGAACTGGGTATTCTGGCTGTTCTGGGCGTGCACCACCTTTTCGCTGGTGTTTTCGAACAAGCCGGGCGAATCGATCAATCGCTACGCCAACAACCAGATCTTCTGGACGATGATGTTCCCGCTGGCGGCGTTCCTTGCGACCCGTCCGGGTTTCGTGATGAAGCTGGCCAAGGTCATCGTCGTCGCGACCGCCATCGTCATGGTCGCCGGGGTCTATGAATATCGCATCGAGCGGGTGTTCTGGCTCGACCATCTGCCGGCGTTCCTGAAGGTCGACCCCGAATATCTGGCGCGGGTGATGAAGTCCCAGGCGCGTGCCGGCACCGACATCTATCGCGTCCGCGGCACCTTTGCGACGAGCCTCTACTACAGCGAATTCCTCGCCATGGTGTTCCCGTTCTTCCTGCACTTCACAGCCAAGGAACGCCGGTTCTGGCCGTTCGTCGCGCTGCTGCTCGGCACGATCGGGATGATTGTCGTCATGTACCTGACCAATGCGCGGTCGGCGATGGTCGGGCTGCTGGCGGCATCGATCCTGTACCTGCTGTTCGTCTCGATGCGGCAGCGCACGCTCAACAAGCAGTCGATCTTCGGCACCGGCATGGTGCTTGCCTATCCGGCCGCCGTCGCGGTGCTGGCGGTGCTGGTCAATTTCTGGCCGCGCCTGCACGTCATGGTGCTCGGCGGCGGGCAGCATCAGGCAAGCTCGGATGCGCGCAAGGTGCAATGGGCGATGGGCTGGCCGAAGATCTTCTCGCACCCGTTCGGCTATGGCGTGTCGCGCAGTGGCGAGGCGCTCGGTTATTACAATCTTGCCGGCGAAATCACCGTGGACAGCCATTACCTGTCGATGATGCTCGACAGCGGCATCCTGGCGCTGCCGCTGTTCCTGATGTGCTTCTTCATCCCGGCGTGGTTGTGCTTCGTCAATTACAGCAATGCGCGAACGCCCGAGCAGGAACTGCTGGCACCGCTGGCGTTGGGGCTCATCAACTTCACCATCGTCAAGATGGTGCTGACGTCGGAAGGCAGCGTGCCCCTGGCTTTCATCATGAGCGGCTGTGCCATGGGGCTGATCTGGCAACGTTCGCATGCCAAGGCCGCGGCCGGTGTCGTCGATGCGCCCGCCGGGTCGCGGGCGCTGCCGCCACCGCACATGGCGCCGGCGCTCACCTACCGCGGATGAGCGGCGGCGCGCGGGACGGTTACCGCGCCTTTCGCACCATTCCGACCCGATGGGCCGACAATGACGCCTACGGCCATGTCAACAATGTCGTCTATTACAGCTGGTTCGACACGGCGGTGAATGCGCTGCTGGTCGAACGCGGCCTGCTCGACATCCGGGCCGGCGCCACCATCGGCCTCGTTGTCGAAACCGGCTGTCGATACCACCGATCGATCGCCTTTCCGGAAGACGTCGAGGCCGGTGTCCGCATCGCGCGAATGGGGACGTCGAGCGTGCGCTGGGAAGTCGGGCTGTTCACCGCCGGCCATGCGGCGCCGGCGGCCGAAGGCTTTTTCATCCACGTCTATGTCGATCGCGCCAGCCGCCGCCCGGCACCGCTGCCGCCGGACTGGCGGGCGGCGTTGGCGGGGCTGGCGGCCCTGCCTTCGGATGCCGGGGGCTGACGCTCCGGCTCTCTGGACAGCATCGGCCGGGCGCATTAATCGCCGCCGATGACCCAGCCCAGCGAATCCGTCCTGATCCTCGATTTCGGCAGCCAGGTGACGCAGCTCATCGCGCGCCGCATCCGCGAGGCCGGGGTCTATTCTGAAATCGTGCCGTTCGCCAAGGGCGGCGAGGCGTTCGAGCGGCTGCAGCCGCGCGCGGTGATCCTGTCGGGCAGCCCGGCATCGGTGTCCGACGACGGCTCGCCGCGGGTGCCGGACGCGGTGCTGGCCGCCGATGTGCCGATCCTGGGCATCTGCTATGGCGAACAGGTGCTGTGCGAGCAGACCGGCGGCAAGGTCGGCGCCTCCGGCCATCGCGAATTCGGTCGGGCCGACATCCAGGTTGTCGACGATTGCGCGCTGTTCGACGGCGTCTGGGCCAAGGGCGACCGGCCGCATGTGTGGATGAGCCATGGCGACCGCATCGAAGCGATCCCGCCCGGGTTCCGGCCGGTGGCGGTGTCGGACGGCGCCCCCTTTGCCGCCATCGCCGACGACGATCGCCGCCGTTACGGCGTGCAGTTTCATCCGGAGGTGGTGCATACGCCCGACGGCGCGGCGCTGCTCGCCAACTTCGTCCTCAAGGTCGCGGGCATGGCGCCGACCTGGAGCATGGCGGGCTTCCGCGCCGCCAAGATCGCCGAAATCCGCGAACAGGTCGGCAAGGAAAAGGTGCTGTGCGGCCTGTCGGGCGGGGTCGATTCGTCGGTGGCGGCGCTGCTCATCCATGAAGCCATCGGTGACCAGCTGACCTGCGTGTTCGTCGACCATGGCCTGTTGCGGCAGGGGGAGGCCGAACAGGTCGTCAGCCTTTTCCGCGAACATTACCACATCCCGCTGGTGCATGTGGATGCGTCGGACGTGTTCATGGCGGGCCTGGCCGGCATCACCGACCCTGAAAAGAAGCGCAAGTTCATCGGCGGCGCCTTCATCGACGTGTTCGAGGCGGAAGCGAAGAAGATCGGCGGCGCGCGCTTCCTGGCGCAGGGCACGCTCTATCCCGATGTCATCGAAAGCGTGTCGTTCACCGGCGGGCCAAGCGTGACGATCAAGAGCCACCACAATGTCGGCGGCCTGCCGGCGCGGATGAACATGGCGCTGGTCGAACCGCTGCGCGAGCTGTTCAAGGACGAGGTGCGCCGCCTTGGGGTGGAACTCGGCCTGCCGCCGGCGTTCGTCGGGCGGCACCCGTTTCCGGGGCCGGGGCTGGCCATCCGCATTCCCGGCGAAGTGACGAAGGAGGCGTGCGACACGCTGCGCAAGGCCGACGCCATCTACCTCGAGGAAATTCGCAAGGCCGGGCTGTACGACGATATATGGCAGGCGTTCGCGGTTCTGCTGCCGGTCCGCACCGTAGGCGTGATGGGCGACGGCCGCACCTATGACAAGGTCTGCGGGCTGCGCGCCGTGACCAGCGTCGATGGCATGACGGCGGACGTCTATCCGTTCGACAGCGCCTTCCTCAGCCGCTGCGCGACGCGCATCGTCAACGAAGTCCAGGGCATCAACCGGGTCGTCTACGACTATACTTCGAAGCCGCCGGGCACGATCGAGTGGGAATGACGCGAGCCACGCCGACTTTTCGATAAACTCGAACGGTCACGGCAGGATTATCCCACTGAACCGGGGGGTGGCGGCGCGCTACATCGGCGTCAGCAAGAACGCTCCTTTTGGCTTCAGGAGACACGCCATGACAACTGCAACACAGAACCCCGGCCTGGCGGTCGGCGAGCGCGGCCTTCAGGCCTATCTGCCCGCCATCGGCCGGGTCGGCATCGCCGCCATCTTCATCCTCAGCGGCATCAGCAAGCTGACGGCCCCCGAAGGGACCATCGGCTATATCGCGTCTGCCGGGCTGCCGCTGCCGCAGGTCGCGCTGGTGCTGGCGATCCTCCTCGAGCTGGTCGGCGGCGCGCTGCTGGCGATCGGCTATCGTACCCGGCTGGTCGCGGCGGTTCTCGCCGTGTTCACCGTCGCGGCGGCGATCTTCTTCCACGCGGCGCTCGACGACCAGAACCAGTTCATCCACTTCTTCAAGAACCTCGCCATCGCCGGCGGCCTGCTGCAGGTCGTGGCCTTCGGCGCCGGGCGGTTCAGCGTCGACAACCGCGGCTGAGCCCCAGGTTACGTCCGATCGACCATCGGCCAGGCAGCGAGCGCTGCCTGGCCGATGGCGTTGAGGCGATCCCGCGGCACACCATCGCGGGCCAGGACCGACAGGCCCTGGATGACGGCGATGACGAGCCCGGCGAGCGCCGCTGCATCCGTACCGGGCGGCAGCACCCCGGCGCCGATGTCGCGGGTGATCGCGTCCTGCAAATGCCCGGCGATGGCGGCGCGGATATCGGCGATGGCGCGCTGGACATCGGCGGCGGCGTCGGAACCGCTGGCAGCGGCGCTGGCAAGCAGGCAGCCGCCGGGAGTCGTCGCACCGGTAAAACCCGTCGCAGCGGCGGCCAGCAGATCCTGCGCTGCGGCGCGTGCGGTGGCGGCGCCGGCAATGCGCGCGGCCATGTCGGCGGGATCGCCGGCGTATCGCGCCACCGCGGCGAGGAACAGCCGCTTCTTGTCGCCGAACGCCGTATAGAGGCTGGGCGCCGTGATCCCCATGGCGCGGGTCAGATCGGCGATCGACGTCGTTTCATAGCCATGGCGCCAGAAAGCGAGCATGGCCTGTTCCAGCGCCCGATCGCGATCGAACGACAGCGGGCGGCCGGTCTTGCGGCGGGACGCCTGGTTTGATTCCATAGTGACCATTCCGAAACTGGTTGACCTTTGGTGACCCAGGTAGCAGGTGTTTGCTATCGATCGCTAGGAAAGTCTTGACCATGTCCCTCACCGCCTATCGCACGCTCGGCTGCTCGGGCCTGGTCGTCAGTCCGCTGGCGCTGGGGACGATGACCTTCGGCAGCGGTGGCTGGAACGCCGATGCGCCGACGGCGCGCGCCATCTTCGACGCCTATCGCGGCGCCGGCGGCAATGTCATCGACACCGCCGACATCTATGCCGGCGGCGAAAGCGAGACGCTGGTCGGGCAGTTCATCCGGGACAGCGGTGCGCGCGACGCGGTGGTGCTGGCGACGAAGTTCGGGTTCAACGCCACTGCGACGGCATCGGGCGGCGGCAACCCGCATGCCGGCGGCGCCGGCGCCAAGAACATCCACCGCGCCCTCGATGCCTCGCTGCAGCGGCTGGGGACCGATTATGTCGATCTTTACTGGATGCATGTCTGGGATGGTGTCACGCCGGTGGCGGAGATCGTGCAGACGCTTGGTGACCTCGTGCGGGCGGGCAAGATCCGCTATTTCGGCTTTTCGGACATGCCGGCCTGGGTGGCGATGCAGGCCGCGACGATCGCTGCCGAACGCCATGTGCCGGGGCCGATCGCCATGCAGCTCGAATATTCGCTGGTGGCGCGCGATATCGAGGCCGAACATCTGCCGGCAGCCCGCGCCGCCGGCATGGCAGTGATGCCGTGGAGCCCGCTGGCCGGGGGCTTTCTGACCGGCAAATACCGGCGCGGCGCCACCGGCGACACCGGCCGGCTGAGCGGCGCCAATCCCTTCGGCAACAGCAAGTTCGCCGACCGAAACTGGGCGATCCTCGATGTCGTCAAGGCGGTCGCCGGTGAACTCGGGCGGCCGGCGGGGCAGGTGGCGCTGGCCTGGGCGATGGCGCAGCCGGGGGTCGGTTCGACGTTGGTCGGCGCGCGCACGCGCGAGCAGCTGGACAGCAATATCGCCGCCGCGACGATCCGGCTCGACGACGACCAGCTGGCGCGGCTCGATGCTGCCAGTGCCCCGACACCGGGGTTCACTGCGGCGCTGGCAGCACCAGCGGTCCGGCGGTTGATATTCGGCGGGCATGACGTGGCAGGCTGGTAGGCCCGCCGGCGCTATTCCTTCGCCGGATGGAGCTGCACCCAGCGGGAATCGAGCCGCGCCTGCAGGTTTTTGGGCGCACGCTGGACCAGCGTGATGCCTTCCAGCACCGGCATGTCGCGTTGCAGCAGCCGTTCGCGCCAGCCATGGCCGATGTCGTAGATGGCGGTGTCCTCGCGCTCCGTGCCATTGTCGGTGTAGCGGGTGACGACGCCGATCGGCAGGCGGCCGGCCTTGCGGTCGTCGCCGACGGCCTTGTGGAGGGCCGCTGCGAACCAGTCCGCCTCGATCCGCGGGTTGCCAACGGTATCGACGCTGGCAACGCCAAGTGCGGCCGGGAAAACGATGGTCTGCGTCTGGATCACGCGCTCGGCGTTGGGGGAGGCGAGGCGCAGCGTTTCGCCGGCGGCGTCGGCGGTCGCGGTCAGCACCAGCGGCGCGACGGCGGCGGGTTTGGCCCGGGCAGCGGCAGCGGTGGCGGCGCGGTTGGCGACCCGGTCCTGGTGCGAGTCCCACAGGCTGATGCCCGAGATGACCAGCGCCAGGATGCCGACGGTTTCGCCGATGCTGATCCAGCGGCGGCGCTTGGCGGCGGCGGCGGGGGTTTCGGTCATGGTCGGGATCCGGTTGATGGCACTGGCACGGCTTATGCCCGACGCTGCCTTAACGCGGCAAGACAGCCAGGATCATCGCGGCAACGTCTTCGGGCGGCTTGACCGTCTGCGGGTCTTCGCCGGGGAAGGCGCGCGCCCGCATTGCGGTCCGGGTGGCACCCGGGTTGACGACATGGGTGCGGATGCCGGTGATCGCCTCGACCTCCAGCCCGTAGATGGCGATCATGCTTTCCAGCGCCGCTTTCGACACTGCATAGGCCCCCCAATAGGCGCGCGGTTCATGGCCGACGGTGGAGGTCAGCGCCACGACATCGGCGGTCGGGCTCTGCCGCAGCCACGGGTCGAAGGCGCGGACCAGCCGCCAGTTGGCGGTCAGGTTGAGGTTGATGACGCTGTTCCATTCCTTGACCTCGATATGCGGCAGCGGTGCCAGCGTGCCGAGCTGCCCGGCGTTGAGGACGAGGAGGTCGAGCCGGCCCCAGCGGGCGCCGATGGCGGCGGCGAGGCGATCGATGGCGTCGCTGTCGGCAAGGTCGAAGGGGGCGATGGTGGCGGTGCCGCCGGCGCCGTGAATCTTGCCCTCGACTTCGGCAAGATGCTGCTCGCTGCGCCCGGTGAGGATGAGGTGATAGCCGGCCTGGGCGAGCGCCAGCGCCGTGGCGGCGCCGATGCCGCGGCTGGCGCCGGTGACGAGAGCGATCTTCTGGGTGGATTCGGCGGTGTCGGTCATCGGTGACTTCTCTGCTCCCCTCCCGGGACGGGAGCGGGTTTATTTCGGGGATTGTGGGGGCGGCAAGGCCCACCGACCCCTCCCGTTTCGGGAGGGGAGAAGGGAAAGGGCTAGATCACGCGTTCGGCGAGCAGGCTCAGCTGGTCGGGGATTTCGACATCCTCCTGGTCGGTCAGGCGGGTGGGATAGTCGCCGGTGAAGCAGGCGTCGCAATATTGCGGGGCATTGTCGTTGCGCTTGGCTTCGCCGAGGGCGCGATACAGGCCGTCGGTGGACAGGAAGGCAAGGCTGTCGACCTTGATATAGTCGCGCATCGCCTCGACGTTCATCTGCGCCGCCAGCAGCTTCGACCGTTCGGGCGTGTCGACGCCATAATAGCAGCTGTGGCGGGTCGGCGGGCTGGCGATGCGCATGTGCACCTCCTCGGCGCCGGCTTCGCGCAGCATCTGGACGATTTTCAGCGACGTGGTGCCGCGCACGATCGAATCATCGATCAGCACGATGCGCTTGCCGGTGATCATCGCGCGGTTGGCATTGTGCTTGAGCTTGACGCCCAGGTTGCGGATCTGGTCGCCGGGCTGGATGAAGGTGCGCCCGACATAGTGCGATCGGATGATGCCGAGTTCGAACGGCAGGCCCGATTCCTGGGCATAGCCGATGGCGGCCGGGGTGCCGCTGTCGGGCACCGGGACGACCATGTCGGCATCGATGGCGCTTTCACGCGCCAGTTCGGCGCCGATGGCCTTGCGCACCTGATAGACGCTGTTGCCCTCCACGACCGAATCGGGACGACTGAAATAGACATGTTCGAAGATGCACGGGCGCGGCCGCTGGGCCTCGAACGGGCGCAGGCTGCGCAGGCCGCGGGGCGAGATGATGATGAGTTCGCCCGGCTCGACAGCGCGCAGGAAGGTGGCGCCGACGACATCGAGCGCGACGGTTTCCGAGGCAAGGATGTAAGAATCGCCCAACCGGCCGAGCACCAGCGGGCGGACGCCGAGCGGGTCGCGGCAGGCGAGCATGCCTTCCGGCGTCAGGCAGATCAGGCTGTAGGCGCCTTCGACGCGCTTCAGCGCATCGATGAAACGGTCGAGCAGGGTGCGATAGCCCGAGGTCGCGACGAGGTGGATGATGACTTCTGTGTCGCTGGTCGACTGGAAGATCGAGCCGCGGCGGACGAGATCGCGGCGCAGCGTCATGGCATTGGAGATATTGCCATTGTGGCAGATGGCGAAACCGCCCGACGACAGTTCGGCGAACAGCGGCTGGACGTTGCGCAGCGCGGTTTCGCCGGTGGTTGAATAGCGATTGTGGCCGATGGCGATCTCGCCCTTCAGCTTGCGGATCACCTCGTCCGAATCGAAATTGCCCGCGACATGCCCCATGGCGCGATGGGTGTGGAAATCGCGGCCATCGAAGGTGGTGATGCCGGCGGCTTCCTGGCCGCGATGCTGGAGGGCGTGGAGGCCGAGCGCCACCAGCGCCGCGGCGCCATCGGCGCCATAGACTCCGAAGACCCCGCATTCCTCATGCAGATGGTCGTCCTCCCACGGGTCGGTGGTGAGCATGTGATCGGTCATTGCAATGGGAGCCTCGTCAGCGCCGCGCCTTGGCGGCATATAGGGGCGGGCAGCGCGCTTGTCGCCCCCCAAACCGTCCCGGAAGTGTCACATGAGCCATGAAAACAGCCTGTCGCTCGAACCCCGCTGGGATGCGGCGGGGTTGATCACCGCTGTCACCACGGATGCCGAGACCGGCGACCTGCTGATGGTGGCGCACATGAATGCCGATGCGCTGGCCGCGACGATCGCCACCGGCGAGGCGCATTACTGGAGCCGGTCGCGGCAGCAATTGTGGCACAAGGGCGCGACGTCGGGGCATATCCAGCGCATTGTCGAGATGCGGGTCGATTGCGACCAGGACGCGATCTGGCTGAAGGTCGCGCCGGCGGGGCCGGCGTGCCACACCGGCGAACGGTCGTGTTTTTACCGGCGGTTGACCGACGGCGGGCTGGTGCGGGATGCAGTCGGATGACGGCGCTGATCGCCGGCGCGACGGGGCTGGTGGGGTCGCGGGTGCGGGCGCTGGTGCCGGGCGCCATTCCGGTCGGGCGTCGCGCCACCGGCGTGGCCGGCGAGGTGGTCGCGGATTTTGCCGCGCTGCCGCCGCTGCCCGCCGCCGAAGTGGCGATCTGCGCCTTGGGCACGACGATCCGCGCCGCGGGCAGCGAGACGGCCTTTCGTGCCGTCGACCATGACGCGGTGCTTGCCTTTGCCCGGGCGGCGCAGGTGGCCGGCGTTTCCCGCTTCATCGTCGTGACGGCAGTCGGTGCCGATCCAGCCTCCCGCGTCTTCTATTCGCGGGTCAAGGGCGAGGTCGAGCGCGACCTGGCGGCGTTGGGGTTCGCCCGGCTCGATATCATCCGGCCGGGGCTGATCCTGGGGCCGCGCGACGACCGGCGGCCGGTGGAGGCGGTGCTGCAGGTCATCGTGCCCTGGCTCGGCCCGTTGCTGGTCGGCAGGCTGGCGCGCTACGGCGGAATCCCGGCCGAAGTCGTGGCCGGCGCCATCGCCGTGCTCGCCGACCGCGTGGTGTCGGGGCGCTTCGTCCACGAAAACCGGGCGCTGGTGGCGCTGGCTGCGGCTTGACCCTTACGTTAACGTAAACTAGAATCATTCGCATGTCCGACGCCGTGCATGCCTTCGCCGTTCTGCAGCTGCCGCACGGCCCCGGCACGGCCGAAAGCTTCACCATTACCGAGCTGTCGACGACCTTCAACGTCACGCCGCGCGCCATTCGCTTCTACGAGGACCAGGGGCTGATCGCGCCGGAGCGGCAGGGACAGAACCGGGTCTATTCGCGCCGCGACCGGGCCCGGCTGGCGTGGATCCTGCGCGCCAAAAATGTCGGTTTCAGCCTCGCCGAAATCCGCGAGATGATCGACCTTTACGATCTTGGCGATGGCCGCTCGACGCAGCGGCGGGTGACGCTCGACAAATGCCGGGCGCGGATCCAGGCGCTTGCCGAGCAGCGCGCCGATATCGACGCGACGATCGAGGAACTCGAAATGTTCTGCACGCTGGTCGAAACGGTCTCGCCAAAGGCCGCCAACCAGTAATATTCGTACAGTATAAGGGAAATCATGCCAGCCTATCGTGCCCCGGTGAAGGACACCCAGTTCGTCCTCGACGCCGTTGTCGGCCTTGAAAAATATTCGAACCTGGAAGGCTTTGGCCAGGCGACGCCCGATGTCGTCAAGGCGATCCTGGAGGAAGGCGGCAAGTTTTGCGAGAATGTGCTGGCGCCGATCAACCTGTCCGGGGACATCGAGGGCTGCACCCGCCACGACGACGGCAGCGTGACGACGCCGGCGGGGTTCAAGGCCGCCTATGACCAGTTCGTCGAGGCCGGTTGGGGGACGCTGATGGCCGACGAAGCCTTTGGCGGCCAAGGCCTGCCCTATGTCGTCGGCACCGCTTTCAGCGAATATATGTCGAGCAGCAACATGGCGTTCGGCATGTATCCGGGGCTGAACGAAGGCGCGCAGGCAGCGATCGAGGCGGTCGGCAGCGCCGAACAGAAGCACCGGTTCCTGCCCAACATGGTCAAGGGCGTTTGGACCGGGACGATGAACCTGACCGAGCCGCATTGCGGCACCGACCTCGGCCTCATCCGCACCCGCGCCGCGCCGCAGGACGACGGCAGCTACAAGATCACCGGCACCAAGATCTTCATTTCGGCCGGCGAGCACGACCTGTCCGACAATATCATCCATCTGGTGCTGGCCAAGACCAGCGGGGCGCCCGACAATGTGAAGGGCATTTCGCTGTTCATCGTGCCCAAGTTCCTCGTCAACGACGACGGGTCGCTGGGGGCGCGCAACGGCGTCGTCTGCGGGTCGATCGAGCACAAGATGGGCATTCACGCCAACGCCACCTGCGTGCTCAACTATGACGGCGCCACCGGCTATCTGCTGGGGGAGGAGAATAAGGGCCTGCGCGCCATGTTCATCATGATGAACGCGGCGCGGCTCGGGGTCGGCGTCCAGGGGCTGGCGATGGGCGAGGTCGCCTATCAGAACGCCGTGGACTATGCCCGGGACCGCACCCAGGGCCGGGCGCTGACCGGGCCGGCGGACCCGGCGGCCAAGGCCGACCCGATCATCGTTCACCCCGACGTGCGGCGGATGCTGATGGACGGCCGCGCTTTCAACGAGGGTGCGCGGGCGCTGATCCTGTGGGGGGCGTTGCAGGTCGATCTGGCCGGTAAGGCGGCGACGCCCGAGGAACGCCAGCTCGCCGACGACCTGATCAGCCTGCTGACGCCGGTGATCAAGGGCTATTGCACGGACCTCGGCTACCGCATCGCCACGGAGAGCCAGCAAGTGTTCGGCGGGCATGGCTATATTCGCGAATGGGGGATGGAGCAGTTCGTCCGCGATGCGCGGATCGCGCAGATCTATGAGGGCACCAACGGCATCCAGGCGATGGACCTTGTGGGGCGCAAGCTCGGGGCAAATGGCGGGCGCGGGACGCAGGCCTATCTGGCGCTGGTCAATGGCGCGCTGGCCGATGCCAGGGGTGACGAACGGCTGGCCGAAATTGCCGCGCCGCTGGAAAAGGCGCTGGGCGATCTGCAGGCGGCGACGATGTGGCTGTTGCAGAACGGCCTGGCCAATCCGAACAATGCCGGCGCCGGTGCGACGGCCTATCTGCACCTGATGGGGATCGTCGCCCTCGGTCACATGTGGCTTTTGATGGCCGGGGCGAGCCATGCGGCGCTTGATGCCGGGACGACCGATACCGACTTCCATACAGCGAAGCTGGTGACGGCGCGCTATTACGCCCAACGCTATTTTCCGGATGCGCGGGCGTTGCGGGCCAAGCTGGAGGCCGGGAGCGAGGCGATGATGGCGATGCCGGTTTCGGCGTTTTAGCTCCCCTCCCGCTTGCGGGAGGGGCTGGGGGTGGGCAGTGGGGCCCACGACCAGCAGCACAATAGAGAACCCACCCCCGACCCCTCCCGCAAGCGGGAGGGGAGCAGAAGGATCGACCATGGCTGAAGCCTATATCTACGACGCCGTCCGCACGCCGCGCGGCAAGGGCAAGAAGGACGGCAAGCTCCACGAGATCACGCCGATCCAGCTCGGCACCCAGGTGCTGCAGGCGGTGCGTGACCGCACCGGCATCGACACCAGCGACGTCGACGATGTGATCTTCGGCTGCGTGTCGCCCGTTGGGGAGCAGGGCAGCGACATCGCGCGCGTCGCCGTGCTCAACGCCGATTATGCCGAAACGACGGCGGGCGTGCAGATCAACCGCTTCTGTGCCTCCGGCCTCGAAGCCGTCAACATGGCCGCGGCCAAGGTGATGACCGGCGAGGCGCTGTTCGCCATCGGCGGCGGTGTGGAGAGCATGAGCCGGGTGCCGATGGGCAGTGACGGTGCCGCCTGGGCGATGGACCCGGCGGTGGCGTGGAAGACCTATTTCGCGCCGCAGGGCATCGGTGCCGATCTGATCGCGACGAAATATGGCTTCAGCCGCGCCGACGTCGATGCCTATGCGATGGAATCGCAGAAGCGCGCGGCCCGGGCCTGGTCGGAAGGCCGGTTCAAGGGCTCGGTGGTGCCGGTCAAGGACGTCATCGGCGAAACCGTGCTCGACCATGACGAGCATATGCGCCCGCAGACCGACATGCAGTCGCTCGGCGGCCTGGCGCCGGCGTTCGCCGCCATGGGCGAGCAGATGCCCGGCTTCGATGCCATCGCGTTGATGCGTTACCCCGAGATCGAGAAGATCGACCATGTCCATCACGGCGGCAATTCGTCGGGCATTGTCGACGGCGCGTCGGCGGTGCTGATCGGATCGAAGGCGATGGGCGAGAAATACGGCCTGCGGCCGCGCGCGCGCATCCGCGCCATGGCGTCGATCGGGTCGGAGCCGATGATCATGCTGACCGGCCCCGAGTTCGTCGCCGCCAAGGTGCTGCAGCGCGCCGGGATGACCACCGACGATATCGACCTGTTCGAGCTCAACGAAGCCTTTGCGTCGGTGGTGCTGCGCTACATGCAGGCGATGAACATCGACCATGACCAGGTCAATGTGAACGGCGGCGCGATTGCCATGGGGCACCCGCTCGGCGCCACCGGCGGGATGATCCTCGGCACGGTGCTCGACGAGCTCGAGCGGACGGGCAAGGGCACGGCGCTGATCAACCTGTGCGTCGGCGCCGGCATGGGCACCGGGACGATCATCGAGCGAATCTGAACCGCCTTCCCGCTTGCGGGCGAGGCCGGCGGATCCTGCCACAGCTTGCCCGCGCTCCCCCACCCCCGACCCCTCCCGCAAGCGGGAGGGGAGCAGTGGAGACCCCAAATGACCGATACCGCAATCCGTTCCGAACTCGATGCCGATGGCATCCTGCTGCTCACCATCGACGTCCCCGGCCAGTCGATGAATGTCATCACCCCCGAAGTGCAGCGCGACCTCGCCGCCGCGATCGTGCGGCTGAAGACCGATGACGCCGTAAAGGGCGCCGTGCTGACCAGCGGCAAGCCGTCGGGCTTCATGGCTGGCGCCGACCTGAAGGGCATGGGTGCGCTGTTCGGCGGCGGTGTGGCATTGCCCGCCGGAGCCGGAGGCGACCCGCAGACTGCTCCCAAATCGAAGATGGCGGCGTTGTTCGACGGCGTCTTCCAGCTCAACCGCCTGCTGCGCGACCTCGAAACCTGCGGCAAGCCGGTGGCGGCGGCGGTCAACGGGCTGGCGCTCGGCGGCGGGCTGGAGTTCGTTCTCGCCTGTCATTATCGCGTCATCGCCGACAATCCGAAGATCACGCTGGGCCTGCCCGAAGTCATGGTCGGGCTGTTCCCGGGCGCCGGCGGCACGCAGCGGCTGCCGCGTCTGATGGGGGTGCAGCCGGCGCTGATGTACCTGCTGCAGGGCAAGAACATGTCGCCGCAGGAAGCGCTCGGCTTCGGCGTCGTCCAGGCGGTCGTGCCGGCCGACCAGGTGGTCCAGGCCGCCAAGGATTGGGTCAAGGCCAACCCGACCAAGGGCGTGCAGCCCTGGGATGAGAAGAATTTCAAATTCCCCGGCGGCGTCGGCGCCTTCAACCCCGCCTTTGCCCAGACCTTCATGGCCGGCACCGCGATGACGCATGTCAACGCCGGCGACAATATGAACGCCCCAAAGGCGATCCTCAGCGCCGTCTATGAAGGCACGCAGCTGCCGATGGACACCGCGATCCGGGTGGAGAGCAAATATTTCGCCAAGGTCGTCGCCGACCCCCAAGCCGGCAACATGATCCGCAGCCTGTTCGTGTCGAAACAGGCCGCCGAAAAGGGCGCCCGCCGCCCCGCCGGCGTGGCCGCAATGCCGACGAAGAAGATCGGCATGCTCGGCGCCGGGCTGATGGGGGCCGGGGTGGCGATGGTGACGGCGCAGGCCGGCATCGCGGTGGTGCTGCTCGACCGTGATCTGGCCGCGGCCGAAAAGGGCAAGCAGTACACCGCCGACCGGCTGGCGAAGAAGCGCACCGACCCGGCCAAGGCGCAGGCGATCCTCGACCGCATCCACCCGACGGCCGATTATGCCGACCTCGCCGGTTGCGACCTGATCATCGAAGCGGTGTTCGAAACCCGCGAGATCAAGGCCGATGTGACCAAGGCCACCGAGGCGGTCGTCGGTGCCGACACAATCTTCGGCTCGAACACCTCGACGCTGCCGATCACCGGCCTTGCCACCGCCTGGTCGAAGCCGGCGAACTTCATCGGCATCCACTTCTTCTCGCCGGTCGAAAAAATGCCGCTGGTGGAAATCATCGTGGGCAAGGAGACGGGGCCGGAGGCGATCGCCAAGGCGCTCGACTATGTCGCCGCGATCCGCAAAACGCCGATCGTCGTCAATGATTCCCGCGGCTTCTACACGTCGCGTTGCTTTGGCACCTATGTCCAGGAAGGGCTGGCGCTGCTCGGCGAAGGCACGGTGCCGGCGCTGATTGAAAATGTCGGCAAGCAGATGGGCATGCCGGTCGGGCCGCTGGCGGTGAACGA
Source organism: Polymorphobacter fuscus (assembly GCF_011927825.1). Classification (NCBI taxonomy): domain Bacteria; kingdom Pseudomonadati; phylum Pseudomonadota; class Alphaproteobacteria; order Sphingomonadales; family Sphingosinicellaceae; genus Sandarakinorhabdus; species Sandarakinorhabdus fusca. The sequence continues at coordinate 1,235,867 of NZ_JAATJI010000001.1, read as the reverse complement.
CGAAGTCGGGCTCGACCTGTCGTATAAGGTCGGGCAGCAGACCAAGGCCGATCTGGGCGACAAATATGTCGAACAGCCTGGCGTCGCCGTCATCGAGACGATGCACGAGCTTGGCCGGCAGGGGCGCAAGAACGGCAAGGGATTCTATGTCTATCCCGAGGGCGGCAAGAAATATCTGTGGCCCGATCTGGTCGCCACGGTCAGTGACGGCCTCGCGCCGACACAGCCGACGCCGGAGGCGGTGCGCGAGCGGCTGCTCTACCGCCAGCTGGTGGAATGTGCGCGCTGCTTTGCCGAAGGCGTGCTCGAAACGCCCGAGGATGGCGACCTGGGCGCAATCTTCGGCTGGGGCTTTGCGCCGTTCACCGGCGGGCCGTTCAGCCATATGGACACGATCGGCCTCGCCAATGTCGTCGCCATTCTCGACGGGCTGGCGCAGCGCCACGGCGAACGCTTCGCCCCGCCGCATCTGCTGCGCGACATGGCCGAAAAGGGCGAGACCTTCTACGGCCGCGCCCGGTTGAAGGCGGCGGCATAGGTGTAGGGTCAAGCGACCCATCATCGTCACCCCCGCGAAGGCGGGGGTCCATCTCCCGAGTTCTGGAAATGGACCCCCGCCTTCGCGGGGGTGACGGGGTGGTTGGGGCGAAGGCGTGCGTCCCTCGACTTCGCTCGGGATAAGCGGAACTGGAGCCGTAGCCAGTGAGCAAGCCCGCGGTTGACGCTGCCGCGGCGGCGGGGCAGGTGGCGCCATGCCTCGCATCCTGTTGATCCTGCTCGCCGCCGCGCTGGCGTTGCCGGTGCTGCTTGGCGCCTGGGGCGTGATGTCGGCGGTGCAGGACCCGCGCATCGCCCGTTACACCGTGGCGATGCCGGGCCTGCGGGCGCCGCTGCGCGTCATCCAGCTGTCGGACAGCCATGCCAGTGCCATCGACATGCCGCCGCAACGGCTGCAGCGGGTGGTGGCGATGATCAACGCGCGGAAGCCCGACCTGATCGTGCTGACCGGCGATTATGTTTCGGGCAACCCCGACAGCTGGACGCCGGCGCAGACCCGTGCCGCGCTGGCGCCGTTCAACGACCTCGCGGCGCCGCTCGGCGTCTATGCAGCGCTGGGTAACCATGATGATCGCGCCAAGACCGCGCCCGCGCTCGTCGCCGGTCCGGTGCGACTGCTTGTCGGCACGCGCGCCGATGCCGGGCCGGTCACCATCGTCGGTGCAGACGATGTCATGCGCGGCAGCCCGGCGGTGGAGGACATGCGCCGCGCCATCCGACGCGCGCCCCGTGACAAGCCGGTGCTGGTGATCGTCCACGAACCGACCTATTTCCAGTGGCTGCAGACGCGCCCGGTGCTGATGCTGGCCGGGCATACCCATGGCGGACAGATCAAGCTGCCGATCCTGGGCGCCTGGTCGATCAATGCCTATTATGCCGCACACCAGCGCGGCCTGTTCCGCGCCGGTGCCCAGACGATGATCGTGTCATCGGGGCTGGGCACCACCAATGTGCCGGTGCGCATCGGCGTGCCGCCCGAAATCGTCGAGCTGACGTTGGTTCCGGGCGGCCAGCCGTTGGCGTCGGGCGGCAGTCCGCCGATGCCGGCGGATCAGCCGGGCAGGAAGTCCGGCACCGACAGATAACGTTCGCCGGTGTCATAGTTGAAACCCAGCACCCGGCTGCCGGCGGGCAGGTCGGGCAGCTTCTGCGCGATCGCCTGCAGCGTCGCCCCCGATGAAATTCCGACCAGCGTGCCTTCTTCGGTCGCAGACCGCAGCGCCATGGCCTTGGCGGCGCCGGCATCGACCTGGATGACGCCGTCGAGCAGCTGGGTGTGGAGGTTGGCGGGGATGAAGCCGGCGCCGATGCCCTGGATCGGGTGCGGGCTCGGCTGGCCGCCGGAAATCACCGGCGATGCGGCCGGTTCGACGGCAAACACCTTCAGCGCCGGCCAGGCCTTTTTCAGCACTTCGGCGACTCCGGTGATATGCCCGCCGGTGCCGACCCCGGTGATCAGCACGTCGATCGGCGTATCGGCGAAATCGGCGAGGATTTCCTCGGCCGTCGTGCGGACATGGACGTCGATGTTGGCGGGGTTTTCGAACTGGCCGGGCATCCAGCTTCCGGGCGTTTCGGCGACCAGCTCGGCGGCGCGGGCGATGGCGCCCTTCATGCCCTTTTCGCGCGGCGTCAGGTCGAAAGTGGCACCATAGGCGAGCATCAGCCGGCGGCGTTCGAGCGACATCGATTCGGGCATGACGAGGACGAGCTTGTAGCCTTTCACCGCCGCGACCATGGCGAGGCCGATGCCGGTGTTGCCGCTGGTCGGTTCGATGATGGTGCCGCCGGGTTGCAGCGTGCCATCGGCCTCGGCGGCCTCGATCATCGCCACGGCGATGCGGTCCTTGATCGATCCGCCGGGGTTGGCGCGTTCGGACTTGATCCAGACTTCGGCATCGGGGAACAGCCGCGCGACGCGGATATGCGGCGTGTTGCCGATGGTATCGAGGATGCTGCGGGCTTTCACGTGCGACTCTCCTGAATTCGTTGCTGCAATCTATACCGCAACGCTCGGTTTTTCGTCACCCGCCATATCGACGGGACGCGGTTCGGGCACGTCGAAGCGGTCGGCGCGGCGCAGTTCGGGAAAGCCCCAGGCCCAGGCGAAGGTGACGATGATGGCGCCGATGCCGCCGGCGACGACGGCTTCCTCCGGCCCCAGCCACGCCGCGGTGACGCCGCTTTCGAACTCGCCCAGCTCGTTGGAGGCGGACACGAACAGCATCGACACCGACGATACCCGGCCGCGCATGGAATCAGGCGTGTGCAGCTGGATCAGCGAGGCGCGGACGTACATGGAGATCATGTCGGCGGCGCCGAGCACGACCAGCGCCGCCAGCGAGATGCGGATGTCGGTCGACAGGCCGAAGACGATGGTGGCGACGCCGAACAGCCCGACGCAGACGAACATCACCGGGCCGACGCGGCGGCTGAGCGGGCGAAAGGCCAGCACCAGCGCCGTCAGCGCGGCGCCTACCGCCGGCGCGGCGCGCAGCGGCCCCAGCCCTTCGACACCGACATGGAGGACATCGCGGGCATAAACGGGCAGCATCGCGGTGGCGCCGCCGAGCAGCACCGCGAACAGGTCGAGGCTGATGGCGCCAAGAACGATGCGGTTGTTGCGGACATAGCCGAGCCCTTCGACCAGGCTGCGCCAGGGCGAGACGGTCGACGGTTCGGGGCGCGGCACCGGGCCGATGCGGAACAGCGCGATCAGCGTCGCGGTGAACAGCCCGGCCGCGGTCAGATAGGGAATGGCCGGCGCCGCGGCATAGAGGAACGCCCCCAGCGGCGGCCCCGCCACGGCGCCGGCCTGCCAACTGATCGAATTGAGCGCGATCGCCGAGGGCAGGATGGCGCGTGGCACAAGGTTGGGGGCGAGTGCGGACAGCGAGGGCCCGGCAAAGGCGCGGGCGACGCCGAACAGGAAGGCGACGACGAACAGCGCCCGGATAGTGATGTCGTCGTGCAGCACCAGCCAGGCCAGCGCCGCCGCACAGCCAAGCTCCAGCGCGGTTGCGGCGCGGGCGATATGGCGGCGGTCGACGCGGTCGGCGATGACTCCGACGACAAGGGTCAGGCTGAACATCGGCACGAATTGCACCAGCCCGACCATGCCGAGCAGGAAGGCGGCATCGCGCGGGCTCATGGTGGCGCGGGCGATGTCATAGACCTGCCAGCCGATGACGATGACCAGCATCATGCTGGCGATGGTGCCCATGAACCGCGCCGCCCAGAAGGCGCGATAATTGGCGATCCGGAACGGTGCGGGGATGTTGGCCACGGTGCGACGATCTAGGGGCGGGACGCGGGATCGGCAAGGAACCCGGACCGCCGCCGATCCGATTGCGTCGCGGAATCGGCTATGGCAGGGGGTGGATGGGGGACGATCACGATGGCCGGCTATCGCTGTCAATGCCTTGAACGCGGCCGCACGCGCATCGGCGCGCGGCGGGAAAGCAGATTCCCATGTTGCAGGAGGCAGATCGTCGGTAAACCCCTTGTGCCGATGGCGGTGCCGAGCCTTGTATGTTGAGCCTTCAGCCGCTGCGCATTCCCGGCGGATGGATCATCGAATGGAATACACTTTACGAAACCAGTCGCGCCGAACGGGGAGACTTCGGGGGATCGTCGGTATTTCGGGCCGTCAATGAACGGCAACGGTTTTCCGTCGATGTCGAATTTCGTCCGGAATTCGATCCGGACGGCAAATTTCATCTGGTCGTGGTCTATCAGCCATGGCCGCGCACCGAACGCGGGCGGCGCCGCACCAATCTGCCCTTTCTGTTCGATGGGTCCGCCGAAACCGTCCATGATGCCGAAATGCCGGATTATGCGACGATGATCGCTGAACTCGAGCGCTGGCTGGCACGCTGCAGCGGCTGGATGCGGGAAGGCAATTAGGCGCTTGGCCCGCCGGATTGCGGCGGGCCGACAACCACGAAGCCATCGCGCACGTCCGCGGCGCGGATTGTGCGCGAAATCGCCAAAACGGCAATCGCGTACCAGACGGACCGGAAGGCGGCATCGTGCCCACCATCGCCTGACCCGCGACGATGGCGGGCCGGCGGCGGGTGCTGGACGGCTCGTTACGGCATCGTCTATCCTTGGGCATGGCCGACCTGCGCCACCAGATTTCCGGCCATGCCATCGGATCGCGGTGCGTGGCGGTGCTGTTGGCGGTGGCCGAGGCGGGCAGCATCCGCAGGGCGGCGGCGGCGCTGGGCATCACGCCGGCCGCGATCAGCAAGATGGTGCGGCAGGCCGAAGCGCGGCTCGGCGGCCCGGTCTTTGCCCGGTCGGCGGCCGGCGTCGAACCGACGCCGGTCGGCCGGCGGTTTCTCGATGCCGGGCGCGACGCGCTGGGCCAGTTGGCGGCGGCGCAGGAGGCGTTCGAGCGCGAATGCGGGGGGCCGGGCGGGCGGCTGCGCATCGGCACCGGGCCGTTCGCGGCCGGTGCGGTCGCCGCGCGGCTGATTCCGCAGGCGCGGCTGCGCTGGCCCGACCTGCAGATCAGCATGACCCTAGGCAGCGCCGACGCGCTGTTGCGCGGCCTGTGCCAGGGCGTCCACGACATTGCGATCTGCCATCTGGAAGACCTCAGCGTGCCACAGGGGTGCACCGCGCATCGCATCCAGACGCTGCGGTCGGTGGTGCTGGCGCGGCCGCAAAACCCGCTCGCCGGGCGCGCGTGCGTCGCCTGGCCCGACATCGCCCCCTATGCGCTGGCCGGTTTCGAACAACCCTATAGCCGCTTCCTGCGCTGGTATCGGGAGCAGGTCGGCGTCGATCCCCGCATCGCCTTCATGGGTCCGGACTTCGACCTGCTGGCGCAAAGCGTGCTCGAATCGGACGTGCTGCTCATCACCGCCGCCGGGATCGGTGCCCGGCTGTGCGCTTCGCACGGGCTGGTCGAACTGCGCATGGCGGGCCCGCGTTTCGACCATGACGTGTTCTGCGTGCTGGCGGACGGGGCCCGGACTCCCGCCGTGACCGCCATCGCCGCGCTGATCGACGAGACGATTTCGTTCGACGAGCAATGACCGTCAGGGTGTGTCCTGCCGGTTGACACCCCGGCAACCGCACCGCGTCTATTCAGCGCCTCCCCAGGGCCTATTGCCGGTTGCGCCGCGCGCCCGTCGCGCGGGTCGGCATGGGGGGAGACGGACATGCGCCGCGTCATCTGGTTTCGCGATGCCCTGCTGGCGGGGGCGTCGCTCGCCCTGCTGGCGGCGCAGCCCGCGCAGGGGCAACCCGCGCAGGCGCCGGGCGCTGCCGCCAATCCGCTGCTGGACCCGGATGCCGCCGCAAACCGGCATTTTCACCCCGAAGGCAAGCCGCCATCTGCGGCCACGCTTGCCGTCCGCGCGCAACTGGCCGCGGCGCTGCCGTTCAGCGACACGCGCGACCTGGCGGAAGCCCGGCGCGGTTTCATTGCGCCGCTGCCGGCGAACACGGTGATGGCCGACGCGGGCCATATCGCCTGGGACCTCGACAGCTACAAGTGGCTGCTGCAGGACCACGACTTCACCAGCATCAACCCGTCGCTGCTGCGCATGGCGCGGCTGAACATGAACGCCGGCCTGTACGAAGTCCTGCCGGGCAAAATCTACCAGGTGCGCGGGCTCGACCTCACCAACATCACCTTCGTGAAGGGCGCGACCGGCTGGATCGTCTTCGACCCGCTGACGACGCAGGAAGTGGCGCGTTTTGCGCTGAAGTTCATCAACGACCGGCTGGGCCGCCGGCCGGTGGTCGCGGTCGTCTATTCGCACAGCCACATCGACCATTTCGGCGGCGTCCGCGGTGTCGCGTCCGAAGCCGATGTCCGCGCCGGCCGCACCCGGATCATTGCCCCCGACAATTTTCTGCGCGAGGCGATTTCGGAAAATGTCTTTGCCGGCAATGCGATGAGCCGTCGCAGCCGTATCCAATATGCCACCATCCTGCGGCGCAGTCCCTTCGGCCATGTCGACCAGTCGCTCGGCAAGAATGTGTCGGCGGGAATGCCGACGCTGATCGCGCCGACGACGTCGATCAAGGCCGATCTCGAGGCGCTGACGATCGACGGGGTCAAGATGGTGTTCCAGAACACCCCCGATACCGAGGCGCCGGTGCAGATGCACACCTGGTTCCCCGAATGGAAGGCGTTCTGGTCGGCGGAGAATGTCACCGGCACTATCCACAATGTCTACACGCTGCGCGGCGCGCCGGTACGCAACAGCATGGAATGGTCCAAGCAGATCAACCTGGCGATGAACCTGTTTCCCGACATGGAGGTGATGTTCGCGTCGCATCACTGGCCACGCTGGGGCAATGCCCGGGCGATGGAGGTGCTGCGCGCCCAGCGCGACCTTTACGCCAACATGCATTCGCAGGTGCTGCACCTCGCCAACCAGGGGGTGACGATCAACCAGGTCCACAATGTCTATCGCGTGCCGAAATCGTTGGAGCAGCAATGGGCCGCCCGCAGCTATCATGGCGCGCTCGGCAACAATGTCCGCGCCATCGTCAACCGCTATCTCGGCTATTGGGATGGCAACCCGGCCAATCTGGAACCGCCGTCCCCCACTGCGATCGGCCCGTTGTTCGTCGAGATGATGGGGGGTGCCGATCCCATTCTCGCCAAGGGCCGGACGCTGAACGGCAACGGCCAATATCGCGAGGCGGCGCAGATCCTCCAGCATCTCGTCTATGCCCAGCCGACCAACCAGGCGGGGCGCAACCTGCTCGCCGACGCCTTCGAACAGCTGGGCTATCAGAGCGAGAGCACCAGCTTTCGCAATTCCTACCTGCAGCTCGCCGCCGAACTGCGCAGCGGCATCGCCGATGTGGCGGTGGCCAATTCGTCGAGCCCCGATATCGTCAGCAGCATGACGACGGCGCAATGGCTCGATTTCCTCGGCATCAGCATGGACAGTCGCAAGGCCGAATCCATGGCATGGACCGTCAACCTGGTGACGCCCGACAATGGCGAGCGCTTCAAGATCGAGATGTCGAACGCGACGTTGCACAATATCCAGGGGTTCACCGACCCCAAGGCGGCGCTGACGATCACCGTCAACCGCGCCGACCTGACGCAGGTGATGATGGGGACGAACACGTTCGAGGAACTGGAACAGGCGGGCCTGGCGCGATTCGAAGGCGATCGCCGGCCGTTCGACGAACTGCGGTCGACCCTGACCGTGTTCACGCCGGATTTCGAGATTTTTCCCGGCACCCGCAACGCGCGGCCGGTGCAGACCGGTGCCAAGCCGTTCCAATATGTGGTCGATCGGCTGGCGATTTCGGAATGAGGGGACTTACAGCGGTTTTCGAAAGCCGCTCTACCCGACGATCTCGATGAAGCTGTCGAGCACGCGCTTTGCGCCGGCATGTTCGAAATCGATTTCCAGCTTGTTGCCGTCGATGGCGGTGACGGTGCCGTTGCCGAATTTGGTGTGGAAGACGCGGGCGCCGACGGCGACGTCGCTGCGGCCCTTCAGACCGACCGACACGGCGCTGGCGCGGACTTCGATGGCGGGCGTGCGGTTGGCGGCAAGGCGGCCCCCGCCCGCGTCGCGGGCAAAACCGCCGTGCTGGGCAGCGCGGGCCCAGCCCGGGCCTCTGCCGGTGCCGCGCTGGACGTCGCCGAACGGGTCGCCGCCGGCGCCGGAATTGGCCAGCGCGGCGCGCCACAGGCTGGGCCCGCCGCTCATCGTGCTGCTGACGTCGACATGCGCCGGCGGAATCTCGCTGATGAAGCGCGACGGGATGGCGGCGGTCCACTGGCCGTAAATCTGGCGGTTGGCGGCGTGGATGATCGTCGCGCTGCGGCGGGCGCGGGTGATGCCGACATAGGCCAGCCGGCGTTCCTCCTCCAAGGCCTTGGTGCCGCCTTCGTCCATGGCGCGCTGGCTGGGGAAAACGCCTTCCTCCCAGCCAACAAGGAAGACATGGTCGAATTCCAGCCCCTTGGCGGCGTGGAGCGTCATGATCGTCAGCTTTTCGGACGCATCGTTGGCGTCATTGTCCATGACCAGGCTGACATGTTCCAGAAACGCCGTCAGCGACGGATAGTCCGCCATGGCGCGGGTGAGTTCGATGAGGTTTTCGAGCCGGCCATCGGCCTCTACCGACTTGTCGGCCTGCCACATCGCGACATAGCCCGATTCCTCGAGGATGACGCGCGCCAGCTCGGCATGGGGCAGGTCGGCGGCCTGTTCGCGCCACCGCGCGAGATCGGCGAGAAACGCCTTCAGCGAGCGCCGCGCCGCCGGAGTCAGTTCGTCGGTATCGACCAGCGATGCAGCGGCCTGCGGCAGCGGCCGGTCCATCCGCCGCGCCTGGGCGTGGAGGGCGCCCATCGCCTTGTCGCCCAGCCCGCGCTTTGGCACATTGACGATGCGTTCGAACGCCAGCGCATCGTTGGGCGACGCGACGATGCGCAGATAGGCCAGCGCATCGCGGATCTCGGCGCGTTCGTAGAAGCGGAAGCCGCCGACGATCTTGTAGGGCAGGCCGATCGACACGAACCGGTCCTCGAACGCCCGCGTCTGGAACTGGGCGCGGACGAGGATCGCCATGTCGTTGAGGCTGCTGCCGTCGCGCGCCAGCTGTTCCGCCTTGTCACCGACCAGGCGCGCTTCCTCCGGCCCGTCCCATACGCCGATGACCTTGATCGGTTCGCCGGCGGACGTGTCGCCGGTGAACAGCGCCTTGCCGATGCGGCCCTTGTTGTGGGCGATGAGGCCATTGGCGGCGGCGAGGATCGGCGCCGTCGAGCGGTAATTCTGTTCGAGCTTGATGACGGTGGCGCCGGGGAAATCCTTTTCGAAGCGCAGGATGTTGGCGACTTCGGCGCCGCGCCAGCTGTAGATCGACTGGTCGTCGTCCCCGACACAGGCGATATTGCGGCGATCGGCGGCAAGCAGCGTCAGCCAGCGATACTGGGCGCTGTTGGTGTCCTGATATTCGTCGACGAGGATATATTTGAAGCGCTTGCGCCATTCCGCCAGCACATCGGGGTGCTGGTCGAAGATCGTCAGCATGTGGAGCAGCAGGTCGCCGAAATCGGCGGCGTTGAGCGCCGCCAGCCGCTGCTGGTAACGGGCATAGAGCGTCGCGCCGGCGGTGCCGGGCGTGCCGTCGCCGAAGCTGAGCGATTCACCCGGCGGAACGTCCGTGGGCAGCTCGCCGCGGTTCTTCCAGCGGTCGATCATCCCCGCCAGCTGCTTGGCCGGCCAGCGCTTTTCCTCCAGCCCGGCTTCGGCGACCACCTGCTTGAGCAGGCGCAGCTGGTCGTCGGTGTCGAGGATGGTGAAATTGGCGTCGAGCCCGACCAGCCCGGCGTGGCGGCGCAGCATCCGCGCCGCGATGGCGTGGAAGGTGCCGAGGAACGGCATGCCCTCCGCCATTTCGCCGACCAGCATCTCCATGCGGTGGCGCATCTCCCGTGCGGCCTTGTTGGTGAAGGTGACGGCGAGCACTTCCGACGGCCAGGCGAGGCGGCTGTAGAGGATATGCGCCAGCCGCGCCGTCAGCGCCCGCGTCTTGCCGGTGCCGGCGCCGGCAAGGATCAGCACCGGACCCTCGGTGGTCAGCACCGCCTGCCGCTGCGGCGGGTTGAGCCCGTCGAGCCAGGCCGGCGAAGTGAGGGCGGGCGAGGAAGCCATGGTGAACACTTAGGGAACAAGGAACGCTTTGCCAAGCACGGCTTAACCCACCGCCGCCCTCGCCGTTGTTCTGCCGGTAGTGCCGAACGCGGCGCCCGACGCAAGGGGGAGGGACGCGATGACTGCAATATTCAAGCCGCCGATCGCGGCGGGCACCGCTGTCGGCTGGCACCAGGTGTTCGGCTTCGGCCAGGGCGATGACCCGTTTTTCGCGCAGGTCCGCGCGGCGCAGCTGCATGCGCTCAACCGCTATGTGCCGTTCAATGTCGCGTTGATGATCGTGAATGTCGTCGCCCTGCTGTTCAGCTTCAACGGCGTTGCCGAGCATGATTTCCGCATCGCCTGGGGGCTGGTGATGGCCGGGCTGGCGCTGTTGTGGACGCTGCGTTTCCTGACCATCCGCCGGCGCGGCGAGATCGCCGTCGCCGGTGCGGCGCTGTTCTGGGCGATCACCGCCGAGGTGGTGGCCTTCGGCGCCTGCTGGGCGGCGATGCTCGCCCATCTGATGCCGGCTGCCGATCTCGACAAGCAGGCGCTGCTGCTGTTGCTGTCGTTGACCGCGATGGGGGCGTGCGGCTTTGCCGCGGCGGTGATGCCGGTCTGCGCCATCGCGCTGGTGGTCATCATCGGCGGCGGTGCGCTGCTGGCGATGCCGGCCGGGTCGGCGCTGCTGTCGCCGGCGGTGGTGCTGGCCTTCGTGACCTTTGCGCTGCTCATCGTCCGCGGCGTCATCGTCACCAGCTTTTCGATGATGGCGCGGATGCGGACGCAGATCGAACTGGGCGATCGCAACGAGGTCGTGCGGCTGTTGCTCAACGAATTCGAGGCCAATGGCTCCGACTGGCTGATCGAGGTCGATCACGAAGGCCGGCTGACCCATGTCTCGCCGCGGCTGGCGGATGTGGCGCGGCGGCCGCGGTCGGACCTGCTCGGCCAGCCCCTGCTGGGCCTGCTCGGCCGTGACCGGCAGGGGGAGGCGCGGGCGGCGATCCGCACGCTGACGACGACGTTCGAAGCGCGGCGCGGCTTTCGCGATATCACCGTGCCGGTCGATGTCGGCGGCGAAACACGCTGGTGGGCCTTGTCGGGCACCCCCAAGTTCGATTCGGCCGGGATGTTCACCGGCTATCGCGGCGTCGGCCGCGATGTCACCGAGGCGCGGCGCAGCCATGAACGCATTGCCCAGCTGGCGCGGTTCGACCCGTTGACCGGCCTCGCCAACCGGGCGCTGTTCCGCGAAGCGCTGGAGGATGCGCTGGCGCGGGCGGTGCGGACGGGGAAGTCGTGCGCGCTGCTGTTCATCGATCTCGATCGCTTCAAGGCGGTCAACGACACGCTGGGCCACAGCGCCGGCGACAGGTTGCTGCGCGAAACCGCCGGGCGATTGCGCGATGCCATCGGCGGCGGCGCCACCATCGCCCGGCTGGGCGGCGACGAGTTCGCGGTGATGCTGCCCGATTGTTCGGCCCGGCGTGTCGACCATGTCGCCCGGGCGATCGTGGCGACGCTGGCGCAACCGTTTCCGCTCGATGGTGCCAGCGCCACCATCGGCGCCAGTGTCGGCTATGCGCTGGGCCCATCCGATGGCGGCAGCGTCGACAAGCTGTTGAAAAGCGCCGACCTGGCGCTGTACGAGGTCAAGTCGAACGGCCGCGGCGCCGCTTGCCGCTTCATTCCCGCCATCCGCGACAAGGCGGAGGAACGCCGCGCGCTGGAGGCGGACCTGGCCCAGGCGCTGGCGCGCGGGGAATTGTCGCTGGCGTTCCAGCCGGTGGTCGAGGCGTCCGACGAACATATCGTCGGCTTCGAGGCGCTGCTGCGCTGGAACCATCCGGCGCACGGCAAGGTGCCGCCCGACAAGTTCATCCCCGTCGCCGAAGCCACCGGGCTGATCATCCCGATCGGCCATTGGGTGATCCGCAATGCCTGTGCCTGGGCGGCGCGCTGGCCCGACCATGTCCGGGTCGCGGTCAACCTGTCGCCGGCGCAGATCGAGGATCCATTGCTCATCGAAACGGTGCAGCGGGCGCTGGCCGACAATGATCTCGACCCTGCACGGCTGGAGCTGGAGATCACCGAAAGCCTGTTCCTCAATGAAAAGCCGGCGACGACGGCCAAGCTGGCAGCGCTGCGCGGCCTTGGGGTCAGCTTCGCGCTCGACGATTTCGGCACCGGCTATTCGTCGCTCGGCTATCTGCACAAGGCGGCGTTCAGCCGGATCAAGATCGACCGCAGTTTCGTGTCGCGCGCCGTCCAGCCGGGGTCCGAAGCCGGCGCCATCATCCAGGCCATCGTCAGCCTGGCGCATTCGCTCGACATGGCGACGACGGCGGAAGGGACCGAAACCCGCGAGGAGTTCGAATTCTGCCGCGCCCTGGGGTGCGAACAGATCCAGGGTTACCTGTTCGGCCGGCCGATGCCGCCGGAGGAGGCAACCGCGCTGGTGCGGCCGGCGACGCGGCTGCGGCTGGTGGCGGAGTGAGGCCGCTTTCGGCCGTTTCGCGAACGGCGCGACGTCACGTCGATGACAGGACGACATAGCCGCCCACCGCGATCACGACCGCGGCAAAGCCGCGCTCCAGCAGGCCCTTGCGCGCGCCGATCACCCTCGTCAGTATGATGCCGGCGATCGTCCCGCCGAACCCGCCCGCGACCAGCAATCCGGTCACGCCCCAATCGACCAGCCCCGATGTGGCATAGGAGGTCGCCGTGGTCAGCCCAAGGGCGCCGACGACCACCAGCGAGGTGCCGATCGCATAAGGCAGGGGCATGGCGGTCGCCAGGATCAGCCCCGGCACGATCAGGAAACCGCCCCCGATGCCGAAGAAGCCGGCGGCGAGGCCAACGCCCAGGCCGATCGGAACGAGGCGTGGCAGCAGCACCCCAGCACTGTCCTGCGTCAGGCGGACATCGGGCGCTTCCGCCGTCCGGCGCTTCCGCAGCATCGACAGGCCGACGCCGATCATCAGCAGCCCGAACAGCAGCAGCAGCTTCTTGCCGTCGAACGCCTTGCCCAGCTCGGCACCCAAGGCCGCGCCGACCATGCCCGACACGGCGAATACCCCGGCGCACCGCCACTTCACCCGCCCGGCGCGGGCATGGCCGATCAGGCTGCCGAAGGCACTGGCGGTGACCGCAACGGCGGCTGTGCCGATCGCGGCATGGGGCGATTGCATCCCGACAACATAGATCAGCAACGGCACGGCGAGGATGGACCCGCCGCCGCCGACCAGGCCAAGGATGAGGCCGATGACGCCGCCCGAGGCGAGCGCGCCCATGATGGTGGCGGTGTCCATGATCGCATCAGGCCGGCGCGCGCCGGTTCCACGGCATGATGCCCAGCAGCTTCGCCATTCCGCACCAGCCCGTCACCCCTGCGAAGATCAGCCCTGCGCCGACGAATGCCGACAGGCCGAAAAAGCCGGGCGCCACCAACAGGCCCAGCAGCACCCCGGCGAGCACGAGCGCGCCCGCGGTGATCTGCACCTGCCGCATGATCTCCAGCGGCCGGGTCCGGTCGGTGATGACGGTCTGTCCCGCGCCGCGCCACGCATCGATCCCGCCCGACAGGATATGGGCCGGGGCGCCGTGCGCAGCCGCCGCCAGCTTTGCGGCGCTGGCCGACGTGCGCATCCCGGACTTGCAGTGGAAGATGATCGGGCGCCCGTCAGGCTGCAGGTCGCCGATCCGGTCGAGCGGCAAATTCACCGCGCCGGGGATCCGCGCGCGCGCATGTTCGTCGGGACTGCGAATGTCGATCAGCCGAGCGCCGGCATCGATCGCGGCGCGGGTGTCGGCAGGGGAAAGGGTAGCAAGTGTCATCGCATCAATCCTTGCAGTAAAGCTGGTAAAGGGTGCCGAGCAGCGTTTCGACGCGGGGATCGGCGATCGCGTACCAGAGCACCTGGCTTTCCCGCCGGTAGGTGACGAGCCCTTCGTCGCGCATCTTCGCCAGATGCTGCGAACAGGCCGATTGGGACAGGCCGACCTCGCGCGCCAGGTCGCCGACCGTCACCTCGCCATGCTCGACGAGCTTGCACAGCAGCATCAGCCGCCGCGCGTTGCCGATCGCCTTCAGCGTTTCGGCAACCTGCCCGGCCTTTGCCTCGAACGTGGAGAGATCCATCATCACCATTCCATTACCTATTGCTAATTTAGCACTATCTAATATATATTCAAGTCCCAGTGGAGGACGATCATGACACAGCCATTCATCAAGGCATTCTTCGACGCGCCGACGAACACGATCAGCTACCTGGTCGGCGATCCCGCGACGCGCACCGCTGCGGTGATCGACCCGGTGCTCGATTTCGATATGGCGAGCGGTGTCGCCGACACGCGATCTGCCGAGCAGATCCTGGCCTTTGCGCGCGACGATGACTGGCGGATCGCGATGGTGCTAGAAACGCACGCGCATGCCGATCACCTGTCGGCCGCGCCGTTCATCAAGGCCCATAGCGGGGCATGGATCGGCATCGGCGCGCATATCCGCGACGTGCAGAAGATCTTCCGCCCGGTTTTCGCGATGGACGATCTGAAGACGGACGGATCGGATTTCGACCGGCTGTTCGACGATGGCGAGCGCTTCGCGATCGGCGCGCTTACGGTCGAGGTTCTGCATGTGCCCGGGCATACGCCTGCCGATATCGCCTATCGGATCGGCGATGCGGCGTTCGTCGGGGATACGCTGTTCATGCCGGACTATGGCACCGCGCGCGCCGACTTTCCGGGCGGCGATGCGCGCACGCTCTATCGATCGATCCGCCGCCTGTTGGCGCTGCCCGACGAAACCCGGCTGTTCATGTGCCACGACTACAAGGCGCCGGGCCGCGACGATTATCGTTGGGAGACGACCGTCGGTGCGCAGCGCCGGTCGAGCGTGCACGTCCATGACGGCGTGAGCGAGGACGATTTTGTCGCCATGCGCGAGCAGCGCGACGCCGGCCTGCCGGTCCCCAAGCTGCTGCTGCCCTCGATCCAGGTCAATATTCGTGCCGGCCATTTCGACCAGGCGCACGCGAACGGCGTCACCTATCTGCGCATTCCGGTGAAGTGGAAGCAGCGCCGGGAATCACCCGATATGCCGTGACAGCGGGCCGCCACCGCCGGATGCGTTCCCCGCCCTATGCCACCCATGCCTGCAAAAGCGTGTGCGCGATCGCCATCGGCGGCGGCGCCAGCCAGTCGCCGGTGCCGGCGAGCGCGGCGCGCACCTCGTCCTTTGTCACCCAGCGGGCTTCCTCCAGCTCGTCGGTGTCGAGGGTGATGTCGACATTGGTTGCCTCGGCGAAGGCGGCAACCATCAGCGACGACGGGAAGGGCCAGGGCTGGCTGGCGAGGTAGCGGACGCGGGCGGTGCGGATGCCGGCTTCCTCGAACAGTTCGCGCGCCACGGCTTCCTCCAGGCTTTCGCCGGGCTCCACAAAGCCGGCCAGCGCCGAGAAGAAACGCTTGGGGAAATTGGGCTGGCGGCCGACCAGCGCATGGTCGCCGTTGATCGCCAGCATGATGACGACCGGGTCGGTGCGCGGGAAATGCTCGGCACCGCAGCCCTGGCAGCTGCGCGCATAGCCGGCCTTGTTGAGGACCGTCGGCGCGCCGCAATTGGCGCAGAATTTGTGGCGGGCGTGCCAATCGAGCAGCGAGCGCGCCTGTGCCACGATTTCGGCGCGGCCATCGCCGAGCATCACCGCGGCGGCGCGGGCATCGACGACCTTGCCGCCAAAGTCGGCAACCAGGTCGGCGGCGGGGGCGGCAGCGGCGAAACGCGGCGCGCCGCCATCCTTGCTGCCCGCCAGCCCCAGGAAGACGCTGACCGCATCGTGCGGCACGTCGGAGCGATAGGCCCAGAGGATATCGGGATGTTCGCCCTGCGTCAGCACCGGCTTCAGATCGTCCATCACCAGCCAGCGCGCGTCGGGCCGGCTGCGCAGCGCCACCATCGCGCCGGGGTCGCGCCGCAGATGGTCGGCGCGGTCGAGCGGCGAGCCGGTGAGGCCCACGGCGGGAACATTCCAGCCGTCGAACATTGTCTTGCTGTCGGTCATCGGGCCTCCATCCTGTCCGGCTGCGACCGTGCCAGCACCGCCGCCTTGGCGAAAAGCGTCGGCAGGCCGGCGCCGTCAAGCTGTGAAATCGGCAGCCAGTCGCCGTCCAGCGCCGGCCGCGTTGCCAGCCGCTGCCCCAGCACCTGCAACTGCAACGCGAAATGGGTGAAGCCGTGGCTGACCGTTCCGAGGTCGTGCCAGTCGCCGGGCAGCGGCGGCGCCGCTTTGCCCTGCCAGTCGCACGACGGCAGCGCGCGCATGCCGCCGAGCAGGCCGCGCGCCGGCCGGACGACGGTGAGCACCGCGCCGCCGGCTTCGATCCACCATGTCGTGCCGTGGCGGACCGGGCGGGCGCGGCGCGGTGGCTTGACCGGATACTCCTCCGGATTGCCGGCCGCCGCCGCAGCGCAATCGGGGCGCAGCGGACAGGCTTCGCAGCGCGGCGCGCGGGGCGTGCAGATGCGCCCGGCGAGATCCATCATCGCCTGGGCGAAATCCCCCGCGGCGGCGGGCACCAGCGCCGCCAGCCGGGACCGGATCACCGCGCGCGCGGCGGGCAGCGGCGTGGCAATGGCGAACAGCCGGGTGGTGACGCGCTCGACATTGCCGTCGATGACGATGGCGTGGCGGCCGAAGCCGAAGGCGGCGACGGCGGCGGCTGTATAGTCGCCGATTCCCGGCAGGCTGCGCAGCACGGCCTCGTCGCCAGGGAACCGCCCGCCATGATCGCGCACCACGGCGCGGGCGCAGGCGAGTAAATTGCGGGCGCGGGCGTAATAGCCCAGCCCTGCCCAGGCCTGCATCACGTCGGCATCGTCGGCAGCGGCGAGGGCCGCGACATCGGGCCAGCGCGCGGTAAAGGCGGTGAAATAGGGCTGCACGGCGGCAACGGTCGTCTGTTGCAGCATGATTTCGGACAGCCAGACGCGGTATGGCCAATCGGGGTCGGCCGGCAGCGGCGCGCCGGGCGGCGACCGCCAGGGCAGGGTGCGGGCATGGCCGGCATACCAGTTCAGCAGACGTGTCGCGCTATCGGTCACGCGCCGGCTATGGCATGGAAACGCCAATGGCCAAAAAACCCGAATCTCCACCGCCGGAACGCTCGCGGCGCCCGCGCCGCGTCGCCGACCTGGTGCCCGCCATCGGCGGCCAGGCATTCCGGCGATTCGGTTTCACCCAGAGCGTCGTCGTCGCGCGCTGGGCGGAGATCGTGGGGGACCGCTACGCCCGCCACAGCCGGCCCGAATCGTTGACCATGCCGCGCGGCAAGAAAGACGGCGGAATCCTGAAAGTCGCCGTGTCGGGCGCGCTGGCGCCGATGCTGGCGCATGTCGAACCGCAGGTCATCGAGCGGGTCAACCGCCTGCTCGGTTATAACGCCGTCGCCCGCATGCAGCTGCGCCAGGCCGATATCGATCCGCCGGCGCGTCGCGGCGCGGTGCCGGTACCGGCCGAACTGTCCGACGAAACGCGATCGACCCTGCGCGACATCGCCGATCCCGATCTGCGCGCCAGCCTGCAATCGCTCGCTGAAGCCCTGTCGACCAGCCGCGGCCCGCCGATCGTGCGCTGACCGCCATCCCCCTTTTCAGGGTGTTGCGGCAAGATTCCCGGCCTTTATCAGACCTTTCCCAACCGCCCGATCCCGGGTGGCCAAGGGGACATGACGATGGTTGCGACAACAGGGTTTCGAACTGACGGGTTTCGCATTGGCGTGGCGCTGGTGGTGGCGCTGATTCTGGGCTGCGCGGGGGCGGCGCGGGCAACCGAGACGGTCGATTTTTCCGACCAGCCGGCGAATGTGGCGCTCACCGGCCCGGTGACGTATGGCGATGCGACCTTTTCCTCGGCCAATGGCATGCGCTTCTTCACCTGGGCCGGCTATACCAACACGGCATTGTGCCCGCATGCGACCAACGCCTGCCGGTCGACGCTGACCATCGATTTCGCGACGCCGGCCGACAATCTGTCGTTCGACGTCTATCAGGTCGATACCACCGGCATCCTTGCGATCAGCCTTGTCGGCAGCGCCGGCGCCGACAGCTTTTCGCTGACGCTGCCGCGCGGTTTTGGCCCGCGCCGGGTCGAACTGACCGGTTACAGCGGGCTGACGCAGGTCATCCTCGACGGCCGGCCGGATGAGGAAGGCATGTTCTTCGACAATTTCCGCTACGATCTCGCCAGCAATGGCGGCGGTGCCGGGGCGGTGCCGGAACCGGCGAGCTGGGCGATGATGATCGCGGGCTTCGGCCTGACCGGGGCGATGATGCGGCGGCGCACGGCACTGGCGGCCTGAACCGGGCCAATTGCAAACGGGCGCCGGCGGCGAACAGGGTGCGTGCTGCACCCTGTTCATCGCCGGTTGGCGTGCCTAAGGTATCGGCAAGTTGTTCGACTTGGAGCCTTGCCTGATGATTGCACGCCGGCCTGCCTTGATGTTGCTTGCCGCGGCGTTGCTTGCCACGCCGGCGCTGGCCAAGACCGACTGGGCGAACACCGTGGCGGCGACCCCGTCGGGCGGGCTGTTGATCGGCAACCCGGCGGCGAAGGTAAAGCTGGTCGAATTCGCGTCCTATACCTGCAGCCATTGCAAGGCCTTTCACGAAAGCGGCCTGCCCGCGCTGAAGGCGAAATATCTCGCCACCGGCAATGTTTCGTTCGAACAGCGCAGCTTCGTGCGCAACGGACCCGATTTTTCGGCGTCGCTGCTCGTCGCCTGCCAGGCGCCGCGCCCGGCGCTCGCCTTCGCCGGCAAATTGTTCGCCGAACAGGGCGAATGGACCAAGGGCTTCGAAGCGATGACCGCCGCCGACAACCAGGCGATCAGCGCGATGCCGCCCGAACAGCAGCCGGCCGAAATGGCGACGCGTTCGGGGCTCGATCGCTGGGCCGATGCGCGCGGCGTGCCGCTGGCGCGCAGCCCGGCGTGCCTCGCCGACAAGGCGGCGCAGGCCCGGCTGCTCGCCGTGCGCAACGACGCGCTGACCAATTACAAGCTGGAAGGCACGCCGACCTTCGGCATCAACGGCGTGCCGGTGCCCGGGGTGTTCGACTGGGCCGGGCTGGAACCGAAATTGCAGGCGGCGCTGAAGTCGCCTAAACCGTAACAGTCGCCCGGCGCGCCGCCGGCGACAGCCGTTTGCGCCGCTGGCGACACGCCGTATTGAGGGTATTCGATGACGATTGCATTGCGTTCGATCCTGCTCGCCGGCCTTGCGCTGGCCACCGCCGCCTGCGGCGACAAGACCGCCGAGACGGCCAAGACCGAGACCACGACGACGACCACAGGCGCCGCTGCCGTTCCCGCCGGCACCGACTGGACCAAGGTCACGGCGGCGACGCCGGAGGGTGGCTTTCGTATCGGCAACCCCGACGCCAAGGTGAAACTGCTCGAATTCGCTTCGCTGACCTGCCCGCATTGCAGCGAATTCCACGAAGCGGCGATGGCAACGATTCGCGACAAATATGTCGCCAGCGGCAATGTCTCCTATGAATTCCGCAACTTCGTCCTCAACGGTCCCGATTATGCCGCTTCCATGCTGGCGCGCTGCCAGGGGGCGGAGCCGTTCTTCGGCCTGCTCGCCGCCTTCTTCACCGACCAGACGAGCTGGACCGAGCCGTTCACCAAGCTGACCCCGGAGGACAGCAAGCGGCTTTCGGCGCTGCCGGAGGACCAGCAGATCGCCGCGCTCGCCGAACTCGGCAAGCTCGACGAATATATGCGCACCCGCGGCATGCCGCGCGCCAAGTTCGACCAGTGCCTCGCCGACAAGGCGGCGCTGGAAAAGCTGGCGGCGCTGCGCACCCAGGCGACCGACACCTACAAGCTGACCGGAACGCCCGGCTTCATCATCAACGGCGTCACGCAGGAAGGCGTGTTCACCTGGGACGCGCTCGAGCCCAAGTTGAAGGCAGCGCTGTCGTAATGGCGGCGCGCCTTCGGTTTCGCTGACGTTGGAATTCCGCGCGCTCAGGCTGGCGGGGTTCAAATCCTTCGTCGAAACGACCGAATTGCGAATCGAACCGGGGCTGACCGGCGTCGTCGGCCCCAACGGCTGCGGCAAGTCCAACCTGCTCGAAGCGCTGCGCTGGGTGATGGGGGAGGGCAGCCCCAAGTCGATGCGATCGGGCGGGATGGACGATGTCATCTTCGCCGGCACCGGCAAGCGGCCGATGCGCAGCCTGGCGCAGGTGACGCTGGCGCTGGCCGGCAGCGCCGGGGAGGAAGTCGAGGTCAGCCGCCGCATCGAACGCGGCGCCGGGTCCGACTATCGCATCAACGGGCGCGATGCCCGCGCCCAGGACGTGCGGCTGCTGTTCGCCGATTCTGCCACCGGGGCGCATTCGCCCGCCATTGTCGGCCAGGGCCGGATCAGCGCGATCATCGCCGCCAAGCCGGCCGAGCGGCGGATGCTGCTGGAGGAAGCCGCCGGCATCGCCGGCCTCCACGTGCGCCGCCGCGAAGCCGAAATCCGCCTGCGCGCCGCTGAAGCCAATCTGGAACGGATCGACGATGTCGTGCGCGGCATCGAAACCCAGGCCAATGCACTGCGTCGCCAGGCGCGCGTGGCCGAACGCTATCGCGGGCTGAGCGACCGGTTGAAGGTTGCGGAAGCGGCATCGCTGTTTGCGCGCTGGACGGCGGCCCGGTCCGGATCCGAAGCAGCGCGGGCGGCAGCCTCGGATGCGGACGGCAAGGCTGATGACCTGACCCGGGTGGCGGCGCGGCTGGCAACGGACGCGGCAGCAGCAAATGCCGCGCTGCCCGACCTGCGGCTGGCGCAAGCCGAGGCGGCAGCGGCCGTGCAGGCGCTGCGCCAGTCGCGTGCGCTGCTCGACGCCGAACGGACCGCGGCGGTGCGGCGGCGCGGCGACATCGATGCGGCGCTGGCGGCAGTAGCGCGGGACATTGCGCGCGAACAGGCGCTGGGCGCGGATGCCATGGCGGCCGAGGCACGGCTCGAAGCGGAGGTGTCGACGCTGGCGGCGGCCCTGGCGGCAGCCGAGGCGGCGCTGCCGGGGCAAGCGACGGCGGCTGCGGCGGCCATCGCTGCCGGCGGCGCGGCGGAAGCGGCACTGGCCAGCGCGGTCGACGCCCATGCCGCCGCAGCAGCCGGGGCGCGCGCTGCCGAAGCGAATGTGGCGGCGGCAACGGCGCGGCTGGCGCGGGCGCAGGGGGAGGCGCGCGATCTGGCGGCGCGGCAGGCACGGCTGGCGCCGGCCCCCGATACGGCGGCGCTGGCGGAGCGGGTCGCTGCGGCGACCGACGCGCTGGCCGCAGCCGAGGCCGGCCTCGCCGAAGCCGAGGCGGCGCGCCCGGGTTGCGAGGCGGCGCGTGCCGAGGCGGCGGCGCAGCATGCGGCGGCGCGGGCGACGCTCGCCGGCCTCGCCGCGGAGGCGGATGCGCTGGCCAAGCGGCTGGCAGCCGATGCCGTCAAGGGTCCGCGCATGGCCGAACGGGTGGAGACGCAACCGGGTTATGAGGCGGCGTTGGCGGCAGCGCTGGGCGACGATCTCGATGCCGGCCCCGCCGACAGCGCCGCGCCGCGCCGCTGGGCCGGTGCGGCAACGGGCAACGACCCGGCGCTGCCCGAAGGCGTGATGGCGCTGGCGACGCATGTGACGGCGCCGCCGGAACTGGCGCGGCGGCTGGCGCAGATCGGCGTCGTGGCGGCCGCCGACGCGCCGGCGCTGGCACCGCGTCTGCACCCCGGCCAGCGGCTGGTGACGATGGCCGGGGCACTGTGGCGCTGGGATGGCTTTGTCGATGCCGGCGGTCGCACCGAGGCGGCGGCGGCGCAGCTTCGGGCGCGGCGCCGGCTTGGCGAAGTGCAGCGCGAGCGCACTGCGGGGCAGGCTGCGCTCGATGCGGCAGCGGCGGCGCTGGCAACCGCAGTGACCGCGGCCGCGGCGGCGCAGGAGGCCGAACGGCGGGCGCGGGCGGGGCGCGAGGCCGCCGCGCGGGCATTGGCCGAAGCACGGGCGGCGCTTGCCGCCGCCGAAACCGCCGCCAGCCGCCGCGCCGGCGAGGCCGCGAGCCTGGCATCGGCGATCGAACGCGCCGCTGCCGAAGGCGCGCGCCTGGCGGCCGAGTGCGAATCGGCGCGCGCTGCCGTGCCGGCTGCGGGGGTTCTGGCCGGCCTTGCCGAAGCGCTGGCGGTCGCCCGGCGCGATGCGGATGCAGCGCGTTCCGCCGTCGGCACCCGCGCCGCAGCGGTGGACGCACGGCGCCGCGAGATCGAATCGGCGCAGCGGCGCATTGCCGCCATCGCCGGCGAACGCGCCGATTGGCAACGGCGGCGCGACGCCAGCGCCGGGCAATTGGCCGAACTGGCCGGGCGCGGCGACGCGGCGCGTGCCGAACGCGCCGGGCTGGCGGCACGCGAGGCGGCGATCGCTTCCGAAATTGCCGCGCTGGCGACCCGCAGCGCCGATGCGGACGCGGCGCGGGACGCGGCTGCCGATACCCTCGCCCGCGCCGAAACCGCGCTGGCGGCGCTGACGGCACAGGCGCGCGCCGCCGATGAGGCCGTGGCGGCGGCGCGGGAAGCGCGGGCGACCGCCCGCGCCGAAGCCGAGCACCAGGACGCGGCGCGGCTGGCGGTGGAGCGGCTGGCGGGGGACCGTTTCGGCGTGCCGCCGCCGGTGCTGCCGGGGCGGCTGGGGTTTTCGCATGTTGCCGAGGATCCCGACGCCGCGGCGGCAGCCCATGACGTTTTGTCGGAGGAGCGCGACCGACTCGGCCCCGTCAACCTGCGTGCCGATATCGAACTTGCCGAGCTCGAGGCGCAGGCAGAGGCGACGCTTGCCGAAAAGGCCGAGCTGGAAACCGCCATCGCCCGGTTGCGCGGTTCGATCGGCAGCCTGAACCGGGAGGGTCGGGCGCGGCTGGCGGCGGCGTTCGCCGCGGTCAACGGCCATTTCCGCACCCTGTTCACCGATTTGTTCGGCGGCGGCGAGGCCGAGCTGGCGTTGATCGAATCGGACGATCCGCTGGAGGCCGGGCTGGAGATCATGGCGCAGCCGCCGGGCAAGAAGCTGCAGTCGCTTACGCTTTTGTCGGGCGGCGAGCAGGCGTTGACAGCAACGGCGCTGATCTTCGCGCTGTTCCTCGCCAACCCGGCGCCGATCTGCGTGCTCGACGAAGTCGATGCGCCGCTGGATGACGCCAATGTCGAGCGCTTCTGCGACCTGCTCGACCGGATGGCGACCGAAACGGCAACGCGCTTCCTGATCGTCACCCATAATGCCGTGACGATGAGCCGGATGCACCGGCTTTACGGGGTGACGATGGGAGAGCCCGGGGTTTCGCAGCTGGTGAGCGTCGATCTTCAGGCTGCCGCAAGCTTACTGGCGGTAGGGTGACGGACCCGGCTGGCCTTGTCGGTCGTTATAGTGGCAGGGTGCAGGCCATGTCTGCCCCATTCAGGAGTTGCTTGATGTTGCGTAAATTCGTGCTTCGCGCCGCCGTCATCGGCGCTGCTGCTCTTGGCCTTGCCGCCTGCTCGACGGGCTATGGCTATGGCGGCGGCTTCGGTGGCGGCAACTATGGCGGTTACGGCGGCCTGCAATATGGCGACGCCTATGACAATTATTATGGCGACCCCTTCGGCTATCGGTCGGTGCCGTTCGGCTATGTCGGGACGGGCTTCGGCTGGTCGCAGGGCTATTACTACCCCGGCAACGGCTATTACGTGTACGACCGTGTCGGCAACCGCCGCAACTGGTCGCAGGCGCAGCAGCGTTTCTGGCAGCAGCGGGTTCGGCCCAACGGCTATGTCCCGCGGCCCGCTGTCGGCGGGCCCGGCTATGGCCGGCCAGGTTATGTCCGCCCCGGCTATAACGGCCCGCGCCCCGGCTATGCGGGCCAGGGCCGGCCCGGTGGTCCGGGGCAGGTGCGTCCGGGCTATTCGGGGCAGGGCCGGCCGGACGCCGTCAGCCGCGGCATCGCCAATGGCATTGCCGGGGTGCCTCAGGGCCAGCGGGCCTTTCGCAGCAGCGAACAGCGCCAGGCCTATCGCGAGAATCGTGCCGCCCGGCAGCAGCAGCGGACCGACATGCGGCAGCAGGGCGGCCAGCCGTCGCGCTCGGGCGGACCGCGCATGGAACGCCCGCGCTGATCGCACTGGCGTCGCGCCGGGGCCTGTCCGCCCCGGCGCGACGCGACATGCCGCGTTGCAGCGCGGTTGACAGTTCGGCCCCCCCTATATAGAGCGCGGCCAAGCTTTGACGGCGTTGCTGTCAGGGGCCATCGGCCTGTTTCAGACCTTTTGTTGCAGCCGATTCTTTTCAGTTACGCAGGGGTTCCCCCGTCTTGGCCAACCACCACGATGATGATGCGCTTGCGCGCCGCATCGCCGCGGCCCGCGAAGCCGAACCGTCACGCCGTGACGGCCGGAAGCGCGAGGAAAGCCAGGGCTGGTCGGTCGCGCTCGAATTCGTGGGTGCGATGCTGGTCGGCGGGTTCCTCGGCTGGGTCATCGATCGCTGGGCCGGCACCGGTCCGTGGGGAATGATCATGTTGTTGTTGCTGGGGTTTGCGACGGGCCTGCGCTCGGTGTTGCGCCAGCAGAAAAAGATCGACGGGGAATAGACGCGCAATGGCCAACCCGATGGAGCAATTTTCGATCGAACGGATCGTGCCCCTCGCCGTGGCCGGGAACGACGTGTCGTTCACCAATTCGTCGCTGTGGATGCTCGTCGCCATGCTGGCGATCGCGGCGTTCCTCTACATCGGCACCGCCAAGCCGCAGCTTGTCCCCGGCCGCGCCCAGGCCGCCGTCGAATATCTTTATGATTTCATACGTGACATGTTGCGCGAAAATGTCGGCCGCGAAGGGCTGAAATACGCGCCGCTGATCTTCGCCGTTTTCATCTTCGTCCTGGCCTGCAACCTGCTCGGGCTGATCCCCTTTCTCCACGCCTTCACGCCCACCAGCCATATCGCGGTGACGTTCGGGCTTGCGGCGATCGTGTTCGTGCTCGTGCTCATCGTCGGCTTTGCCAAGCACGGCCTGCATTTCTTCACGCTGTTCCTGCCCGAAGGCACGCCGATCTTCGTCCTGCCGCTGGTCGCGGCGATCGAATTCCTGTCCTTCCTGTCGCGCCCCTTCACCCTGGCGATCCGGTTGTTCGCCAACATGACCGCCGGCCATGTGCTGTTGAAGGTCTTCGGCGGCTTCGTCATCGCCCTCGGCTCGTTCGAGGCGCTGCCCTATGTGTTCGGCCTGGTGCCGCTGACGGTCAACGTCGCGCTGACGGCGCTGGAACTGCTGATCGCGGTCGTCCAGGCCTATGTGTTCGCGCTGCTGGCGTCGATCTACCTCAACGATGCCGTCAACCTCCACTGACGCTTCATCCCCCATCACCCCAAAACTGATTTACTGAGAAGGACTTATAATGGACGTTGCATCTGCCAAGCTGATCGGTGCCGGTCTTGCCGCCATGGGCGCCGGGTTCGCCGCCATCGGCGTCGGCCTCATCTTCGGCATGTTCCTGTCGGGCGCGCTGCGCAACCCGGCCGCTGCCGACAAGCTCGGCGCCCGCCTGATCTTCGGCTTCGCCGTGACCGAAGCGCTCGGCCTGATCGCGGCCGTCGTCGCGCTCGCCCTCGCGTTCGGCTGACCTGATCCGTGCCGCAGTTCGACCCGACAACCTGGCTGCCCCAGCTGGCGTGGCTGGCCGCGATTTTCGCGGTGCTCTACTTCGCCGTCATTCGGCCGACCTTGCCCAAGGTCGGCCGGGTCATCGACGAACGCGAGACTCGGGTCGCCGGCGATCTCGATGCCGCCGAAGCCGCCAAGGCGGAGGCGGATGCAATCCGCACCCGCTATGACACCGGCATGGCCGCGGCCCGCGACGCCGCCCAGGCTCGGGTCGCAGCGGCGCAGGCCGATGCTGCGGGCGCAGCCGAGGCGCGGTTGAAGGACCTTGCCGCGGTGCTCGATGGCAAGGCGACCGATGCCGCGGCGCGGCTGGCCGGGGCGCGCGACGCGGCACGCGCCACGCTCGCCGCCACCACCACCGAATTGACGGCGGAAGCGGTGACGCGGCTGACCGGGCTGTCGGTGCCGCCGGCCGAAATCGAAGCCGTGCTTTCGGCACAGAAATAGGACCGGCTTGTGGTCGAACCTTCCATCGATACCATCGAAACCCAGGCGATGACCGCCGAGGGCGCGCATGAGGGCCCCTTGCTCCTCGGGCTCAACGCCGAGGCCTGGGTCAGCGTTTCGATGTTCATCTTTTTCGCGCTGGCGATCATCCTCGCCAAGCTGCCGCAGCGCATCGCTGGCGCCCTCGATGACCGGATCGCCGGCGTCAAGCGCCAGCTCGACGAAGCCAAGGCGATCCGCGCCGAAGCCGAAGCGCTGCTCGCCGGTGCCACCCGCGCCCGCGATGCCGCGACGCGCGATGCCGAAGCGATCGTCGCCCGTGCTGAGGCGGAAGCGGCCGAGCTCATCAACGAAAGCCGCCGCGCCGCCGAACTGACCATCGAACGCCGCACCGTCGCTGCCGAAGCCAAGATCGCCGCCGCCGAGCGCGCCGCCGAAGCCGATCTGCGCGCCGATGTGGCGCGCCGCGTCACCGCCGCCGCCGCCACGCTGATCGCGGCGAAGGCCGACCCCGCCTTGCAGGCGCGGATGACCGACGACGCCATCCTGGGCCTGGAGCGTCGGCTGCACTGATCCCCGGCAGGGCGCTCTGCCATTGGAACGTCCCCCGACTTCGCTCGGGATGAGCGGGGCCTTTGCTTCCCCGGCGACATCGGCACCGCACAGCTGGTGCTGGGTGTTGAACGCTATACCTCCCCCCGCCGGGGGGAGGTCGAGAGACGTGCGCAGCGCGGCCCAGGAGAGGGGTTTTCTCTTCCGCGCTCGAGCGCTCATCACCCGGCTCGGCTGCGAATCCGACCTCCCCCCGGTGGGGAAGGTTTCAAGCGCTTGCCTTG
This sequence comes from Polymorphobacter fuscus, assembly GCF_011927825.1. Taxonomy (NCBI): domain Bacteria; kingdom Pseudomonadati; phylum Pseudomonadota; class Alphaproteobacteria; order Sphingomonadales; family Sphingosinicellaceae; genus Sandarakinorhabdus; species Sandarakinorhabdus fusca. The sequence continues at coordinate 1,208,658 of NZ_JAATJI010000001.1, read as the reverse complement.
ACCCAGATTGCGGCGACGGCTTCGATACCTGCGCGATCCGCATCATCGAACCGCCCCGCCACCGGACTGTCGAGATCGAGCACACCGAGCAGCGTGTCGCCATGCAGCAGCGGCACCACCAGTTCCGACGCCGAGGCCGCATCGCAGGCGATATGGCCGGGAAAGGCGTGGACATCGGCGACGACCTGCGATGTGCGGGTGGCTGCCGCCGCGCCGCAGACGCCCTTGCCGATGGCGATGCGGATGCACGCCGGCTTGCCCTGGAAGGGGCCGAGGACGAGTTCGCCGTCCTTCAGGAAATAAAATCCCGCCCAGTTGAGGTCGGGCAGCAGGTCGAACAGCAGCGCCGCGGTGTTGGCGGCATTGGCGATGGCGTCGCGCTCATCGCCGATCAGTGCGGTAAGTTGCTGGGCGAGGTCGCGATAGGCTTCGGCCTTGTCGGCTGCGAGGGGCTGGGCGGTGAAGGACATTCAAATTGCTTCCATTCTTCTCTCGTCATCCCGGGCTTGACCCGGGATCCCGCTGCTTCTGCCGGCGTGCGAACAAAGCGGGATCCCGGGTCAAGCCCGGGATGACGATAATTACCCTAACCGCGCCAGCGCCGCTGCCAGCCGCTCGGCCTCGGCGCTGCGCGCGGCGTGATCCTCGCGGGCCTTTTCGACCGCTTCGGGTTTGGCCTTTTCGGTAAAGCCCGGGGAGGCGAGGCGGCCGGCCAGCGCATCGCGTTCCTTGACGGCGGTGGCGATGGCCTTCTCCAGGCGCGCCCGTTCGGCGGCGAGGTCGACGGCATCGCCGACGTCCATGACAAACAGAGCTTCACTCGATACAACCTCAATGATTGCCGAGAAGCCATGTTTGTTTTTTAGCGAAGTAAGAAGGTTCTGCGATCCGCCTTGTCCATGGACCAATTCGTTATACACGCCGCCCAGAAATCCGACGCCAGCTAGCGTTTCGACTAAAGCTTGGCACCGGTTTGCCCTAAATTCGGCATCAACAGAGTTTACGATCATAAGCGCAGGCAAACGACGTCTTACTGCGATGCCCAAATCAGATTTGGCAGTTCTGATGCCCGTGACTGCTGAAATCAGCCATTCGATATCCGCACTGGCGTCCGCATCGACCGGCAGGTCGGCGGCGACCCAGTCGGACACGATGAGGTCGCGCGTTCGCGTCCCCAGCTTGTGCCAGAGTTCTTCGGTCAGGAACGGCATGACCGGATGGAGCATGACGAGGATCTGGTCGAGCGCCCAGCCGGAAACGGCGCGCGTTTCGGCGGCAACGCCCGCGTCTGCGCCCTCGGCCAGCAGCGGCTTGGTCAGTTCCAGATACCAGTCGCAGAAGCGGTTCCACGCGAAGCTGTAAATGGTGTCGGCATAGGCATCGAAGCGGAAGGTCTGAATCGCGGTTTCGAGCGCGCGCGCGGTGGCAGCCACTTCGCCGATTATCCAGCGGTTGACGGCGTTCTGCGCCGGTGGCGGGGCGATGCTGGTCGAGCCGCTGATCCCGTTCGACTGGCAGAAGCGTGCGGCGTTCCACAGTTTGGTTGCGAAGTTGCGATAACCTTCGACGCGCTTTTCATCGAGCTTGATGTCGCGGCCCTGGCTTTCCATCGCGGTCAGGGTGAAGCGCAGGGCGTCGGCGCCATATTTGTCGACGAGCACCAGCGGGTCGACGGTGTTGCCCTTCGATTTCGACATCTTGGCGCCCTTGGCGTCGCGGACGAGGCCGTGGCAATAGACGGTCTTGAACGGTGGAACGTCGTCCATGAAGTGCAGGCCCTGCATCATCATGCGCGCGACCCAGAAGAAGATGATGTCGAAGCCGGTGACGAGGACATCGCCGGGGTAATGGCGGGCGAGGTCGGGTGTTTCGTCGGGCCAGCCGAGGGTGGCGAAGGGCCAGAGCGCCGACGAGAACCAGGTGTCGAGGACGTCTTCGTCGCGGGTCAGGAAAAGCGTCGGTAGTTGACTGTCGCCTTGTATTGTTTCCCAAGCGGCCCCGCTCGCGTCCGCTACATGCCATTCAGGACCGTAATATTCTTGCGCTTGTTGAAGCGCATCTGCAGCGGTTTCAGCAACAAAACAATTGGGTTCTGACTTGACCCCGGAGAAGAGCTCCCGGCTGATCTCGTGCATGCTCTGCGTGGACCGGCGCTCCAACTCATCTTTGGACGGACCATACCACGCCGGAATCTGGTGCCCCCACCACAACTGCCGGCTCACGCACCACGGCTGGATGTTCTCCATCCAGTTGAAATAGGTCTTTTCCCAGGTTTTCGGCACGAACTGGGTTTCGCCCGAGCGCACCGCTGCCAGCGCAGGCTTCGCAAGCTCGGCGGCGTTCACATACCATTGGTCGGTCAGATAGGGTTCGATGACCACGCCGGAGCGGTCGCCATAGGGGACCTGGTGGCGATGCGGTTCGATTTTGTCGAGCAGGCCAAGGGCTTCGAAATCGGCAACGACTTTTTTACGCGCGTCCTCGCGGGTCAGGCCGCGATAGGCTTCGGGGCAGGCATCGCTCATCGTGCCGTCGGGGTTCATCAGGTTGATGACCGGGATATCGGCTTCAGGATGGCGCTTGTAGACTTCGAAATCGTTGAAATCATGCGCGGCGGTAATCTTGACGGCGCCCGAACCGAAATCGGCTTCGACATAGCTGTCGGTGATGATCGGGATCAGGCGATCAACGAGCGGCAGCCGGCAGCGCTTGCCGACGTAGTGCGCCATTTTTGGATCGTCCGGGTTCACCGCCACGGCGCCATCGCCAAGGATGGTTTCCGGGCGGGTGGTAGCGATGGCGATGAAGCCCGAGCCGTCCTCCAGCGGATAGCGGAAGTGCCACAAATTGCCTTCGACTTCGCGAAATTCGACTTCCAGGTCCGAAATCGCGGTCTTCAGCTTGGGGTCCCAGTTGACCAGCCGCTTGTCACGATAGAGCAGGCCCTGATTGTAGAGCGTCACGAACACGCGCGTCACCGCGGTGTTGAAGCCTTCGTCCATGGTGAAGCGCTCGTGCGCCCAGTCGCAGCTGGCGCCCAGGCGGCGCAGCTGCTGAGTAATCGTGCCGCCGCTTTCACGCTTCCAGTCCCACACGGTCTCGAGGAAGCGCGCGCGCCCCATCGCCTGGCGCGTCGTCGGCGGCGCCGCATCGGCGAGCCGGCGTTCCACCACCATCTGCGTCGCGATGCCGGCATGGTCGGTGCCGACCACCCAGCGCGCGTCGCGGCCATTGAGCCGGTGCCAGCGGATCAGCAGGTCCTGCAGCGTGTTGTCGAGCGCATGGCCGATGTGCAGCGACCCGGTGACATTGGGCGGCGGGATGATGATGGTATAGGGTTTGGCATCGGGCCGATCGGGGCGGAAGGCGCCCGATGCTTCCCATTGCGCATAGAGCCGCTGTTCGAAGTCGGCGGGGCTGAAGGTCTTGTCGATGAGGGTCTCGGGAGCGTTCATGGCGATGCTGTTAGCGGCAGAAGCCGCGACGGGGAAGCATTGGCAACACAGCCGGTGCCGACGCCGCGCTCCGGGCACATCCGACATACTCCCTTTGCGTATCTTTTAACACAAATTAACAACTGCTAGCCCTTTGAGAAGGGGGAAGGTCGGCGCGACGGCTCAACCAACCAGTTGATTTCGTTATACTCTATCCGGAGACGATGCGTCATGACGGCCCATGTTCCGACCGCCGATCTTCTCGAACGCACCGTCGTCGACCTGCATCCGACGGCGCGCGCCCAACAGGTCCGCGTCGCGGTCATTCTGCCCTGCTATAACGAGGAAGTCGCGATCGGTGCGACCATTGCCGGCTTTCGCGCCGCGCTGCCCGACGCCGACATCTATGTCTTCGACAACAATTCCAGGGATCGTACCTGCGAAGTCGCCGCCGCCGCCGGCGCGATCGTGCGCAGCGAACGCCAGCAGGGCAAGGGTGCCGTGGTGCGGCGGATGTTCGCCGATGTCGATGCCGATGTCTATGTGATGGCCGATGGCGATGCCACCTACGACCCGGAAGCCGCGCCCGAAATGATCCGGCGGCTGGTCGAGGAACGGCTCGACATGGTCGTCGGCGCGCGCGCCAGCCAGGTCGACGCCGCCTACCGCCGCGGCCACCAGTTCGGCAACAAGATGCTGACCGGCCTTTTGACGTCGATGTTCAAACAGTCGTTCACCGATATCCTGACCGGTTACCGGGTCTTTTCGCGGCGGTTCGTCAAATCCTTCCCGGTGCTGTCAGCGGGTTTCGAGATCGAGACCGAAATCAGCATCCATGCGCTCGAACTGATGATGCCGGTGGCCGAAGTCACCACCCGCTACGGGGCGCGGCCCGAAGGCTCGACGTCGAAGTTGAGCACCTACAGCGACGGGTTCCGCATCCTGATCACCATGCTCAACCTGTATCGCGCCGAACGGCCGGTGCGCTTCTTCGGCATCATCGCCGGCGTGTTGCTGCTGGTGGCGCTGGTCCTCGCGGTGCCGCTGGTCGTCACCTTCATGGAAACCGGGCTGGTGCCGCGCTTTCCGACCGCCATCCTGGTCACCGGGCTGGTCATCATCGCGGTGTTTTCGGCCTTTGCCGGCGGCATTCTCGATACGGTGACCCGGGGCCGCCGCGAAATGAAGCGGCTGTTCTACCTGCAATTGTCAGCGGACCCCGTCGGCCGCGGCTGAACCCCGGCGCCGCTGCAACCGGCTGGCGAGATCGGCGGCGAAGAACACCGACAGCGCGTAGATGATGTAGCGATAGCGCAGCACCGGCTGGACGATGACATAGGGCAGCGTCGGCACCACCAGCATGAGGATCGCGAAACGGTAGCGCCGCCACGCGGCGATGCCGGCGACCAGCGCCCCGGTCAGCGCCGCTGCCGACAGCAGGGCGTTGATGACGACCTTGACCATCGTGCCACGGCTGGCGCCCGAATAGACGTTCCACAGCCAGGCGGGCGGGAAGAAGAAGTCGCGCAGGTGCCGCCCGCACAGCCGGGCGAAATCGGCGGGGTGGCTGGTGATCCAGTCCTTCGCCGTGGTGCCGAGGCCCCGGGCATAGGCAATCTCGCCGCCCGCGGCCTGCATCGCGGCAAAGGCGCTGTCGCTTTCGAACGGGTGGATTTCGTCCAGCCGGGCCTTGAAGACCGCGCGCGGATCGCCGGGGCCGGCCGCCGCCGGGTGGTTGCCCAGCGCCAGTTCCAGCCCGGCATTGCTGCGCAGCGGCAACGCCTCGCCCATCACCTGCTGGTTGCGCCAGGCCCAGGGCGCGATCAGCAGCGCCAGTGCCGCCACCGCGATGCCGGCGGCACCCGCCCAGCGGCGCAGCGGCAGCCGACCGATCAGCAACAGCAGCGCGCCGAGATAGCCGGCGAGCCCCAAAGGCGGGCTGATGAAGAACAGCAGCGCCGCCAGCAGCGCCATGGCGATGATGGCGCCCCAGCCGACTTCGGCACGGCGCTCCAGCGTCAGCAGGCCCCACAGGAACAGCGCCGCCACCGCGACGCTCAACCCGCCTTCCCAGATGCGGAAGGTTTCGATTTCGAGCTGCATGTTGAGCGGCACCAGGCACAGCGCCGCCAGCGCCGCGATCCGCCACGGGCGCGGCATGCCCATCAGCCCGAAGGCGCGATAGAAGAGGGCATAGCCGGCCATGACCAGCGCAATGGCGCTGCCGGCGAGGACCAGTTCCGCCGCCGGCGCGTGCACGCCGAGCGCGCGGTAGATCAACCCGGCATAGACCGGCGGCAGCGGCAGCACATGCGCCGTCGGGCCCTGGCCGGGGCGAAAGGCATCGGCGAGCACGCCGGTGTGCGCATAGGCGATGGCGACATTGGCGATTTCACCGCCGGCATGGCTGCCGGGCAGTGTCGCCACGGCCCAGACCAGCCGCAGCAGCGCGCCGGCGAGCAGCAGCAGCACGGGCAGGCGACGCCAGGCCAACGCCCGAGAGACTGCGGCGAACGGCGAAGCCATCGAAAACCCCCTATTAACCTTCGACCGTCTGCCATGCCGTCCGCACACAGTCCACCGTCCGTTCCAGTCCCCCCGCGGTCATTGTTCCGTCACTGCAAACCGGCAATAACGCGCCATGCACGCTGCTCCGCTCTCGAACCTGCGCCGGTCCCCATGGCGCTGACCTTGCCCCCAGGCTGGGCCGATGGCTGGCAGGGCCAGGCGCTGCGTTTCATCGGTGTCGGTCTGACGACGGCGGCAATCGATTTCGGCGTTCTCGCCGGGCTGGGGGCGGTCGGCATGTCGCCCTATCTGGCGCGGATCGCCTCAATCCTGGTGGCGCTGGTCGTCGCCTGGTGGCTCAACCGGCAATTGACCTTCCGCAGCGCGGCGCCGCCCAGCTGGCGCGAATTCGCCGCCTATGCCGCAACGGCGGCGGTCGGTGCCGCGATCAACTATGCGCTGTATTCGGCCGGGCTTTATATCGGCCTGCCGATCTGGCTGGCCTTTGTCATCGGCACCGGCGTGTCGGCGGTGTTCAACTTCCTGCGCTACCGGGTCATCCTCGCGCCGCGCTGATCCTCTTATTCGCCGATGATCAGCACCGCGGCGACGACGATCAGCGCGAACCCCGCCGCCTGCCGCGGCGTCACCGCCTGGCCCAGGACGGTCGTGGAAAACACCGCGAAGACCAGCAGCGAGATGATCTCCTGCATGCCCTTCAACTGCGGCGCCGTCAGCGCGCCGGAGCCGATGCGGTTGGCCGGCACGGCGAGGCAATATTCGAAAAAGGCAATGCCCCAGCTGACCAGGATGACGGTCAGCAGCGGCGCGCCCTTGAACTTCAGATGGCCGTACCAGGCGACGGTCATGAAGATGTTCGACACCAGCAGCAGCGCCGCCGCCGTCCAGCCCGGGGACAGGGCGATCATGTGTCCCGCGACTGTGCCGTGAGACGCCGGATTTCCTGCTGTGCCACCCGCTCGCAGATTTCGGGCAGGTTGGCGTCGATCCACTGGCGCAGCAACGGTTCGAGGATCGATGTCACCAGCGCGTCGACGGTGGTGCCCGTGCTCGCGGCCGGCGGCGGGACCAGCGGCGCCTTGCGCAGCGGCGGCGGCGCCGCGACCTGCGGTGGCGGCGCTGCGGGGGGTGCCGCGTCGCCCGTCATCCGCAGGCGGATCGATTCGAGGATGGCGTCGAGGTCGGGCGTTTCGGTCATCGCACCAGTTTATGGCTTCGGCGGGCCGATGACCAGCGACTGGGTCGCGCGGTCGGCGACCGGCACCGGCAGCGCCGGGACATTGGGGTCGCCGCCTTCGCCGAGCAGGCGGCGAACGCGCTTGGTGTTGGCGGTCGGATCATAGCGTTCCACCGGCACGCCCAACGCCACCGCTTCGGCGGCACCGACGGCGGACAGCAGCGAATAGGCCGCGACCTGCTCGTCGCGGCGCGCCGTGACCAGATTGACCTCCGAATTCAGCCGTTCCTGTTCGGCGTTGAGGACTTCGATGATGGTGCGGGTGCCGACCTGATTCTCCTGCTTGACGCCTTCGGCGGCGAGCGCATTGGCATCGGCGGCGACCTTGTTGGCCTCGATGACGGCGCGGGCGGCGCGCAGCTGGTTGAAGCTGTTGACGACGCTTTCCTCGGTCTGGCGGTCGGTGGAGGTGATCAGCGCCGCCAGCTGGCTGCGGCGCTGCTGTGCCTGGCGGACCTGGCTGCCGACCAGCCCGCGCTGCCAGATCGGCACGGTCGCCGTGACCAGCGCGTCCTGGGTGATGAAGCTGCCCTGGCGGACGAAGTTGGCGCCGCCGCCGCCGCCTTCGAAGCGCGAATAGGCACCGCTCAGCTGCATGTCGACCGTCGGCAGCCGCTGCTGCTGCAAGTTGGTGACATCATAGCGCGCCGCGGCCTCGTCGAAGCGGGCGGCGAGCAGATTGGGGGCGTTCTCGCGCGCCAGGTCGACCGCTTCGCCGGCGTTGCCCGGCAGGATCGGCAGCGGCGGCAACGGTTCCAGGTCCTGCGGCAGCCGACCGACGACGCGCAGATAGGCCTGGCGAGCGGCGGCATACTGGTTTTCGGCGACGACGAGGTTGGACTGGGCATTGGCCAGCCGCGCCTGGCTCTGCGCCACGTCGGTGCGCGTCAGGTCGCCGACTTCGAACCGGTCGCGCGACTGCTGCAGCTCGCGGTCCAGAACATTGACCTGGCTCCTGTTGAGCTCGACGACGCGCGCGAAGCGCAGCACATCGGCATAGGCCGTCACCGTGTTGAGGACGATCTGGTTTTCGGTGGCGCGAAGGCGGGCGCGGGCGGCCAGCACCCGGTTTTCCGCCGCCGTGGTCGCCGACCGCGTGCGGCCGCCGCGGTACAGCGACTGCGACAGGCTCAACCCGGCGCGATAGGTGCGGCCGTTGTCGGTGAAGGCGTCGAGCGCGGCCTGGTCGGCGGTCAGCTGTGCCCCGACCTGCGGCCGCGCCGGCGCCAGCGCCTGCGGGATCTCCTCGTCGCTCTGGCGCACCAGCGCGCGCTGCGCCGCGATATCGGGGTTCTGTTCATAGGCTGCCTCCAGCGCCGCCGCCAGATTGTCGGCACGGGCGGGGACAGCAATGATGGCGGCGGCCAGCAGCAGGGCCGTATAGGGTCGGGTCGGCGACATCAGTTGGTCTTTCGCATCAAAAGGCAAAGCGGCGCGGCCGTTCGAAACCCGGAAGCG